>JAZLMK010000088.1:0-11039 GCA_045598645.1 Fibrobacter sp.
TTCATTTTGATCCTTTGATTTTATTGTGATGCAGTTGGCAGACCGCATCTCAATATTAGTCAAAGGATTTCTTTTTCTCATGACCGCCAGAAGGCTTTTACGGAACCACCCGCCTAGCGGGTGGTTTTCTTTATACAAAAAAGCCAGCTCTTTCAAGCTGGCTTCTTTTTTTCAGGTGCAAATTACTTCGAGAGCATCTTGCCGTTTAGCGTAGCAATCCAGTGCCTGTTCATAGCCTTGGCTGGAATCTTCAAAGTCGTAAGCCCAGTCTTGACACGAGTCTTGAACAATACCGATCCGTTCAAGTCGATCAAGGCAAATGTGCCTCCGATATCCGTCTGCACGTCAAGACGATTGCCGTTCACGACAAAGAAATTCGTCGGGGAAAGTCTGCTGAAATCGTCCATGCCGATATTCTGCGTTCCAATGCCCGGCCAGAACGGGTTCGTCTGATTGCCATTATTATTCTGGTTATTATTCTGGTTATTATTCTGGTTGTTATTCTGTTCGTGGGAATTCTCGGAACCGTTTTTCTCGGCTTCTTCCGCCTGCCAATTCGGTTCATGAATTACAGGCTCGAACACGATGGGTGCGGCAGGTTCAGTGAATCCAAGTTGCTGGTCCATCCACTGCATTCTTTCCTTCATCTTCTTGCGGAGATGTTCCACTTCGCCATCCCAGGTATCGGCGTTGTAGCCGCCCATGGGCATCTGCATACCGCCACCAAAGCCACCGAAGCCACCCCAGCCGCCATTGTTGCCGCCCTGGCTCTGGTTGCAGTATTTCATCGGCTCCGGATCCGGGTCGTACTGGCCGCTGGACTGGCCGAGATTCGGCCAACGCTTGAAGTTTCTGTCGGCGGCGTTTTTCAGGTAAACCTTCATGGAGTCGAGATAGACGTCCAAGGTCTTAGAGTGCCAAACGCCACTGCGGAGCTCCGCCCAGCGCTTCTTGAGTTCGCTCTGGAAGGTATTGTTTTTCCACATTCCAGCCAACCAGTTGGGCATCTTCAGGGAGCTGCCAAAACCGCCCCCCTGCTTACTGCTGTTTTCAATCTGCCAACCTGTAGTGCCCGAACTTCCAAAGCCGTTTCCCATGCCCATACCCATGCCCATGTTCCAGCCGCCGTTATTGTTTCCGCCGTTTTCAGGAGCGGTCCCGTTGCTCATGGCAAGGTTGAAATCCCACGGGGGGCCGAGCGTCACTTTTCCGCCCTTGCTGTCCTTCGGTTTGTGCAAGAAGAAACTGCACCAGTAGGAGTCGGCGTTGTTGGTAATTTCTTCGTGCAAAACGTAGTCTACAGCGGAACCGACATCCACGTACTTGTCGTAACCATTACCGTTACCGCCGTTCTTGAACAGATTTTCAAGATCGTTCAGGTACTTTTTCAGGTATTCTTCCTGCTCCCTTTGGATATTTTCCTTCTTGGGATAGTGCAGAATGACATTCAAGCCATCGCCAGTGGCAAAGCCCTCGTTGTTGACGCTTCCGCTACCTGCTCCACCGGTATTTGTACCGGTCTTGTCAAACGCCCAGACATAGCCGCCAGTGACGTCGTCACCGCTAATGTCGGTTTCTTTCAACTTGCTCACGTCCACACGGTACTTGTCGCGCTTGATTTTTTCAATAAGCACGTAAACGCCACGGTACACGCCGTTGATGTAAAGATCGAAATGCTTGGTGCGGGGGCTGTAGCGGCCGGCCTGCCTAAAGAGCCAGTGCGCAAGCGAGTTACGCATCATGCTCTTGTCCACGTACGGTCCATGGAAAACCCAATCGTCGGAAGGTGGAAGCCCGAACATGCTCACGTCGATGCCTTCGCCCTGCGCATCGCGAACTTCAACGCTGTAGCCCGGCTTCGGGAACATGGCGGAGGACTGTCCTCTCACCTTGATGCCGATATCGTAAAGAGTGCCCTTGGCGCTATCCGCTACGTTGTTCGTAGCTCCGTCAAGAACCCTCATGGTTGCAGGAATTTTTTCACTGACCTTGTTATCGAGACACTTCGACTTGGTGTCAACGAAAACGATAGGCAGGTCAACAGTTTGCGCCAGGGATATACCTGCCGCAAAACCACATGATAAAACAAGTCTTTTTATCATAGAATTCTCCAAAAACCAAATTCGCTTGTCTTAAAATAGATTTACGCATTCCGCCCAAGTATGTTTAAAGATATTTACGTGTTGTTCTGTTTTACAACTCCAAAATTTGGAATTCGGCCCCAAAAACGCACAAATTTGATTTATTTACGGGAAAAGCGTGCAAAAATTTTTCTATTCTTCCCTTACCAATTTTCATGGAGGCATACCCCAATGGTATTAACCATATTTATCCTTTACCTGCTCATGATGCTAGGCATCGGGGCGTACTTCTCCAAAAAGGCCAACAGCCTGAACGCCTACTACCTCGGCAACCGCGGTATGAACAAGTGGGTCGTGGCCATGTCCGCCCAGGCTTCCGACATGAGCGGCTGGATGCTCATGGGTCTCCCGGGAGCCATCTTCGTGAGCGGTTTCTCGGAAGCGTGGATTGGCATTGGCCTTGTCATTGGCACCTACTTCAACTGGAAAATCGTCGGTCGCCGTTTGCGCAAGTACTCGCACTTCTGCGGTGACTCCATCACCCTGCCGGACTTCCTTTCGAACCGTTTCCGCGACGAGAAGGGAATCATCCGCGTCATCGCCTCCATCTTCATTCTCGCATTCTTCCTGTTCTACACAGTGTCCGGCTTCGTCGCCTGCGCTAAACTTTTCGGGACCATTTTCGGCATGAGCTATACTACAGGGCTTATCCTCGGCGCTGTCGTCGTGGTGAGCTACACGTTCATGGGAGGCTTCTTCGCCGTGTGCTGGACGGACTTCGTGCAGGCTACAATGATGCTTATCGCAGTCCTCGTGATTCCCTCCATCATCATGGGTGAATCCGGCGGCTTTGCCATGACCATGGACGCAGTGAACGCCCAGAACCCGTACCTGATGAGCCTGTTCACGAACGCATCGACAGGCAAGGCCATCGGCCTCATTTCCCTCGTTTCGAGCCTCGCCTGGGGCCTCGGCTACTTCGGCATGCCGCACATCCTCGTGCGCTTCATGAGCATCAAGAACGCCGAAGAAATCAAGGATTCCCGCCGCATCGCCATGACCTGGGTCACCGTCTGCCTCGGCGCCGTCATCATGATTGCCCTCCTCGGACGCTACTACGTCGAAGCGAACGGCATCACGGTAAGCGACCCTGAACGCATCTTCATGATTCTTTGCCAGGCCCTTTGCCACCCGGCTGTAGCAGCCATTCTCATGGCAGCAATCCTCGCCGCCATCATGAGTACCGCAGACTCGCAGCTTCTCGTTTCCGCCTCCGCCTTCAGTAACGACCTTTACAAGCACATCTTCCGCAAGAACGCAAGCAACAAGGAAGTCATGTGGGTCAGCCGCATTATCGTGGCCGTCATCGCCATCATCGCAGTAATCGTCGCCATGCAGGGTGCCCCGAGCGCGGAAGGCGTCAAGCAGGGCAAGAGTTTCCTTGACGTGGTGATGAGCCTCGTGAGCTTCGCCTGGGGCGGCTTCGGCGCCACCTTCGGACCGCTCGTCCTCCTCGCCCTCTTCTGGAAGCGTACGACGCTCAAGGGAGCCATCAGCGGCATGCTCGTCGGTGGCATCACGACTTTCGTGTGGAAGTTCTACCTCTCCAGCCTCAGCGCAGAAATCTTCCAGATTTACGAACTCGTGCCGGGCTTTGTGCTCAGTTTCGCGACCATCGTAATCGTGAGTCTCTGCACCAAGCAACCGAGCAAGGAAATCCAGGACGAATTCGACGCCGTCGAAAAAGCCCGCCTTTCCGACATGAAACTTTCGTAATCGGCATTACAATTCCTTTGCAAAAAACGCTCCTGGACGGAGCGTTTTTTTATCTACGCCCAGCGATTCTTTTCGTAGTCCTGCAAGACTTGCAAATTGCGCTTCAACGAATCGACCTTAGCCGCCTTTAATTTTTCGGCGGGAGCGTTCTGCAAAATGTTTTCTACGAACTGTTCAACGCGAATCTCGAAACGGCCCACTGTTTCGCCAGGCGCACGATGGAGACCCACACGGGCAAAGAACTTTTCTGCACCAGAAAGCTTTCGTGCCCATTCAAGGGCTGCAGTCGTCTTTGGTGAAATCACGGAAGACTTCCGCCCTCTTAAAATAGAACGCAACTTCAATACCGCAAAAGCCACTACGGCAATCACAAGAAGCACATAAATGGCGACTCCGTCGGCAATCTTCTGAGTGTAGTTTTGCCAACTGTCTACCGTGCGGCGCCATTCGCCTTCCTTTAGAAAATGCATGATGCGAGCCATACGGCCACTCAGTCCTTCCCACTTGGCGTTCAGCCAGCCGAGTTCAGAACCCATTGGAGTAAGCATGGGCGGCGTGGGGTCAAAGATTACCCAGCGACCATCCACAAAGGCCTCAACCCATGAATGAGAACTCCTGCGGCGAAAAACAGCATAGGGCCTGCCCACCACCACTTCCGGATTCGCGAAGCCAGTCACATAGCGAGCGGGAATTCCGACACGGCGCAATGCAAGTGTCGCCAAGGTAGCGTAATATTCGCAAAAGCCCTGCTTTGCATGCCAGAAAACCGACAGGGGATCCTTCGAAGCGTCGGCGCTGGCACCACGATAGCGTTCAAGCCCCGGAATCTGCAACGCATAGGTGAATTCGTCCTTGAAATAGGCCAGCATCCGCTCCAGATTTTTCACCTGGCCGCTATCGACGTTTTCCAAGCCCATGATTTCCACAACGGAATCTATCAAGGGCTCGTAGCGTTTTCCGACAAGCAGGTCGCCATCTGTATAAGCCAACAAGGAATCGGGAATCTCGCAATTGCCAAGAGCGCCAGTTTTGTCGCAGGCAAAATAATACCAATCGGAGCGCTTACCATTTTTATTCAAGCCATTGACCATACCCCCAGAAAAATAATGCAGGGAGTCGACATCCTTGGCGGCAAAGCCCACGGCCCCATAAGGGGCGAAGGCGAAGCCAAAATTGTCCAGCGTAGATTGCACCCAAACCTGACGGACAGAACGGCGAGCGTCCCGGGATTCCTCACTTTTGGTCAGGGAATCCCCCACTTCAAGCACGGCGTAGTCCACCTGGTAATAGGCCGGCACCAATGTCTTTGCGGGTTTTATCGGAGGTTTCCAAATGCCCGCCACATACTTTTCATAACTTGCGGCCTTCATATATTTCGACGGCAGGGAATCCCACACTCGAAGCACGACCTGGTTGTTGTACTTGGACAGGTAATTGGAACGAAAACTGCCCAACGCAGCCACATTGCCAAAACCCATGACCCGCTCGCGTTGATAGTAGTCGTCGGCCATGCGGGAGCCGTATTCATAGCGATGCGTTCGCCAATAACGCCAGCCGCCATACGAAATTCCGCTCAAAACCACAATCAGGACGCCAAAAAGCAGATACTTGTACCAAGCCGTTCCACGACGACTGTAGGCAAACAAGGCCAGGAGCAATCCTGCAAAACCAGTTCCCGCCCAGCCCCTTGGCACAAGGAACATGCCAAAAAGCAATGCGGCGATTCCGTCAAAGGCCACAAAAGATTCAAAACCGCCATGTCCTCGACTCCGTTCCTGCAAGGCGGCCAAAAAAAGCAAATACAATCCCGGCAAGAAAACCATGGTCGGATTCACGCCGCTTTCTACACCCGGAGTCATGACCCAGTAAAGCGCCAACGGGACAATGGCTCCATATGCAGGAATCTTGCTGTACTTGGGACGCTTTGAAAATTCCCTGCGGCTGGTTGCGTTGACAACGCCCACGACTACAAAATACACCGCGAAAACCAGTCCAAGCCAAACGACTTCAAATGTATGACCCAAGTTAAAAGAAGAAAGAATCAAAAAAAGAATCTTTGCTACGTAGCGAATGTCCACAATCTCTTTTTTCATAGGGACACTCCGCCAACGGATTTGGCATCAACGAACAAAACACTGTCGGAACTGGACTCGCCATTTGCAGGGGTGGCACCTCTGAAACGCGTGACCACCACATGCTTTTGGACTAGCGGATCTTCCTTGACAAACAAGCCCACGCGTAAAACCGGGTCCATGGGGCGGGCCGCCGGAGACCACGGCGCATTCTTTCTAGCAGCGAGAATATCTGCGGCAGGAATTCGGGCCAAGGCATCCATCAGATTTTCAACAGGAACTTCCTCGTCGTCGATGAAGAAACGTCCCAGCACGTTCCTTTCCAAAAGCCAATGTCCAATGCCTGCCGTCAAACGAATGGCCGACTCCAGATACTGGCGTTCAACAAAAGAAGAGGCCGCCGTGTCAAGAACAAGAACAACGCCAGCCCCTCGCTCCGTCTCGAATTCCTTGGTGAATGGGCGACCATACCTGGCGAAGGCCCGATGGTGCAAATCGCGAAGAGCATCCCCTTCCCGATATTCCCTCACGCCCACGAAATTCATGCCGCGGGTAAGGCTCGGCATCAACAGCGGAGCAAACACCATTCCGCTCGACCCGGCTGTTAAAAAGGGGAAATTCACAACCTTCAAAGGGCGCGGATAAACCAACAATTCGGCAGAGCCCCGATAAGGATACGGCCAGCACATCAAGCCCATGATTTCGGGAACATTCGCGGCCACCTTTTTCAAAGGGAACGCTCCTCGACTTTTCGTTTGGATTGTGCACTCCAACTTTTTTAAGCCGTCCTCCCTTGTAACCTGCACAAATCCTGAAGGTTCCACCTTCAACGAAGGATCCATCCTGTACGATGAAAGTTGTACAGCATCCAGGCGATTGTTCTTGCGAAAAAATCCACGTTTCTTGCCCACGGCGTTTACGGCGGATTCACCCCCCACCCCGACTTCTGCAGAAACTGTAGCCACATCGCCTTCGTAAACCGGCGAGACCGTCACATTTTCAATGGCCACGTAGTTCAATTTGCACGAGGTGAACAGCGAAAGAATCATTCCCAGGAACAAAAGAAAATCCAAACCGCAAAACACCCAGGCAGCCCAAAAACCGGGAACCATCCCTAGCGCCATGGACAACGGGAAAAGAGCCGCTGCGGCACGCCCTGCCGGCGTAAAATACTCCTGCCACAAGTAGTAAATAGACATCAGGAGTCCAGCACGCCTTGGCGCGCGAGGTACGCTATTCACAAACCAGGAGACAAAGGACATTATTTCGGAATACTCACTTTTTTCAGGATACCCGACAAAATTGTCCGCGAGGCATCAGGATTGGCGCTATCCTTGGCAAACACACGATGCCCCATCACCGGGAAAAATACCCTCTGGATATCGTCGGGATTCACAAAATCGCGCGCTTCCATAAAGGCGCAAGCTTGCGCCATGCGAATAAGATTCAGGCCCGCCCGCGGACTTGCCGCCAAACGAACGCCGCCATCATTGCGTGTAGCCTGCACGAGAGCAACCACATAGCGCTCCAGGGATTCGTCCACATGAATTTTCTGCACGGCACCGCGCGCCTTCAAAACTTCATCCGGTGTGGTCACTGCAGTAACATTATCGATAGGGCGACCTTCGCGATGGCTGCGCAGGATTTCAAGTTCCGTTTCTTCCGTCGGATAACCGACTGAGATGCGAACCATAAAGCGGTCCATCTGAGCTTCGGGCAATGGAAACACTCCATGGAATTCCACAGGATTTTCTGTAGCAAGGACCATGAACAACGCAGGGAGTTTGTGGCGCTCGCCTTCCAACGAAACCTGACGTTCTTCCATGGCCTCCAAAAGCGACGATTGCGTCCTGGGAGATGCACGGTTGATTTCGTCAGCCAGCAAAATCTGGGTAAACACCGGCCCCTTTTTTATATCGAACTCGCCAGTTTTCGCATTGTACACAGCGCCGCCGGTAACATCCGCCGGTAGCAAATCCGGAGTAAACTGGATTCGAGCAAAGTCGGCGCCAACAGCAGCAGCCAAGGCCTTGCTCAAGGTGGTCTTGCCGGTTCCCGGGACATCCTCGATCAGTACATGGCCATCGGCAAGGAGCGCCATCACCAAAAGTTCCACGGTATCATTTTTGCCTAGAAGGACATTATTCAAAGCACTGGTTAAAGACTTGATCATGTCATAAATATATACACAAAAAACACCCCGAAAAAATCCGGGATGTTCATTTTTCGATTCCACACGAAACTTTACTTCACACTCACAAGTTTCTTCGCCAGTTCCTTGCCGTTTGCATTCTTCACGCGGGCGATATAGCGACCGGCGGGAACTTTCTTGAGGCTCACGCTAGTTGTCGCAAAGACGTCGGCCGAGAACGCCACCTTGCCATTTGCGCCGACAAGTTCAACCTTGCCTACTGTCGGCACGGTCACCTGCAAATCGCGATTCCTGATTTGCAAAGAAACGTTCGCCATGCCGTGCGACGCATTCAGCGGATTTGCATCCGGTCCAACTTCCGGTGTCGTCGGGTCCGTGACTTCCACGAACTTGGTGTCTTCCGGAGCGCCCACAACGATTCCGCGACCGACCGTGCTCATGTACACCACGCCGAAGTTGTTCATGTCGCCCTGCACGAAGTTCCCGTTGCCGGGGCCGCCGTACTGGTGGGCGTCATCGTTCACGCGTTCAAAGGTCGTGCACTTGTCGGTACTGCGGTAGATGCCAATCGGGTCACCGCTCTTTGCCGCACCCCAGATAAAGACCGTCTCGTAATCCGCACCATCCTTCGCCTTGCCGATGCCAACAGAAATCGCGGTAGAGGCGCCCGCGCAACGAATCCACGACTTGCCGCCGTCTTCGGAATAGGCAAGACCATTTTCGCTGAAACCCTTCGGAAGCCAGACCTGCGCCTGGTCCATGGGCACCCACAAATGGCCCTCCTTCCCGGGAACCGTGCGGATAAGGCCGCCGCCGTTGTAGTATTCGCTTGCACTTTCGTTGCTGAGGCGTGCGCCGTACTTTTCGAAAGTCTTGCCCGCGTCACTTGAACGGTACAGATACGCCTGCGCATCCACCACGTAGAACACATCCGGATTCACGGGGTCCGCCACGATGCGGGAATTCTGCGTCTGGCCGCCATCCAAGGCAACATCGGTCCAGGTGGCGCCATTATCCGTCGAGCGGTAAGTCTTGGAACTCATGTCCGGCCTATGCAGAATCACTTTGCCGTCCGCCGAAAGCACCACCAAGCCTTGCGGCCCCTTCAAGGTCGTTTCAAGCTGCGTCCAAGTAGCGCCGTTATCGTCGGAACGGTACATCAAATTGTGATTAATGCTTTCGTACTGCAGGTATTCCGTAACCACGCCCGTACGCACAAACGATTTCGAAAGCGGAGCGTAACCCAAACTCTGCGTCGTGCCCACGTTCGGCATGTGGCGCTCGGTGCTCTTGGTTATGTCCGTGTAGGCGGCTCCGTCGTAATCGCCGATGGCAGTCACCAGCGGGCCTCCAGGAACGCTTATGATGTCAAGCGGGACTGTCTCTTCAATGCCCCTGGACTGGAACTTCCAAACCGGGTGTTCAGCAGTAATATCGTCCGTCTGGAAAACGCCGTTACCGCTCGTGACCCAGACTTTCTTGGAATCGAACGGGTCGAACTCCACGGAACCCGCCCAGTGGATGGCATTCCCGTGAATCCACTTGTTGTCCTGTTCGTCCACGTTCACGGTTTCACCGTCCTGGCCATGTTTCCAAGTGGCGCCGCCGTCCGTCGAAACGTAAATCTTGTCGCCCCAGTTATCCTTGCCGTCCTTGTACAGGTAACGTTCGCCATAGTGGCAAATCGTGCTTATCACGATATGCTTCGGATCCTTCGGGTCAATCGCCACGCCACCGAAGGGGAACGTCACCTTGGCGCTGCCATCATCCTCCATCGGGGTGAGGTCCGTCCAGGCGCCACTCGCGGTATTGTACTTGTAGAAGGCGCCGCGGGTAATGCTCCACGGGCCGGGGCCATCGGTAAACGTGATGTACATATCCGAGCCCACCATCTTAACGCGATGGGGCATAAGGCCGCTCGGGCCGCCCGCGATTTTCGTCCAGGTCTTGCCGCCGTCCTTACTCACCTGGAAATTGTCCTTCGTCTCGGACGTACCGATATAAATCGTGCCGGTGCTACCGTCGGCAAGTTTACTCGTAGCATCGAACAGCACAAAAGCCACACCGTTTACGTTGTTGAGGCTGGAACCCGTCGCATCGGAAGTCGCGACCTTGTAAAGGCTCGCCCACGTCTTGCCGGAATCCTCGCTCTTGTACAGGCCCTTGCTGCGGCTACCGCAAAGCACGATGCTCGGCTTGTTCGGGTCCACGGCCAACTTTTCGCCTGTCTGGCGGCCCATGCCGTTGCCGTGCGCGCCGAATTCCACGTACGAAGTATCCCAGGTGTCGCCGAAATCGCTGCTGCGAAGCACCGCGGTGCGGCCGTCGCTAAAATAGCCTGTACCGCCAAGCACATAGATTTTTTTCGGGTCCGTCGGGTCAAGCGCAATGGCTTCCGTGCCCAGGAGGCCCACATCGTTCTGGCTGACCCAGTCCATCAAGGGAATCCAGCGGTTGTTCTTAGCATCCCAACGGTAAACGCCGCCCACGTCGGTACGGGCGTACACGAGGCCTTCCACAGCCGGGCTCGGCAGAACGGCACTCACGAAACCGCCGCCATCGAAGCGGACGTTTCCCCAGTTGTAGTTTTCGGCGAAAGAAAGCCCGGAAAAAGCGGCCACTGCAGCGATTCCTGCCATCGTAATTTTTCCAAACATACGGACTCCTATTAAATGATTCTCCAAAACAACCGTATTAGAATATATAAGTAAAAATGAGGCAAACCTATCAAAAATAGAAGGGTTTTCGCTTTTTGTGTTTACGTAAACACAACAGCGCCATTATGGGAATTTGCGTTTTTTAAGGGATTAAAAATCCTCCGGGCTTGAGGCTCTCGCCTCAAGTTCTGGAATTTTTCAGGTATGTTCTCTTCGTTCACATGTGAAAAATTCCAGTCGAACCCTCTTCGAGGGATTCTCTCCCCTTTTTTATCGCTCTATGGAAAAGGGCCGGCCTACG
>JAZLMK010000089.1:0-20324 GCA_045598645.1 Fibrobacter sp.
TTGAAGGAAGGCTTCTACATGAACTGGGAACATCTTGACGAACTCAAGAAGCTCCTCCGCTTCGAAAGTACGAAGACCGAAGGCGACGCCCTCGTGAGCCTCGACGAATACGTGAAGCGCATGCCCGAAAGCCAGAAGGAAATCTACTACCTCGTTGGCGACAAGAACGCCGTGAAGAGTAACCCGATGCTCGAAGCCTTCAAGGCGAAGGGCTACGAAGTCCTCCTCATGAGCGACGGCATCGACGAATTCATGATGACGAGCCTCCTCGAATTCGGTGACAAGAAGTTCCACGACATCTCGAAGGGCGACGTCGATTTCGAAAAGACCGACGACGAAAAGAAGGCCGAAGAAGCGAACAAGGGCCTGTTCAAGGGCCTCTGCGAAAACCTCCAGAAGATTCTCGACGAGGACATTTCCGAAGTGCGCGTCTCCAGCCGCCTCAAGGATAGCCCCTGCTGCCTCGTCACGAGCGAAGACGCCATGAGCGCCCAGATGGAACGCATGATGAAGGCCATGGGCCAGAAGAACTTCCAGAAGTCGAAGCGCATCCTGGAAATCAACCCGACGCACCCGATTTGCGAAATGCTCAAGGCGAAGGCCGAAGCGAAGGAAGACTTGGGCGATTGGCCGAAGGCCCTCTACGGCCAGGCACTCCTCGCCGAAGGAAGTCCGCTCCCGAACCCGGCGGAATACGTCAGTGCGATTACCAAGCTTCTGACCGCCGCGGCTAAATAAAACCGCTTGCTCGTCTGTAAATTCAAGACGCGAGTTGAATACAAGCAAACACGTCCGGTTTTCACCGGGCGTGTTTTGTATTTATAACGAAACGGCCTCGTTCAAGCGCCGCTTTCAGCCGAATCTTCTACTGGTTACGCATGACACCGGTCTTGAGAAGCCTGTATTCCTTATGGCCATCATTGAACTTGAAGTCAATTCTCCAGATATACACGCCGTTGCCCACCAAGCGTCCTTCGGAGCTGCGCTTGTCCCAGTACAGGAACCCAATCTTGGATAGGTCATAGCCGTTTCCGCGAGCATCCATATCCATTTCTTCCTGGGTAAAGGTCTGGCTAAACGAAGCAACCACGTTGGACAGGTTGTCGTAAATAACAATCTGCGCCTTGTACGGTGCGATAGCAGCGATGCGGACCGTCTGCAATGAATCAGGAACCTTCGTCCACCTCTTTTCTCCAGGAGGAATCCATTTGGGCGATTTATCCGCCTTCGTGAGTTTATAGTTAGACGCAGCCTCGTAAATATACTTATCGCTATTCATGCCGCCAATCGATACGCCGCCAACGCCCACAACGTTCATCTGGTCATCGACGTATTTAGAATCCGGATTCGTGCGAACGCAGCCATCGACAAAAACGCCGCGGTCCTGAAGTATAATCCGCCATTCCCTACCCGACTTATCGATCTTGGGCTCTCCCTGAATTCGCAAATTCATGGTGACGGTGTCAGAGCAACTCTTTGAATAGCGGAACAGGTTCTTCCAAGCGTTTCTCCCGTTTTCGGAAGAAAGCACCTCAGGCATTTCTATATACAACGTATCCGGAGGAACCGTGTAAGATTTTTGAATATAGTCCACAGTCGGAACTCGTCCCGGATGCTTGATGGCTTTCACCGGAACCGCGCCCACCTTGTCGAGGATCTTCACCTTCTGATGATGATCGGACTTGGTCTTTCTCATTCGCAAATACGCATCGTTGTTCTTGTCGACAGCCGTGACACCATATTCGAACGGTTCCCTGACGATGGCCTCCACCCAACGGGAATCGCGACTCAGCCGCATTTCACTTTTGGAAACCTTTCTCCAGTCCTGACCATCGTTATTCCAAAAAACGGAATCAATGCTCACGATGTTCCCGGCAAGAGGTTCAATAAAGTGGATGCGCAAGGAATCGGCCTGACCATCCTGATCTCGGTCGTAAATTTCAGCATAATCCGCCCCCACGTAATGGGAGAATATAATCAGGGAATCGCGGGACTTCAGGGATGACTCGTCTTCTCGAACACCCGCAAAGATTTTCACGCGGTTATAGTTTTTCTCGTAATCAAAGATAGCGTCAAGGCGGTCGCTTCTCATTTCGTCTTCATCTCCGGCAAAATAGAAGGCAGACTTATATTCAAATTGCGAAGTATTTTTACCGGTTTCCACAGCCTTTACTTCAATCGTATCACCAGCATCGGTGAAAAGCAGCACCTTGATGGTATCCCGAATTTGCGTCGACTTGCCCTCGGCAGTGACACGAATGGTAAAGGCAATGCTGTCGGAGGTTTCCACGGAGTCCAAATCAACCTTTCCGGCTTTGTCCAGAAAACGATACGTCGCCACGACAGATTCCGTAATGACAACCGTGTCGCGAGCAACCGTCTTGTACACAGGATCCATGAATTCCGCCACAAGCGTATCCCGGGCTTCGCAGGAGATTTTTCCATCATTACGCTTAGGAGAATATTCATTCTTCACGACGCTCTTCGTAATCTCGTAGTATCCCTTCTTCTTCTCAGCCAACAGAAGCTTACTTTCGATATCGCCCGATTCCAGGCAGAAAAGAGAAACTTCAAGCGTATCCAGTTCATCCGTAAAGTCCTGGCTCTCCAACGTCAACTTGATTTTTTTCGTTGACCTGACGATGGGTTTTCCGGAATCGTCGCCATTCACAATCTTGATGATATCCTTTTCATCATCGGCATTATTATTCTCGCATCCTTTCAGAACGCGATTTTCCGTCGTTCCCCACCGCGTGACAACGCCTTGATTGTCGAACGCCTCCACATAGTATTCCAGGTCTTTTCCACCAAACGCCTTGGTGGGAACCGTCACATTCCAGAAGCTACTGCCCTTTCTGCGTTGTTTCAACGCCATGGTCGTAAACGACTTCTTGCTGCCGTTCCTGAAACTGATTCTTGCAGAGTCAACGCCATCCCTATCGGTAATCTTGAAGCTTAAATCCACCTCGGCTTCAGTGGTATCCACGCAACCTTCCGATTCAAGCTTGATGGATGCCGGCAAATTCTTGATATAGACGGTATACGGAAGACCCGACGGATCAAACACATTGGGAGCGTTTCCTATTTTGTACAGACTATCCGTGGCGGTCACGTAGAAATCAATCCCGGGGATGTGAAGTTCTGACGGAGGAATAGAAACCGTCCACAGACTATCCTTGACGTGTTTCATGGAATAGGTGGAAAAAACGGATGTCGTTCCATTTGTACGAGCATAAAGCTTCACGGAATTCATCGGCAACCTGGAAGAAACATAGACACTGACGGTTAAAGAATCCGTTTTCAAAGTTTCGCCCACCAGTTTCGCCGTTTTTTCGCTCAAGCGTACCTTCGGCGGCAAAAAGTCCTCTAGCCAGTCGGCCGTATCGGCCGTCGTCTTACCGCGGTAACTGGCGCGGATCTTGATATGATGGATATCCCCATTGATAATGGTGTCCGGCGTCGTGTAGCAGACCTTGTATCGAGTTTGCAAATCATTTCGAATTTCAGCCAGGATTTCTCGAGTTTCTTCAATGCCCGCAGTTTCATAATAGCGGCCACCCGTTCCACTCGACATCTCCTGAAGAATATCAAAACCATAATTAGACATTGTCGACTTTCTTGAAATAAAGTCAGCGCTCTTCTTGAAAGAGATGGTGTAGATGGATGTCGAGAATATTCCCGCAAGGTCCACAACCTTGGAAGCGGTATACTTTTTATGGTCCGACATGCCATCCGAAAACACGATAATGGCCTTCGCTCCACCCAGTTCACCACCAAGTTCCACGCCAGAATAGGCCCCCAGGGCGATATCTTCATAGGCACCGGTAAAGCGCAAGCGGGTAATGGCGTCCAGCAACGAATCCTTATTCGAAGTGTACCCCTGCACCACACGGACCGTATCCACATACCCGATAATGGCCACCCGATCAAAGGATTCCATCTCATTGACAAACCGGGTCACATATTCTCTCGCAGCATCCTGAATCGAGCCAATGGAGCCGCTTTCATCCACCACAAAGACTACAGATACCCCCATGATATTCTTCGGGAGCGTGACTGTAGCAGGTAATGACTTTCCGTCTTCAAACAAAACGAAATCCGAGGAATCCAAGTCAAAAATGGAGCGTCCGTTATTGGAATCAACCACAGAAACAATACTGCATATTTCAGGGTGATCCGCGATGCTGACGCTTTGAACATCAAGTTTCGGCACCGTCGTCATGTCCATGACATAGGTCGCTTCAATCGCCGAAACACTATCGACCAGCGTGACAAGCGTCTCTTCGTTCGTGGGGTCTTCGATCGTTGCCTTGCCCTTCGTGACCTTCCACTTGTTAAAAACATACCCACCATATGGAACGGCCTTGACCGTCGTATCCCCACCAAAGGGCATCACCACGGCTCCTTCAGGATAGACACGCCCGTGCTCGAAAGATTCCACAGTCAAAACATACGGAACGGAGATTTTTGCAGAAAACCCAACCAAGGAATCCCGAGCATAACGAGGCCCCAACGCCCAATAATGTTTGGCGTTTTTTGACCCCTGGAATACCAAATTGAATTTCCGTGTATCCTGAGTCAACCGTTCTTTCGAGGACTTGATTGACGTTCCAAAATCGTAAAGTTGCAGGTCAATCGCAGAATCAGCTTCAATCTCTATGTAATACCAGTTAGTATCCGGAGCCTTCCACGACATGAACACGAAATTTTCGAAATTTGTGGTATCGGTATAATCGTCTTCGGCAAAAACAAAATTCTTCTTTGAAGTTTTGATACTCTGTATCGTCCCCTTGCTAAAAGTCGCCTTGACGGTCGCATCACCATCTGCCGTCACGGACGTCACGCGGCTCTTGCTGTTCGCAATTTCAGGAGTTCCTTCGACCTGCACCCATTCGTTGAATTTATATCCAAAGTCGGATTCAGCCGAGATCTTCACATCCTTCCTATCGTCGAGAGGAACGGAGTTCGATGGAGTTACGGTACCATGACCATCCGATACCACATTTAATTCTTTCGCTTTCACGATTTTTACGGAAAACGATAGACTAGAATCCGCAGTGGAATAATTTTTGAACGACCAGTACTGAGGAATGCCGGCAGCCCCCCGGAACAATACACTGGCAGGCAAAGCATAGCGCTGAGTCGTTCCGATAAAAGTCGTACTCGTATCATATATCCCGAGATTCCCCAAAGAAAGGGTTTCATCCGAGCGATCAATTTCAAGATAATACCAAGCGGAATCAGGGGCCGTCCAAGTCATGGCCACCTCGTGAACACGGCCAGGAGAGTCCGTAAAATAGTCTTCATTGAAAGTGAACGTTTTTCGTTTCGTCCCGATTTTCTGGATAGGTCCCTTTCTAAAATTGGCTTTTATCTTGGCATCACCTTTGATGGAGACATTCGTGGATTGCGACTCGTTACTTTCAATCGACACAGATCCTGAGACCTTATTCCAACCGTCAAAAATATAGCCCACCTTACTGGAAGCTGAAATGGTCGTATCCCGTCCCTTGATTAATTTTATACTATCCGAAGGGCTGACGGTACCCTTATTCGAATCAAAATCAATAGTCAACGAATATCCCTTTGAAATCTTCACCGAATAGGAAGCGGCGCTATCGGATTTATAACTAGTACACACAGCCCAATATTGGGCGACTCCCGATTCGCCCACAAAACCAAAGGCATTTTTTCCAGAAGAATAGTAGTATGTCGGAGCAGAATACAACAACGTAGAATCGGTATTAAAATTTTTCAGATAGGCTTCATTTTTAAGATCGAGTTCTACAAAATAGTATCTCTCATCAGGAGCCGTCCAAGTCATCAGCACACAATTATTATAGTTCGGATGATCAGTGAACTTGTCCTTATTGAAAGTCCATGAACTGTTCTCTTCACTGATTTTTTGAACAGGCCCCTTGGTAAAGGTTGCCTTAATCGTCGCATCATTCTTTATAGAAGCCGTGGTCTCGCGTGAATTCACATCCGCAATCGACACATCCCCCGAAACCACCTTCCACTTTTTAAAGAGATACCCGATGTTACCATAGGCGCTAATCGTGGTGTCAACGCCGGCAGGCACCTCGATTGAAGAATACGAATATAAATATCCATTATCATCCGCAAGCACACTCAAGTGATGCATCTTTACGACCGAAGCTTTAAAAGTATGGGATTCTTTTGTATTCCCTGAACTGACGATCCAATAAAACGTCTCGCCTTTTTTCGAAGCACGAATCTGTTCGCTGATACGATAAGAATATGACTTGGTAGACGACAAGGTCTTAAAAGAATCGTCCGTTTCAAAATCATACACATAAAAATATCCATCGGAATCTTCAACATTCAAAAGGTACAAGCCTGTGTCGGGGGACGTCCATTTCAACGCAACTCCATATCCACTATAGAGAGATTTACCGTCTCTATAGAAGGACGTATCGGAATAGAAATCCTTACTATAGGTAAACGCCTTTTCAGAATCGCTCAAGCTGTGAACGACACCCTTTTTAAAGTTCGCCTGGAGAATCGCATCGGATGTCACGGTTACGAACGTCTCTTTAGAATTCTTATCTTCAATGGCCGCCTCGCCAGATTTCACAGTCCAAGAGTCAAATCTGTACCCAAACTCGTTTGCCATACCTTCAATACGGTAAAACGTATTCGGGAGAGCCTCCGCATAGCCATCCGCCGGATTGACAGTACCGCCAGAATTCGACAGGATCTTTATGGAAAGTCGTTTTGCATCCAAGTCCGTATAGCGTACAGAAACCCATTGAACAGCTTCATAATCATTATAGGCCACGACAATGAAGCATATTTCTTCCCCCTTGGAAACAGTCACGGAGTCCACAAAGGAGCCTTCAACTTTTTCCTTGGCACCGAGAGCGTTTTCACAGGATGTATAATCGTCATCAGTGCACTTGCTGTATCCCAATGATTCGTGCGAATACTCGGGACGCACAACTATGCCGTAGCGGCCATCCGCTGGAGCGATAAAGGAAAAGTATAAAGTATCACTGGCCAATCCATCATCGGAATGCACGAAGCGGTACTCCTCAGCAGTGTTCGTCACACGATAAACGACTTTAACCTCAGGCAAGCCTGAAATCTTAGAAAATGACGGGGAATCATCCATTTCAGAAGGGTCCGCCGCGAAGACCGCAGAAACGAATACAAATAAAATAAACCATGCTCTTAGAAGCATACTCCTAAACCCTTTCTTTTTTTACCTACACCAGCGTACAAATTTAGAAAAAAAAATTATTTTTGGTGCGAAAAAAATTTTTTCTACACTCTATGTTCTCATTATCAAGAAAACTAGCCATTGCATGCCTTGCAAGCATTGCGACCAACGTGTTCGCCATAGAAATCCGTCCCCTTTTCAACGGCTACGGACCCAGCGAAGCATACATCACCACCCAAGAAAAAAACGTAAAATCCGAAAGAGATTGGGAAAGCGAATACCAATTCTTAGCCGGCATCGAAATGAATTTCTCTGCGGAATTCAGTCCGTTCCGTTATGGTTTCGGCGTAGGTTACAAAAGCCCGTTGAAAGAAGATGACACTAAAATTGTCCCCGCCTCGATTCCCGTATGGGGATTTTTTACCGTGGGGAACATTAACCCGGAATTCATCGTCTCGCCCTATGCCGTCGGACGCGCCGGCGTTCTGCCGCTCATCACGGGCGATGGCAACTGGTGGGAACGGCCATTTGACTTTTTCGTAGCCGCAGGCTTGGGCGTGATACTTCCTTACCGAATAGGCCTTGAAGTGAACTACGAATACGCCTCCGTATTCAAGTCCTTTGAGGACAACGACAAGAGTTTCCGCATATCCACCGGAAAACTGGGCGTCCGCCTGTCTGTCGGCATCGAGCTGTTCCGCGACAAAGTTTACAACCCACACAACCGAATCGAACTGAAGGAAGAACGGACGGTCGTAGAGGAAGTCTTCACCGAAGCCGACGACTCTGAATTCGTCCTGGACGATTCAGAAAAGACGGAGAACACCCCTGAACAGCCTGCAGAGACTTTCACTGAACCTTCTCCAGAGCCGGAAGCGGTAAATGCGCCCACAGAGGACGCTCCACAATTTGTAGACCTGCAGACGCAAATGCAAGAAGAAAAAACCGAAAAAGCCAACATCTCGCAACCCGCGAAAAAGAAGCAGAAGCCATCCGCAACAAAGAAAAAAGCGAACTCCAAGAAAACGGCTCCCGCAAAAACGAGAACCAAGGCTAAAGCGAAAAGCAGTAAGAAGAAGCGGTAATCCGCAAGAAACACGAGGTGCCGCCCGTCGCGGGATTAGCGTGGAGCAAAAAAAGCCAACCGCAAGAAACCGCCCCCCGCAGAAAGGACTGTGACGCAAATCACAGTCCCGTTTTTTATCCGTCCGTCGAGTGGCGACGTTCTACTTCCGAAGCCGGTCCGTCATCGCCCGTCATCAACCGGAAAAACGATTCGCATCGCAAGCCGCAGATGGGCGCCGCGGGTCCGACGCGTTCAAAGCCCGCGGGTCCACGCATTCAAAGCCCGCGGGTCCACGCGTTCAAAGCCCGCGCACCGCGAGCCGCAGCATTAGCCGTGATACAGCTTGCTGGTCTGGTAAGCCGGTTCCGTCGTGAGGTTCACGCCCAGGCGGCGGAAGACGCCCACATCCACCTGCGAGAGGATGACGCTGGAATGGACTTCGCAACCGCGAAGCTGGTCCAGTTTCTCCATCGCGATTTTTGCGTTGTAATCCGTCAAGGCGCAAATCGAGAGCGCCACAAGAACTTCGTCTGTATGCAAACGCGGGTTCGTATGGCCGAGACGCTTGGTCTTGAGATTCTGAATCGGCTCGATGACCATCGGCGAAAGAAGCTTTATGTTATCTGGAATGCCGGCCAAGTACTTCAGCGCATCGAGAAGCGCCGCAGAGGAAGCCCCCAAAAGTTCCGACGTCTTGCCCGTCACAATCGTACCGTCTTCCAGTTCAATCGCTACCGCCGGAGCTTCGGTCTCTTCAGCCTTCTTCACGGCCGCCGAAATCACCGGGCGTTCCGCGACAGTCACGTGCGCCTGCTCCATCAGCAATTCCAGCTTGTAAACCTGATCCGGTTCGGCATTGCCCTTACGCACCTGACACTTGGTATTGTAATAGCGACGGATAATCTCCTGGTGAGCCGCATGGCAGACCGTTTCATCATCCACAATGCAGTTGCCCGCCATGTTCACGCCCATGTCCGTTGGACTCTTGTACGGCGACTCGCCCATAATGCGCTGGAAAATAGCGTTCAGCACCGGGAAAATTTCCACGTCACGGTTGTAGTTCACCGTCGTCTTGCCGTAGGCCTCCAAGTGGAACGGGTCAATCATATTCACGTCGTTCAAGTCGGCAGTCGCGGCTTCGTACGCCATGTTCACCGGATGCTTGAGCGGCAAGTTCCAAATCGGGAACGTCTCGAACTTCGCGTAGCCCGCCTTCACGCCGCGCTTGTTTTCGTGATACAACTGCGAAAGGCACACGGCCATCTTGCCACTGCCCGGGCCCGGAGCCGTCACCACGACGAGCGAGCGCGAGGTCTCAACAAATTCATTCTTGCCATAACCATCGTCAGACACAATCAGCGGTATGTTTCCCGGATAGCCTTCAATCGGATAATGACGATAGACTTTGAGACCAAGCTTTTCAAGTTTCTTCTGGTACGCAATGGCACTCGGCTGGCCCTTGAAACGAGTCAGCACAACGCTACTCACATAAAGACCGTAACCGCGGAACGCGTCGATCAAACGAAGTACGTCCATATCGTACGTAATGCCGAGATCTCCACGGACCTTATTCTTTTCGATATCGCTTGCGTTGATGGCAATGACCACTTCGGCCTGGCCCTTCAACTTTTCAAGCATTCTGATTTTACTGTCGGGCGCAAAGCCAGGAAGTACGCGGCTCGCGTGGTGGTCATCAAATAATTTTCCACCAAATTCCAGATAAAGTTTTCCGCCAAATTTTGAAATTCTTTCTTGAATTTTCTCGGACTGCGTCCTTAGGTACGCATCATTATCAAATCCGATCTTACACATTTTCTCTATCCTTGTTGAGTTTTGCAAAAGATAGAAAATGCACTTCACAATTCAACAAAAAAAATGGCAACACATGTTGCCATGAGTGACTCGTCCTCCGCCAGTCGATGAAATCATTCCAAAATCGGCAAAGCCATCGCACGGGCGCGCACGGGGCGGCCCTGTTCATCGAATTCGGTCGTATAATGAACCCTAAACGGCACGCGCGCCTCCGTAAGCGGAATCACGGCGTCCAGTTCAGGAACCCCCTCCGCGATTTGGCGATGCCAATCACGATACATCTCAGCATACTCCGGCGGGAAAAGACCGCTCGCGATGACCGGCTCAGGATAGTTGCGAATCACCGAAGGCAAGTTCAGATCGCGCTGGCAGCGGTAGCACGGATGCATTTCCTTGGTCGCGACAAAATACTCCCAGAAATAGCCGTTCGCTCGTTTATCATCAATCCCCAACCGAATCCCCTGCTCCACAGTATCGTAAAGCAACGTCTTTTCCGAAGAAATATTGCGGACCAAGACATAGAACAAGGTCCGACCGCCGTTTTCCCCGATCATCCGGATTGTCGACCGGATACAGACCTTGTCGCTTCCGCAGAGATCCGAGCAGTAGACACGCCAGGTTTCGCATTCTTCCTCCGTTCTGGAACGAATGGCCCGATTCAACGTCTCCAGATACTGTCCCTGTCCAAATTTGTCCATCAACGTCAGCGGGTCCGTGGCCAGCAATTCCCGCTCGTCCATGCTCTGGCTCACCTCGTTCTGGTACTTCCGATTCATCCGGATGATTTCACATTTCCCGTTCCTGAATTCAATAATGGCCGCCGCACCGACAAAGTTATTGAAAACAAGCGCATCCATGGAATCCGGACTCCAGGTGCCGTTGGAGTCGATTTTGTCCATCGCAGAAGCAAACGAAGTGACAGAACTGACATCGCAATGTTCCAGCAATCTTTCGAAACCGTCCATGGGCAGCGACGGAGAATACAGGAATCCCTGAATAAGGTCACAGCCGATTGTCTGTAAAAAATCAGCCTGTTCGGCTGTCTCTACCCGCTCAGCAATGACCGGAAGCTTCAGCCACTTGGCCATGCGCACCATACTCTCGAAAATTATGTTCCCTCGAGAGCTATCCGAACCTTCGGAAAGGAAACTCATGTCCAGCTTCAGCATATCGAACGGCACTTTTTTCAGGACATTCAAGGATGAATAACCACAGCCAAAATCATCTAGCTGGACCTTGTAGCCGTACGCATGGAACTTGTCGACCTCGGAGCGCAACTGGTCGATTCCCATTTTCGCTGAGATTTCGGTAATTTCCACATGGATAAATTCCGCAGGCACCTCGTACTGTTTCCTGACATTTTCAAACTCATCGACAAAACTCGCATTCATCAAGTCGTAGTGAGACAGGTTCACCGAAATCCGGATCAAGGGCAAACCCGCATCCATTCGGCGACGCAAAAATTGACAAACACGCTCAAAAACATAGAAGTCCAGCGCCGTAATTTGCTTGAAATCTTCCATCACCGGAATAAAATTCTCCGGCAAGACAATCCCCATTTCGGGAGAGAACCACCGAACAAGCGCTTCCGCACCAAGAAGCGTCCCCGTCGTGTGATTATATTGCGGCTGATAAAAAACGACAAACTGCTCCTTGGCAAACGCCTCGGGCATTTTTTTCAACACCTCATGCGGATTAATTTTCATCATACTTTTCCCCTCTTGATACATTATTAAAATAAACTTTTTTTGAGGCAAATGCAAAAAAAAAGCCACATACCGGCAAATCAAAACACCAAAACACACCATATCAGCGGAAATTGCAAATCAAAACGCCGCACGGCACCGTGATCCCAACCGTATACGAGGATTAGGCAACACCATACTGCGAAAATCAAAAAATCTCGCTAAGTGGAACCTAGCGAAATTACAGACCGTTCGCGCCTACATTTTAAACAAGACGCCGACTGGCGCTCACTCTCGCCTACACTTTCAGCTTACGCTTGAAAGCTTCGGCTCACACATTTCAAAAATCGTTCTTCAACGATGTCGAAAGTTGGATAAGCGAGGATAGCAAGGTCCTCACCTATGTTTTGTAGCAGGAACAAGTTCCTGACAAAACATGGTAACGACATCCTTCGACGAACAGTTGGCGAAGCCAACTTCCCGTGCTAAAGCACGGAGTCTCAGTAGCGCGAGCTTCCGTAGCGTACTAAAACGTACGTGAGCGCCCGAGCAACGCCAATTGCAAAAAAGCAACCCGAAGGTTGCTCTTTTAATAAGGTTGTATAAGCGAGGATAGCAAGGCCGCAGACCCCGAAGCCGTACACATTCGTACGGCGAGAGGGTCGAGAACGCCGCTAGCCGAAGCTTAGACGACCTTAGTCATGCCGGACATACGATCGCGGAGCCAAGCCCCGATCTCTTCGACCGGATGGTTACGGATGTTCTTGTTCACCTTGATGAGTTCTTCGTTATCGACGGCGGTAGACTGACCTTCACCGAAGATAGCACCGACGTCACCCGGCTTGACTTCGTTCTTCATGAAGTCGGCGAGGAGAGGAACGCACTTGTTGGCAAACAGGTAGCAACCGTATTCGGCGGTATCGGAAATCACGCGGTTCATTTCGAACAACTTCTTGCGAGCAATGAGGTTCGCGATGAGCGGTGTTTCGTGGAGGGATTCGTAGTAGGCGCTCATCGGCTTGATGCCAACGGAGCACATAGTTTCGAATGCGAGTTCCACACCGGCCTTGATCATAGCGGTCATGAGAACGCCGCGGTCGAAGTATTCCTGTTCGGTGATGACCTTGTCAGTTGCGGCAACCTTTTCGAAATCGAGTTCGCCGGTTTCGCCACGCCACTTGAGCAAATCCTTGTCGCCGGCTTCCCAGTCGACCATCATGGTGCGGCTGAACTTGCCGGAGATGATGTTGTCCTGGTGTTCGCAGTAGAGCGGACGCATGATCTTCTTCATCTTTTCGGCGAGTTCCGTTGCGCGGATCTTGGCCGGGTTAGAGAGGCGGTCCATCATGTTCGTGATGCCACCGTGCTTGAGGGCTTCGGAAATGGTTTCCCAGCCGTACTGGAGGAGCTTGACGGCGTATGCCGGTTCAATGCCGAATTCCTTCACCATCTTGTCGTAGCAGAGGATGGTGCCGGTCTGGAGCATACCGCAGAGGATGGTCTGTTCGCCCATGAGGTCAGACTTCACTTCGGCGACGAAAGAGCTTTCGAGAACGCCCGGACGGTCGGCATGGAGGCCAGCGGCGTAAGCCTTGGCGTAGTCCCAGCCCTTGCCTTCGGGGTCGTTTTCCGGGTGCACGGCGATGAGGCACGGCATACCGAAACCACGGACATATTCGCTACGGACTTCGGAACCCGGGCCCTTCGGGGCGACCATGATCACGGTGATGTCCTTGCGGATTTCCTGGCCTTCTTCGACGATGTTGAAGCCATGGCTGTAAGAGAGGGCGGCGCCCTTCTTCATGAGCTTCATGATGGCAGGAATCACGTTGTGGTGCTGCTTATCCGGTGTGAGGTTGCAAACGAGGTCTGCATCCGGAATCATTTCTTCGTAGGTACCGACCTTGAAACCGTTTTCCGTAGCGTTCTTCCAGGACTGGCGCTTCTGTTCGATGGCTTCCTTGCGGAGGGTGTAAGAAACGTCGAGGCCGCTATCGCGGAGGTCGAGGCCCTGGTGAAGGCCCTGGGCACCGCAACCAACGAACACGATCTTCTTGCCCTTGAGGGCTTCAACACCGCGGCTGAATTCGGAATGTTCCATGAAACGGCAGTGGCCAATTTCTTCGAGTTGGCGACGCATCGGAATAGAATTGAAATAATTCATTATTTTGAACCTCTTTTAGTGAAAATTTGTTTCAAGTGGAAATGTAGTAAAGACAAATGGTTTTAAACCCGAAGGCTCGCCTAAATCCAATGGAAAACAGGCATAAAAGTGGCTAAAAAATCTATATTGCCTGGCATGAGCAGACCCCACGTTATAATACATCCTTACGACATGGCCCAATCCGACTGGGTCCGTTGCATTCTCCCCTCCATGCAATTCATGAATCCGAACCCCTTCGGAGTGAGTCCGTCCATCACGCGATTCCCGTGCACAAGCAAGGACGCACTCAAAAATGTACGTGCCATCATCCTGCAAAAATCAAACGCCCCGGGAAACGCACAAATTGCAGCCATGTACTACAAGGTAAAAAAAGAGTGTGGATTCAAGCTCGTCACCGACATTGACGACCTCATGTGGGATCTGTCCCCCATCATCGCCTCTTACGCCAAGGGAATCGAAAACCATGACGAGCAGATGAAAAACAGCCTCAAGCAAATGCTCCCTGCATTCGATACCGTGGTTTGCTCCACGCGTTACCTCGCAAGCCGAATCAAAGCAGACATCGGCGTAAACGCAGTCGTCATGCCAAACGGTGTTTCCAAATCGCTTTTCGGACCGCACAAAACAACGGAGCCCTTCAACGGCAAACCGAAAGTCATGTACGCAGGCAATCTAGGCCATTTTATTGACGGGAACCTCGGCGACCTCGAAGGCCCGTGGGTTCCATGGATTCGCAGGCACGTAGAAGACGGCAGCATCGACTTCTACATCTTTGGCAAACCGGATTTTTTAAACGGCCTCGAAGGCAAGTACACAAGCCTCCCCTACACGAGCGTCTTGCAATTCCCGGCCATGGCAGCGAGTTACAGGCCGGACTTTTACCTGGCGCCTCTCGCAAACAACAATTTCAACAAGGCAAAAAGCGATCTCAAGCTGAAAGAAGCCGCAGCCCTTGGCGCCGTATTCATCGGTAGCGACTTCTCTGACAGCCCGTACAGTTACGCCCCGAAAACGCAACTTGTAAACCAGAGCGCAACCGACGACGTTCTCGAAGAGACATTTGCAAAACTCTGCGAACCGGACAACTTCATGAGCGCAATCAATTGGCAGTACCAAGCCATGGAAGAAAAGCACTGGGCGTACGAAGATCCGGAATTCCAAAAGAAATTCGTAAGCACCTACTTTGGCGCAGGCTAACCAAATCTGCAGAGTGCGGCTGGATTAGGCGTCTAGCACGTGACGCCGCCACTTGCCCCTTTTCCAACGCCACCAGAAAAACAAGGGAGCCGTTCCGTACAAGGCCACGACAGAAATCCAAGCGTACTGCGCAGGGGCATCAAAGACATAGGCTGCAATATAAAGTGCAAGTGTCACAGTCCAGTTCATGATGGCACTAGCGAACATGACCCACACCGTATCGCCCGCACCGCGAAGAGCCCCCGCATAAATCACGAGAAGGACTTCCACGAAGATATAGACAATCGCAATGCGAAGCATGAAAATGCTCATGGGGCGCGCCGCCTCGAATACGGCTATAGCCTCCGCCGTGGCACTCGCCTCGGGCCTAAAGATATCCGTCAGAACACCCGGCATAAAAATGAACATGATTCCTATAATGAGGGAATACCCCCAGCCCAATTTCAATCCCGAGAAGGTGGATCGCTTGGCGGCAGCCCCCTGCTTTGCCCCCACATAACGCCCCACCAAACTTGTCGATGCGACTTCAAGCCCCATCAACGGCACATAGGCCACCATGTCCCAATTGAACATCACGGAAGCCGCCGTAGCGCTCACCACGCCAAGGCCGTGGAACAGGAACAACAGACTTTGGAACGCGAACATGTTCAAAAAGAATTCAATCCCACAAGGAATGCCGCGTCTGAGCAGTTCCTTCATAATGGGCGTATTGAAATGGAAATCACTCGCCGTACCGAAACGTTCGCGGTTCCTTTTGGAAAAGTATACCGCAAGCAGCATAATCACACTTACAAGCGCCCCGAGAAGCGTTCCATAAGCAGCCCCCGCCACGCCCAGTTCCGGGAACGGTCCCTTTCCAAAAATCAAGAAGTAGTTCGCAACAATGTTCACCACCATCGCCACAAATGCGGACTTCATCACGATATTCGCTTCGCCGATGCCCGAGAAGAAGTTCGCCAAGGCGTTGCGAACCAGCATAAGGCCACTTCCAAAAATCAGAATCCTGAAGTACAGTTTTTGCGCTTCCATCTGCTCGGGCACCAAGTGCTGCAAATCGAACATGAAGTAACCGAGAGGAATCGTCGCAATCACAAGGGGCATGCAAAGCAAACTAAAATAAAGCGACTGCACAAAGACCTTGGAACAGTCCCTGTGCTTTTTCGCCCCAAGGCGCTGAGCCACCATGGCCGTCGAATAACTCACGACACCCACAAAAAGGTTCATCATCACAATCTGCGTACCGCCACCGCCAAGGGCGGCGTTCATTTCGCAAGGGCCCAGTTTCGAAAGGAAAAGCCTGTCGATGAACGTCATGAACGTGTCGAAACTCATGGAAAGGAGCATCGGGAGCGCCACGGCGAGCACATCCTTCACGTCCCCGTTCTTCTTGAATCTCGGCTGTTGCAGAAAACTGTTTAAAATCATGAGTTATACCAAAAAAGCCCAACGTATCAAAACGTCGGGCCTAATGTAGAAATTTTTAAAGCCAGTTACAAGATGGTTCAACAGTCTACTTTTTTATGCAACGGACAGGTAAGCGATAATCAGAAGACTGCTTGATATAGTATTCGGGAATACTGGAGTAAGATAGCATGTCATCGGTTGCGCTTATACCAAAGGCAATATCAGCCATTACATAGCTACCATCGTCGAATGCGTGATATTCTGAAGACTTGGTCCAGAATATTCCCGTTTCATTGATTTCGTAAAATTCACCATCCGCATATAATCCGGTCGGAAGTAGTTCAAAACCCGACCTGTTGTTTCCCTTGTACGACACACCTTCCAAGGTTTCCCAAGAATAATCGGCCTTCATGGCCGCAAAATAGTCCCCGTATTTCTTCAACAAAGTATTATTCAATTCAATAACATCGTTTTCCGTCGGAAGGGACCAGCCTTCGGGACAAACCCTTTCCGCCTCATATTTTGAATAAAGACGACCAAACTCAGAGCACGCGTCTATATTTTCAAAGAAATAATCGTACAAACATTCAACGGAACCTGTCGACCCAGCATAGTTCATATTCTGAGCCAGCCATACTTGTTTTCCAATAGTAACCGTTTTATATTCCTGGCCATCGACATCCACAAATTTTCCGACGAATTTGTCCCCATCGGCAGACGGGTAATCATCTTCCAACTGTCCCAAATAATCGGTACAGGCACACATCAAAAGAGTAGACACAGCAACAAGAATTAATCTTTTCATCAACCCACCCTCCTAGAAAGCAATACTCAAGATTAAGCCAACACCGCCAACAATGGCAGCCCCAAGTCCCACGGCCCTTATCGTCTGGTATTTCGAAATGTCGTCGTGTGCGGAATCGTAATCAGCTTTTGAAGCAAGGCCATCCTTTGTACCGTCATAAGCATCCTTAGCCTTGTAGTTTCCAATAATATAGCCAGCAACCCCAGCAGCAAGGACAACCGCAGAAACAGCAATCAGCCCATAATGCGATCCGCTCTTTTCGGAGTTTTCCGGTTTTTCCTGAGGAATATTAGTTTCCACCTTGTCCCCTACAGCAACTTCGGCAGGAGTATTATTTTCTTCAGGCACAAGCTCAGTTTCAGGAACAAACTCGGGTTCCGACAATTTCACCATTTTGGGGTCGGACACAGAATCCTGCACAACAGCTGAATCCCTGTTCCATATCCAACGGCCCACCAAATCGTCACTGGCTTTTTCAAATTCCACACGCCCCTTGTACGCTTGCATTTCACCATCGCGGCCATGAGGCAAAACAACAGTCTTTTCCTTCATGTTTACTAACAAATGGGAATTTTCCTTGCCCGAGGGAATCTGGCTTACCTGAAAAAGCTGAGCCCCGCTCAAATAGTAAGATCCGGCCACGGGTCTATTCATATCCAAATAGAACGATACATCCACGGAATCGAGAACAACCTTCAAATTCGTCTTGGTATTCAGGAGAGAATCATTCATGTTATTGACAGCTTCCACAAAAAGCGGAGCAAATTCATCACCCGATTTACGAAGCACTATCTCGCCACACTTGCTCATCCAAAGTTCCACAAAGTGCTTCTGCTGGTCCATGCGGCGTTCATCGTAAATCAACCTGAAATTATACGAAGCATCAAAGGCGCCAGAATGGGACAAAGGTTCCAAATCAACATTGCCTTCGATTTTCAGAAGGTTTTCCTTAGAGGCGATAATTTTCGAAAAGGCTTCAGTACAGGCGTCGATTTGTTGCGTACGCTGTTCCAAATTATCAGCCATGGTCATCACGCCCAAACGTAATTCACCAGTCACTTCCATGTAACGGGCTTCGAATTCAGGAAGTTCCACTGCATAAAAGTGTCCGCACTCTTCATCCAGGACTTCATTCAAAGAAACCATGCCGCATCGGTCATTCATCAGGGCAATACGATTCGCCTTTTCAATAAGAGCATTCAACTCGGGATTGTCATTTCCGATGCCCGCCTGCAACTGTTGCAAATCCGCCTGCAACGCCTGGAACTCGGAAGCATCCTTTACAAAAATGGACACTGTAGGGTCTGCAAAGGCTATAGAAGCCAATGCAAAAAAAACAAAAAACAAACAAGTGTATCGCTTCATATTCCAAATATAATTTTTTTGCACCCTCATGAAAAAGAAATACGTCCATAGGTCCCGTATTTGATTCCCCCTCAAAAAATGGACGTTTTCATTTTCAATGAGAACGATTCTATATTATTCAATGATAACGGGAGATTCCTATGAAAAAAATTTCTATCGCCATTTTAAGCCTAGCCACCACTCTTTCAATTACAGCCTGTTCGCAAACAGTCAGTTCATCGCACGAAGAAGAAATTGAACCGACATTCGTACAGAGGAATTCGTCTAGCGACACAAACAACAAGACATTCAAAAATACCGATAATAATTCAGACGATATTTCTGTAAACATCGGAGAAGACTCTATTTTTAGCGATTTTAACGATCTGTTCAACAGCGATAATATTGAAATGTCCGGCACATCGACCTTCAGTTTTACCGGAGAAAAAGTCAAGTGCGATTTTGATGTGGACGACGAAGAATGGAACATCGATGTTGAAGAAGAAAACGGAGTAGGACACTCACTTGTCACCTTCGACAGCAAGTCCATGAAAATTCGAATCTCGGGTTCGCAAGAAGACAGTACTGCAGCCAGTTGCGAAGCAAACCTCGACATAGCTCAATTGGTCCTGGAACTTTCCGGCATGCAAGACCTCGACATGAGTTGCGAAGGGAAAACGATGAATTTTTCGGGAACAATCATCGACACGACTCACACTTCAGCCGACAAAAAAGACGTCTACAATGAAATATGCCAGTAAGGCGATTTCATTGCCTTTGAAAAACATGCGGAGCATCGTTATTTCGTCAGTCACAAGCCCCTAAATCCTAGCCACTTTTCTATATTAGCGCTCACTATGTTTTCACAGCTGACTGATTCTCTAGAAAATACTCTCAAGAACCTGCGTGGGCAGGGCAAACTCACCGAAGAAAACGTCGCGGAATCGCTCCGCGAAGTGCGTCGCGCCTTCCTCGAAGCCGACGTGAACTTCAACGTGACCCGCGACTTCGTCAAGGCCGTCAAGGAAAAGGCACTCGGCTCCGAAGTCCTCTCATCCGTCACGCCGGGACAGCAGATTGTGAAAATCATCCACGACGAACTCGTGAACGTCATGGGTGGCGAAACCAAGGAAATCAACCTCTCCGGCCCCGCTCCGGTGGGCATCATGATGGTGGGCCTCCAGGGTTCCGGTAAAACGACTTTCGCCGGCAAGATTGCCCTCTGGATGCGCAGCAAGAAGAAGCGCAAACCGCTCCTCGTGGCCGCGGACGTCTACCGCCCGGCCGCCATCAAGCAGTTGCAGGTTTTGGGCAAGTCCATCGGCATTCCCGTGTACGACGAAGGCCAGGGGAACCCGGTCGAAATCATCAAGCACGGCTACCAGTACGCCAAGGACAACGGCTTCGACCTCGTGATTTACGATACCGCAGGCCGTTTGCAGATTGACGAAGAACTGATGCAGGAACTCGAGAAGGCCCGCGACGCCGTACACCCCGACGAAATCCTCTTCGTCGCCGATGCGATGATCGGTCAGGAAGCCGTGAACGTTGCAGAGACCTTCTGGCAGCGTCTCTCTTTCACTGGCGTCTGCCTCTCCAAGATGGATGGCGACACCCGCGGCGGTGCGGCCCTCAGCATCAAGAAGATGACGGGCGTGCCCATT
>JAZLMK010000090.1:0-14814 GCA_045598645.1 Fibrobacter sp.
GCTCGGAGTTGCGAAGGCCGCAGGGCCTCGCTCCCCTGCACCCCACCTCCATCTTGGCCGACGCGCAAGCGGTTAGGACCTTCTATGGCAAAGGGAATGGTCTTTTTGAAATAAGTACGTCTATTGAAGAAATGCGAAAAGAGAGTCTTGCGGGGAGGAGGCCCGGGTTGAATGGGTACGCTTTGCGGGTGCTTTGGGCATTGATGGTGTCGCTTATCTTGGCGGCGTGCGATTTTAATGGGCCGTGGAGTTTCTATCCGGAGGAGACGGAAATCTATGGTGGCATTTTCACATACGGTTACGTGATTGAAGGGGAGTCTCCGCGAGTGTGTTTCTCCAAGACATACCAGTTGGAAGAATCCTCCGCCGAAAATTTCGCATTTTACGATAGTGCCTATGTGACGGTGACAGGAAATTTTGAGCAGGACGAAGGCGGTGCGGATTCGCTTACGCTGGTTTTGGTACCGGAGCGATTAAAACCTAGTTGCTTTGCCGTTTCAGAAGATTTCGGCTCAATGCCCAAAGGTATCGGTGGCGAAAAGTATTCGCTGCAGGCTTACTTCAAGTGGGATAGTGCCGGTACAACGGTAGAATCCGAGTTCTCCGCCAATACGAAAATTCCGGTAGGCTTTGAAATATCGGGCGTGAACGCACCCCAGGCGGACGGAAGTTACAAGTGGTACGATATTGACTACGATGGCATGGAGTTTGATTTTTTGGAATATCCGAGGGATATGGACGCCTATAATTTTGCGACGGTGTACGATTCGTCAATTGGCGGCATGGCTATGACGATGGAGTATTCCTTGAAGGATGGCGGAGAAAACCAGAATATCTTCTTGAACCACATGCTGGGCGGCATGCTGGATGAAGATTCTATGGGCTTTGGCGGTGTTGCTATTCATGATCCGTTGGAAACTTCTATTAACAAGGGCTTTCAGGAAAATCGAGTGGTGGCGGGAATCAATATGCTGGATTCCATAGTGTTCCCGAATATGAATTTCCCAATTGGCGAGGTTAAACTGCATTTTTACGCTACGGACAGTGCGTTCTTCCTTTATCATCGCTATGTGCTGAATTCGTTTAGCGACCCTACGGTCCAGCCGAAGTCCAACATCGAAAATGGAATGGGTGTTTTCGGCGGAATGTCGCACTTGGTTCTCCCTTTGACCATCAAAGGCGAAGGTGTCGCCTACAGTCACATTGCCGTTGCTTCTTGTGCTGCGACGAGTATGATTCAAGAGGACAGTTGGAATACCAAATCGTGCCGTTTGTTCCAGGATGTGTTCTGCTCTGGGCTTGGCGAAGACTACGATGGCGAAACGGGCGATTTGTATGTGCGCAATGAGAAGGCTCCGGAGTATTATCGCGAGGGCAAGTACAAAGACAAAGTCGAACATGATTACTGCTATGCGCCGGCCATCAAGGCGGCCATGATGCTCGATACTACGAGTTGGTCCGTATTCCTGCCGAAAAGCATTTCCAAGGATGACAAGGACGAGGCCTATGGAGATGCGCTCAAGCGTTACTGCGTGGCGAGCAATTTCAAGTCAAATAGCATTGCGGATTGCGCAGAGATGGAAAAACAGTGCATGGAATCGCTGGAGGAATCCAACTGCAAGGAGTATTTGTGGCAATGGTGCGCCGACAGGAACTGGGATATTGAAAAATATGAACAGTGCGGTTCGGCTTTGGTCAGTCGCTATTACTTGGAAGAGCAGCAATCCAGTATTTTGGAGAATGCTGTGAAAAAATGGTGTAAAGAGAACGAAAAAGACCCGCAGTGCAAAGGTCAAAAAGCAAAGTGACGCTTTTGCGTGTCTAAGGTGTTTAATGAAAGAGTTAAATTATGGAATGGATTTTTAAAAAGAATATGAAGATGAAAAAACGACAAAATACGAGGTGCCGCGGCGGCTTGGTGGTGATTTTGATGGCATTACTTACGTCAATCACTTTTGCCGATACGGATTCCGACATTCGCGACTTGAAGTTGGAAAAAGAAAAACTGAACAGCGAAATCCAGAAGTTGAACAAGCAGATTTCTGCAACGGATTCCATGCTGCGCGCAGACGATTCCCGCTACAAGACCTTGCAGCAGCGCTACAAGGCTGATTCGGAACGTCGCAAGGCGGAAATCGACAGCCTGAACGCAAAAATTCGCGATGTGGCGGCTCAACTCCAGCAGGAACGCAACAAGCAGGCGAAAGCGAAGAACCGTGCGGATAACGTGAAGAGCAAGCGCAAGGCTTTGAACGCGACGCTCGTTTCCATCAGCAAGAAACTTGAAGAACAGATTGCCGAGACGCTCCCTTGGGACCGCGAAGCCCGTCTGGATCGTGCGAAGTCGCTGACCCGTGATTTGGAATCCGGGAACGCTACCGAAGAAGAAGGATTTTCTAGACTCAAGTCGCTCATCGCCGAAGAAACCAAGTTCGGCGACGAAGTGGCAATCTTCAATTCCCCCATGACTCGCAAGAACGGCGAACTGGTGAACGCGCAAATTCTGCGCATTGGAAACCAGTGGATGGTCTACTCCGATGAAAACGGAACGCTCTTCGGCATGCTTGTGCGCAAGTCGGAATGCTCCGGTGATGTTTGCAAGACGAACTACGATTGGAAAGAAGATTTGACGTTGAACGAGCGCGAGGCTGTAAAGTTCGCCATCGACGTGAAAACGGCCAAGAAGCCTCCGCAGATTGTAAAACTGCCGGTGAGCCTTTCGGTGGAGGGCGGTAAATAATGATGAATTCCAGAATGAAAATATTTGCTGCTGTCTTGCTCAGTTCCGCATGCGCTTTCGCCTGGCTGGGTTCTTCGTCCAAAGAAGAAAAGGCTGCGGCTGAACAGGCGAGAATCCAGGATTCGTTGAAACTCGTGGAACTCAAGAACCTGCAACGCGAAGTGGATGCGCTCACCCGCATTCGTTTGCAAAAGGCGGATTCCCTTGAAAAGAAGGAAGCCGCTCACTGGACCAAGCGCTATGCCGAATCGCAGTTGACCGAGGAACACCAGAATGAAACTCGCGAACTCGATGGTCGCTATTCCAAGCTTTCGACAGACTTGGGCCGCGTTACCGAAGAGGTGATGGCGAGCAAGGATGTGACGACTGATGCCGAAGAAAAGGCGAAGTCCGATGAAAGCGCTTATGACGCCTTGCATACTCAGGTGCGCCTTTCCTTGGAAAAGACGCTCGGCGAAGTGACGGGCGATTACCCTGTCGGAATGGATGGCCGCCTGGTGCGCTTGAAGGGCGCCCAGTTGGAAGCCGACAAGCAGAATCCGAATACGTTGTCCGTGACTCGCACTTATTTGGAAGATTTGCTGATGCGCCATCAGATGACATATTCGCAGTCGTACGGCGATGAAATTTCTATGGTGGGAAAGCGCCCCGATGTCAAGGTGAAGCGCCTGCGTCTGGGTACGATTTTCCTTGGCGAAGTGGCGAGCGACAATGGCGAAGTGCAGGCTTTGCTCCGCACGGGCGCTTTGCAAGGGAAGATTTTCGAATGGAATTCTGCGCTTCCTCTTGAAATGGCCGCTAGCATCAAGACTGCGGTGGCTGGCTCTGCGACGAATTTGACTTCGGAGAATGCCGCTGCGACTAGTGCTGCGCCGGTCTCTGTAGAAATTCCGTTGGATATTTTGCAGAACAAGGCTGTTAAAAATGCCATTTCCGATACCAAGGAACTTACTTGGCAAGAGGAACTGAAGGATTGGTTCAAGAAGGGCGGCATCGTGATGTATCCGCTTTTGCTTGCCGCCGTGTTTGCGATTTTGCTTTGCCTTGAACGATTCCTGGTGCTCATGTACCGCGGTCGTTCGGGCCGCCGCTTTATGAAAAAGTTGAACGCTTTTGTCGAGGCCAAGCGTTACGAAGACGCTGCGAATCTCTGCCTCAAAAAGTGTTCTAGCCTTTCCATGGTGCTTTTTGCGGTGCTCAACAAGGCGAATGAAAATCGCGACGCCGCAGAAAAGTCCTTGCAAGAGGCATTGCTCCGCGAGCAGCCGAAATTGGAACGCCGCATGAGCCTTTTGGCGGCCATCGGAAGCATCGCTCCGCTTTTAGGATTGCTGGGTACCGTGACGGGTATCATTACTCTCTTCACGGTGATTACCGAAGTCGGCACGAACGATGCGCGCGTTTTGGCGGGCGGTATTTCCGAAGCCTTGGTTACTACGGAAGCGGGCCTTGTGATTGCCATTCCGGTGATGATTTTGCATGGTCTTTTGAGCGAAAAGATCGACCGCGTCATCAGCGAATTCTATGTGCAGAGCATGTCGCTTTTGAACAAGATTTTCCCGAGTGCCTAGCCTTTTTGAGAGATTGACGCATTGAACAATAACTGGTACATATTCATAGAATCCGTTCGCAACACCTATGAGGCTGGCGGCGTCGTGATGCTCCCGATTTTGCTTGCGGGTGTTATAGGATTCTATTATCTGTATTCCAGTTGGTTCCGCATCGGTTCCGATTTTTTCCGCAAGGACGTGGGCAAGTCTGTTGAAATCATGCGCCGTGAATTGACGAATGGTAACGGAAGCGACGAAAGTATTCGAAAGTCTATTTCGCTTTTGGAAAAACGCCGTGGCTTGTTGTCGCGTGAACTTCGTTATGCGTTGAAGGTGGCTCTGGAACGTCGGTCTGAATTGAAAGATTACGCACAGGTACGCATGATAAAAACGGTGCAGTACATGGAACAGGGTAGTCACATTGTGGCGGTGATGGCCGCGGCGGCTCCGCTTTTAGGACTTTTGGGAACAGTGACGGGAATGGTTTCGACGTTTGACGTTATTACTTTGTACGGAAACCAGAATCCGGTGCTTATGGCCGATGGAATTTCGGAAGCCTTGATTTCTACGCAGAGCGGACTTTTGGTCGCGTTCCCGTTGACACTTTTGAAACAGCGATTGGACGAACGTATTGAACTTTTGAAGCAACAGTTGGAACTGGGTGCCACTATTTTGGAAAATGCTCTATGAATTTCAATTTACCGCATAGAAATAAAAAAGACATGGGCATAGAAATGGGTCCTCTGATGGACATCGTGTTCATCTTGCTCATCTTTTTTGTCGTCACGTCTTCGTTTACGCGAGAAACGGGTGTCGATGTGACAAAACCCGAAGCCCAAACCGCAAGCCAGTTGGAAAAGGAAAACTTGCTTATCGCCATTACGCGCGAGGGTACGATTCATATGAACGAGCGTCAGGTGGACTTGGCGAGTCTGCAGGATATCTTGAAGCAGTCGCTTGCGAAAACTCCGGACAGGGAAGCTGTGGTGATTGCTGACAAGGGGGCCGAAACGGGAGTTTTGGTGCAGGTGATTGATGTTTGCAATTTGGTGGGTGTGAAAAAAGTTTCCATCGCGGCGCAGGCGGATTGATAAGATGATTTTTTTGGCGAAGATTGTAAAACGCTTTTCGATTTTAATCGTGTCTGTGTTGAGCAGTCTTCTTTTGGTGTTCTCGGTGACGATTGCGAACATGTTCTTGACCGGGAAAATCTTCCACGAAAAGAAATACGTGAAGACGGAAGTGGCCGTCAAGAAAGTGGAAGAGGTGGAAAAGAAAATTGAAAAGAAGAAGCCCGCCCGCAAGCCGAATCGTCAAAAGGCGACTTCGCGTTCGCCCAAGGCGGGCCCGCGTATGGCTATGAATCTGGGTACGGCGAGTCATGGCGGCGGCGCTGCGATTAGCGATGAACTGGTGGCCGATTTCCGCGGTGGTGCGTTGAATACCGAAAAGGGCGATGTCGACAAAAAACCGAATAGTCGCGCACTCCCGAGTTTCCAGGTGCCGGCGCAGATTCGAGACAGGGAAATCGATGCTCTTTTGCGTTTGAGTTTTTGTGTGGATGCGAGCGGGCGTGTTTACGACATCAAGATTCTGGAGGAGACTCCTGTTGGGACAGGCCTTGCGCAGGCGGGGAAGGAAGCCCTTTCGCGAATGACTTTTGAACCGGCGGAAAAAGCGGGCAAGGCGGTGCCCTTCTGCGGGATGGAACAACCGTTCGAGGTGAAGTTCCATGACTAAGATGTTTTTTGTTCTGCTACGCAAGATTCTGCGGGGGGGAGGCCCGGCTCGGAGTTGCGAAGGCCGCAGGGCCTCTCCCCCCTGCACCCCCTCTCCATCTCGGCCGACGCGCAAGCGGTTAGGAACCGCTATTGCAGAGGGGAACGTTCTTTCGCAATTGATAATGTCTTTCAAGAAATCAAAAAATGAGATTTTATATGAGGGAGGCCCGGCTCGGAGTGGTAGCGTTCCGGCTGATGCGGGGGCGGTTAATAACAGCGTCATCCTGGGAGCAGCGAAGCTGCGAGCAGGATCCATACATCTTGAAAACCGCAATACGGGCATGTATGGATTCCGGCGAGCCGGAATGACGATGTCCTCAGTTGTTTTTGCTGTGATTGCATTCGCAATTTTTGCCCAGGCGGCGCAGTCACCGTACGAGTTGATGGATCGCGCCAATGCGCTTTATCGCGAAGGGCGTTTCAAGCAGGCTATAGTGCTTTACCGCAAGGCGGAATCTCGCGGGGCCGACCCGGTCGCCACCAGTTTCAACATCGCGAACAGTTACTATCAAATTGAAAAGTATCCGGAGGCCGCCGCCACTTATCGCAAGGCGGTGGACTATTCCAGCGGGAAGTTTGCTCCGGCGCTTTTCAACATGGCTAGCGTCTATTTCCGTTTGCGCCAGTATCCGGAATGCGTGGCGGCGTACCACCGCGCGTTGAAACTGGAACCGGAAAATGTTTCCGGTTGGCTTTACCTAGGCGAGGCCTACGGTAAAACCGGCGACCGGGTCGGCGCACTTCGTGCCATCGAAAAGGCGTACTCCTACGACAAAGACGACATAAGCATAGTCTATCAACTTTCCGAAGCGAATGTTGCCGTGGAGGATTTTGACCGCGCAATAGCCGTTGTGCGTGAAGGTTATGTTGCGCATCCCGAAGAGGTTGATTTTCTGGTGTACTTGGGCGACGTTTATCGCTTGCAAAAGGAATACGAGCAAAGCGCCGGTGCTTATCGCGAAGCCTTGAGCGTGCGTCCGGACGATGTGAATACTCTATATAAGTTGGCCGATGTCTTGGTGGAAGACGGCAAACAGTTCGTGGCCATGGATATTTTGAACAACATTCTACAAATCAACCCGAAGTTTACCGATGCCGCCATCTTTCTCGGAAACCTGGCCTACGATGCCAAATTTTTGGACCGAGCAGAATTCGCTTACGATTTGGCCGCGAAGAACGGCAACGCCGAGGCTGTTTTTGGGTTCAAGAACATGGCCTACGACGCACACCAGCAAAAACGCGACGACGAAGCGCTTCGCCTTTTAAAACTGGCGCAAAAATACTATCCCGAAGATGCGACTATCGAAGCCGACATCCTGGAATTTGAAAACCAATAATCCGATTTGCCACAGTCCATGGAAGTGCCTATATTTTAGGTATGCTTAATATTGTCAGGGCTATTAGCCGATTCCTTTCAACTTACACATCCCCTATCGTCATTGCTTGCGCCGTTGTGGCGTTTTTCCTCCCGGTCCTTTTTGGCTGGGTTCACGGTGATGTAAGTTCTGTCATTCTTGGTGTCATCATGCTGAGCATGGGGCTCACGATTACAACGCAGGATCTGCGGAATCTCATGAAGTGTCCGTGGCACATTTTGCTTGGCGCCGTGGCGCAGTATACCATCATGCCGTTTGTGGCGTTTGGTCTCACCAAACTTTTCGGCTTGGATCCGTACCTTGCCGTGGGCATTATTCTTGTGGGGTGCTGCCCTGGCGGCGTTTCTAGCAATGTGATGAGTTTTTTGGCAAAGGGGGATGTGACGTATTCTGTGAGCATGACTATGGTGAGCACTCTCCTTGCGCCGTTCGTGACCCCGCTTTTGGTGTTGTGGCTCGCCGATACGAGCATCAACGTGAATGCCCTTGGAATGTTCTTGAATATTTTGTATGTGACTGTCGCCCCGATTACCATCGGTTTTCTGTGCAACTATTTCTTTGGCAAACGCAGTGCTTTCAAGGAAATCCAAAGCAATATGCCGGCGGTGAGCGTTATAGGCCTTGGCCTCATTGTAGGCGGCGTCATCGTTACGGTTCGTCCGCAACTTTACGCGAATGGACTAGGATTGATTTTCTTGGTTTTGGCAGTGGTGTTCTTCCATAACGGTCTTGGCTATTTGCTGGGCTATGGAGTCGGTCGTTTGTTCAAGTTCAATACGGCTAAAAAGCGCACCATTGCTATTGAAGTCGGCGTGCAGAATGCCGGCATGGCGACCGTGCTTGCCGCAGCTTTTTTTGCAAACTCCGAAAATGTGGCAGCGCACCCCGAAGCTGTACTTTGTGTGGTGCCTTGCGCCATCAGTTGTGCCTATCATTCCATCAGTGGTACGGTGCTAGCGGGTGTATTCGCCCGTTATGACCAAAAAAAATTGGTGAAGAATACGTAATTCGCCTATAATTTTGTATAGTTTTGTGTAGGGAATATTCCTTACAAGGAGACTGTATGAGATTTAAGTTTTTTGTTTTACTGGCGTCCATGGCGTTGGTATGTGCATGCGATTCCGATAAACCTGCCGCCAAGCCTGTTCCTCCGTCGGTTTCTACCTCGCAGTTGCCAGCAAACGAAAGCAACGTTTCGGCTACGGACGATCAGAAATTCTCGTATTTGCTTGGAACCCAGTATGGCGTCCCTATTTTTGTGAACGTTCCCAACCAAACCGGCGAGATGTTGGAAATGGATGCCATGGTGCAGGGTATCAAGGATGTCGTCAAGAATTACAAGGATTCCTCTTTAAAATTGCAGGTCGATTCTGCGAAGATGCGCGAAATCGACGCTGTTTACGCAAAGAAAATAGAAGGGCGCCGTGCGGCCGGTGACAATGCGGCCGAAGTCAAGTTGGCGGGGCCCATAACAGGGCAACCGGTTGTGATTGACGCGAATGCCCCGGAAAATTTGGTGTACTCCTATATGATGGGAATTCAGTTGGGACAGATGTTCGTATCGACCTGGAAAAATTTCAATCAGGATTTCGATGTGAATTATTATGTGCTAGGTTTGCGCGAGGGAATCGTGGAAGCGGTGGATCCTTCTGCCAAATTGAGTTTCTCAACGGATGAACTCAAGAGAATTCACGTAAAGTACAAAAAGAAAATCGAAGAGATTGTGGATGCTCGTCGAAACAATGGGTAGGTTTGCATGATTCTTGAAAGCGTAAAGTCTCCGGCCGATGTCAAAAAGATGGACATCGCTATCCTTGAAAATCTTGCCGCCGAAATTCGTTCGGCTCTCATCAAAAAAATTTCTGTGCGAGGCGGTCATTTTGCTCCCAATATGGGTTTTGTCGAAGCGACTATTGCTTTGCATTATGTTTTTGAGTCTCCTGTGGACAAGTTTGTTTTTGACGTATCTCACCAAAGTTATACGCACAAGATACTCACGGGGCGTGCTCAGGCTTTTTATGACGCTGAACATTATGGCGATGTGACTGGCTACACGGAACCTAAAGAAAGTGAACATGACCACTTTATGATTGGTCACACTTCTACGTCCGTGAGCCTCGCGCTCGGACTTGCCAAGGCTCGCGACATCAAAGGCGAAAAAGGAAATGTGGTTGCTATTATCGGTGATGGTTCGCTTTCGGGCGGTGAGGCGTTCGAAGGGCTTGACAATGCCGGCGAGTATGGCACCAACTTCATCGTGGTGGTGAACGACAACGAAATGTCCATTGCCGAAAACCATGGCGGACTCTATGCTTCGCTTGCCGACTTGCGAGCAACAGGCGGAAAGAGCGAAAACAACTATTTCAAGAGCCTTGGTTTTGACTACTTGTATTTGGAGCAGGGCAACGATATCGCTTCGCTTATCGAAGCCTTCAAGTCGGTGAAGGATTCTGTTCATCCGGTTGTTGTCCACATCCATACGCAAAAGGGCAAGGGCCTCAAATGGGCCGAAGAAAACAAGGAAGCCTGGCATTGGGCCGCGCCTTTCAATCCAGAAACGGGTGCTATCAACTGGGGCAGTGGTGAAAGTTTCGGCGAAATTCTTGGCCAGTATTTGTTGCAAAAAATCAAGAGCGACCCGAAGGTTGTTGTAATTCACTCTGCTGTTCCTGTAGGAATCGGCTTCAATCCTGTGCGGCGTAAAGAGGCTGGTAAGCAATTTATCGATGTGGGCATTGCCGAAGAACATGCAGTAGCTTTTGCTTCCGGGCTTGCCAAGGGCGGTGCCAAGGCTGTTTACAGCACGCACAGCACCTTTATCCAGCGCACCTACGACCAGATTTCGCAGGACTTGTGCGTGAACGATAATCCGGCGACAATCCTCGTGACCGCGGCCGGTGCCGACGGCATGAACGATACGGGGCACCTGTGCATTTTCGACATTCCGTTCATGGGTAACATTCCGAACTTAGTTTATCTGTGCCCGACATGCGTCGAAGAAATGAAGGCCATGATGGATTGGGCCATCGATCAGACGGAACATCCGGTGGCGATTCGCGTTCCGAATGCGGTACAGCACAGGAGCGACGTGTTCGACAAGGATTATTCCAAACTCAATACGTTCAAGGTGGAACATAAGGGAAGTCGCGTCGCTCTCCTTGGACTTGGAAGTTTTTACCAGGTGGCTGTTGCTGCAGCGCTCGAACTTAAACGCTCGGGAATTGACGCTACAATCGTGAATCCGAGATTTGCGACCGGTGTCGATGAAAAACTGCTCGAAACCCTCGCCGAAAGCCATCAGGTGCTCGTGACGCTCGAGAACGGCGTGGTCGAGGGCGGCTTCGGCCAGAAGGTCGCTGCATACTGTGGAGTCATGGATATGAAGGTTTTGGTCCGCGGTCTTAAAAAGGAATTTTACGACAAAGTTCCTTTTGATGAACTTTGCGAACGGAACCGCCTGAAACCTGCGCAAATCGCCGAAGATGTACTTAAATTGCTTGGGTAGTGGTCTCTTGGCTGTTGCTTTCGCCTGATGCGCCGCCGTGCCTGCGCGGAAAAAATATATCTTTAGTGCATATTAATACGGAGCACCTATGTCTATCGGAATTCCAGAAATTATTCTTATTTTGGTTGTCGTCTTGCTGATTTTCGGTGGCAAGCGCATTCCGGAACTCGCTCGCTCGTTGGGCCGTGCCAAGCACGAATACCAGAAGGCGAAGGACGCCATCGAGAAAGAAGCCAAGGATCTGGAGAAGACGATTGACGCCGCTGCTTCCGCTTCCAGTGCAGACGCTTCCGACGCCGGTGCTTCCAAGGTTGACGCTCGCGAAAACGAGTCCGATGCCGACAAGGCTTAGAACAAGTGACCGAAAACAAGTGACCGCCGATAACGAAGAAACTCTTGTTGCCCATCTGGATGCGTTGCGTTCTACGATAATCCGCTGCCTTGTGGCTGTGGCGGTTCTTTTCGTCCCTGCTTTTTTGGCGGCGCCGTACTGCATTGACTTCTTGACGGGGCCGCTGCTTTCTGCAAATGCAGACCCGCTGCTTTCAGCAAATGCAAAACCGCTCGCGGAGGCTTCTGTGCAGTTCCACTATTTCCATCCGATGGAAGTTTTTGTGCTGCAGATGAAAATGGCCTTTGTGCTTTCGCTTGTGGTGGCGTTCCCGTACGTGGCGCGGCAAGTCTGGCTTTTTGTGCTCCCCGCGCTTTACGAGCGCGAACGCAAGTTTGTTCGTAGCATAGTGTTTTTCTCGAGCGCGCTGTTCATTGGCGGTGTCACATTCTGCCTTCTGGTGTGCTTCCCCATGGTCGTTCGGTTCGGCATGGGCTTTGCGACGGAAGGGATTGTCGCGACGATTGGAATTTCGCAGGTGGTGTCGATGGCGCTGTGGCTTTCGATTGCGTTTGGACTGATGTTCCAGTTTCCGTTGGTGACGTTCGGACTTGTGAAAAGCGGAATTGTCGAATATGCGACGGTTTGCAACAAGCGGCCCTACGTGCTTGTGGGCGTGCTCGTGCTCGCGGCAGTCTTGACGCCGCCGGACGTGGTAAGCCAACTGGTACTTGCGACTCCGACGTACTTGTTGTTTGAACTGGGATTGCTTTTTGCCCGCCGTTACAAGGGAAGGTGACAGTTGATTAGATTTTTCGTTCAAAGAGTCCTGCGCCTTCGAATGCCGGGAATGCTTGTTTTGCTTGTCCTGTTTGGCTTGGGCGCCTACCTGTTGGAAAGCAATTCGTCGATATTCGCGCTCGCCGAGCGGGAACGCGGCTTGGATACTTTCAAGCAGCGGCATGTCGACATGGACACGCTGTGGAAATTCCTCCTGGCGGGAGAGACGGACAAGGAACTGGGCGAGCCCTACAAAATGTATCCTGTCGATGTGACGTATCCGAGTCAAAAATTCCATGCCACCTTGGTGGAGTATCCTTTCGGGAGTACTCCGAGAGTCGATGCGCAAGATGTCGTTCCCCGTGGAATTATGTTGTATGTGCATGGCTACAACGATTACTTTTTTCAGCGCGAAATGGCCGAGAAGGCCGATTCCGCGGGCTTTGCCTTCTTCGCTGTTGATTTGCACTTTTGCGGGCGCTCGTACAGGGAAGGTGAAGTCCGCGCCGACATGAGAAACCTGAAGGAATATTATCGCGAACTTGATTACGCTATTGAATTGAGCCGCCAGATTGTCAAGGAGAATGCGGAACGGGAATCGAGGGCGAATCGCGATACGGGGGCGAATGCCGAAGCCGAATTTTTTGAAATCCATAACAAGGCGATGAACCTTCCGTTCGTGATGGTGGGGCATTCCATGGGCGGACTCCTGACTTCGCTTTATGTGAATGACCGCCCTCTGGACAAGTTCGATGCGGTGGTTTTGAACAGCCCGTTCTTCGAATACAATTTCAACGTGCTGATGCGGAAAGTGGTGTTCCCGCTGATTTCCGAGTTCGCCCTGTATTTCCCCGATTTTTCCGTCGGCTCGACGGGCGACCCGAATTATGCTTATTCGCTTCTTAAAAGCGAGAAGGGCGAATGGGAATATAATCTTGACTTGAAGAGCATGGATAGGCCTACGCAGTATCTGGGCTGGGTCCGTGCCATCTTTAAGGGACATCGGCGTGTCGAAAAGGGATTGCATATAAATTCACCTGTGCTTGTACTGCATAGCAACTGCAGCGAAAAAGACAAAGAGTGGAATGATAACTACACGCATTGCGATGGTGTGCTCGATGTGGAGCATATCAAGGAACGTTCCGCGAATATCGGGGGAAACGTGAAAATGGTCGAGGTGCAGGATGCGCTGCACGATGTATTCCTTTCGAAAACGCCCGCTCGCGACTTCGCCTACGAATCCATGTTCAAGTTTATTGACTCGTCCGTCAAGTAGATGAAACTCTTTATTGTCTCGTCATCGTGGGCGAAGCCTTACGATCCATACGCTTGACAAATGCGCCGCGTCATCGTGGGCGTAGCCCAACGATCCATACGCTTGACAAATGCGCCTCGTCATCGTGGGCGTAGCCTTACGATCCATACGCTTGACAAATGCGCCACGTCATCGTGGGCGAAGCCCTACGATCCATACACTTGACAAATGCGCCACGTCATCGTGGGCGAAGCCCTACGATCCATACACTTGACAAATGCGCCACGTCATCGTGGGCGTAGCCCAACGATCCATGCACTTGCAAATGGAAACTTTTCTATAATTCCTTGCAGAGGTAAAAAATTATGATTATCGATTTGAAAGGCATGGAAACGACCGTGCTCCCGAACTTCAAGGGCGGCGAAAAGGAATTCAAGGCCAAGATGTATTTTGACGGCACGACTCGCATTATGCAGGGGACGCTGGAACAGGGCGCTTCCATCGGGTTCCACAAGCACGAAACCAACAGCGAAATCATGTTCATTCTTTCGGGCAAGGGCAAGGTGCTCATGGACGAGGGCGTTGAATACGTGGAAGCGGGCCAGTGCCATTTTTGCCCCAAGGGCCACAGCCACAGCCTGATCAACGAAAATGCCGAACCGCTCGTGTTCTGCGCCTGCGTTCCGGAACTTGGATAAGGAGAGTTTATGTCTAAACTGATGCGTTCCATTTCGGGTATCCGTGGTATCGTGGGCGATACGCTCACACCGCAAGTCTTGCAGAGCCACGTTCGCGCATTCATTGAAATCACCAAGGCCAAGCGCATCGTGATTGGCCGCGATAGCCGCCCCACCGGCGAAGCCATTGTGCAGTTCGTTGCGGGCGTGTGCCGCCTCGCTGGCGTCGACGTCGTGGATGTCGGCCTCTCGACGACTCCCTCGGTGGAAATCCTCACGACGGAATTCAAGGCCGATGCGGGCATCATCATTACCGCAAGCCACAATCCGCTGGAATGGAATGCCCTCAAGTTCCTCAACAACAAGGGCCTTTTCCTCGGGCCGGACGACGTGAAAAAACTCTTTGAGCTTGCCGACGCGAACCAGTTCGCCTATCCGGACTACCGCACGATGGGCAAGTACGAAGTAGCGCCCGACGCCGACGGTGTGCATGTGGATGGCACGCTCAAGATTCCGTTCGTGGACGTGGAAGCCATCAAGGCGAAACATTTCAAGGTGGCCGTCGATGCTGTGAACGGCGCCGGTAGCTACATTGTCCCGCGCCTTTTGGAACAGCTCGGTTGCGAAGTGGTGCGCGTGCACTGCGAACCTGACGGTACGTTCCCGCGGGGCGCTGAACCGATTCCTGAACACCTCGGTGACCTGCGAGAAGCGGTAAAGAAGAACGGCTGCGCTGTGGGCTTTGCCGTGGACCCGGATGCCGACCGCTGCGCCTTGGTCAGCGGTGAAGGCGAGAGCATTGGCGAAGAATATACCCTC
>JAZLMK010000091.1:0-29576 GCA_045598645.1 Fibrobacter sp.
AGCGTCATTGCGAGTAGTTCTTCTGAAGAACTGGTCAGTTCCAGCAGTTTCAATAAATCCTCCAGCAGCAGTCGTGGCCTTTTTGAGATGTCGAAGGATGAATTCTTGAATCCGAAGGTTTCGTATGGCGAGATGACAGACACCCGCGACAATAAGACCTACAAGACTGTAAAGATCGGAACTCAGGTGTGGATGGCCGAGAACCTGAACTACGATTATAACACGGGAACGGCCAAGAGCTATTGTTTCGGCGACAAAGAAGTTAACTGCGCAGTGACAGGTCGCCTTTACACCTGGGCTGCGGCCATAGATTCTGTTGCACTCGCAAACGATGCTGATAATCCTCAGATTTGCGGCTATGGTAAGACCTGTACGCTGCCGACAGTTGTTCAAGGCGTGTGCCCCGAGGGCTGGCACCTGCCGAGTTATGATGAATGGCAGACCTTGTACACAGCGGTGGGTGGCTATGGTAAGGCGGGAACGGCACTCAAGTCGCAGACCGGTTGGAAACCGCAGACGGGCGATGCTGCCGATAGGGATGCCTACGGCTTCTCCGCGCTCCCTGCAGGCGACAGAGACAACTATGGCAATTTCAACTATGCCGGCAGCAGCGCCTACTTCTGGTCTGCTAGCGAGAGCGGTAGCAGCTACGCCTATAGCGTGCGCTTGCGCTACAGCCACGAGGGTGCCAGCATGGACGGCGGCTATAAGAGCTACGGTAACTCCGTTCGTTGTCTCCAGAACTGAAGCACCTCTCTAACAAAACTTTTACCTAAAATAGGTTGTCTAGGGTAAGCGCCTTTGGAATTTGTCTTGCGTAGCTGTTGTCTTAGAGTGTAGAACCAAGGGAGTTCATGGTTAACTCTGCCAAATCTCTGATTTTTTATGGCTTTTGGCAAGTTTAGATAGCCTTGACTTCACGGTGACAGATTTTATATATTTATAGCCATAGGGACCACTGGTCGGTCGCCTGCCGCCTTACGGGCGTTTTTTATATGGAAAATACAAGAGGATAAAATGGCTCGAGAAATCCGAGAGACTCCAATCTTGTACGGCGAGGATGCTCGCCGCTTCCTTGCCCGTATGCAGGTGAAAAGGACCGAGACTCCAGAAGCTCGCGCCGAACGCTTACTGCATTACGAATTCATGAAGAAAGCGTTCGAAGAGGGAATGCGTGAAAAGCGCGCCCGCGAAGCTGCCAACGGAGGTGTGGACCCATGGTTCGACCATATCTAGATAATCAAAATTTCAAATTCATTCGTTTAGAGCCTAACGCCGTTGTGAAAAATTTTAATTGTGGCGATGCTGACTTGAATGAATTCATCCTAAAAGAGTCCGCGCCATTCGCCAAAGCTTTGCTTTCGGTGAGTTACGCGTGCGTTGATTCAACGTGCGGGAAAACTCTTGCTTTTTGCAGCCTCGCAAACGACAAGGTCTCCATTAGCGACTTCAACGATAAAACTGAATACAACCGTTTTCGAAAGCATCAGGGGTTCCCGCAAGGGAAACGGCTCAAAAGTTACCCCGCCGTGAAGTTGTGCCGTCTTGGAGTCGATGTCTCTGCAAGAGGTTTTCATATTGGTTCCTGGATGCTGGATTACATCAAGTCCATGTTCGTTGTCAGCAACAAGACGGGGTGCCGTTTTTTGACGGTTGACGCCTATCTTGCCGCAATCCCGTTTTACGAGAAAAATGGATTTGTGTTCTTGAACGAATCTGACAAAAATAACCCTTATACGCGACTGATGTACTTCGATCTGATGGACATCGTCGGATAAGAGACTTTTCCCATATGCAACAAGCGCCCCGCAGAGAACGGAGCGCTTAGTTTTAAAGGATTAGTCGTCGGTTACTTGTACAGCAGCGCGAACACCATGCCCGGGCGGAAGTACTTTCCGGCGGTGTACTTGAGGGCTGTGCTGTGCATGAGCGTAAAGAGCGCTTCCACGTCCACCTTGTTGCTCTTGGCGATGGCGCCGAAGGCCTTCGAGAAGGCGGCTACGTTGCGCGGGAGCTTCGGGCTGATGCGGGAGTCGGCAAGGAGGGCGCCCTTCGCGAGCAGGTCCTTGTGCATCTTGGAGGCGGCTGTAGCGCTTATGCCGAATGCCTTCACGAGCATTTCCGGGTGCAGGCGGCAGGATCCGTTGAATCCTTCCGGGGCGGCGAACGGGACCTTGGCTTCGTCGTAGAGGTTACGCGTCATGGATTCGCCGAGGGTGGCGGCTTCGTTTACGAGGCCGTGCATCATGCAGGCGGTCATCACGCTGTACTGGATGCCAATCCACACGTCGTGAGCCTGGAAGTTGAATTCGTCGAGCGGGGCTCCGTCCTTGTGCACGAGGTTTGCGGCACCGATGAGCGGGCTGTTCGCCTTGTAGTTTGTATTGAAAACTTTCAACAAATTCTTCTTTGCCTTGGCTTCGTCGGTAATCGGGGCGAGGTCCAAGAGGCGCAGGTAAGTGTCGGCGAGCATCGTATCTACAAACACGTCGTCGCAGTCGTTCGTGACTTTCGCCTGCCAGCTTGCGGTAAAGGCGTCCTTCACCTGGGCGGTGAGCCAAGCCTTCTTTAAGCCGCGGAGTTCCATCTTCGAAAGTTCCACGTCAGAAGGGATTTCGCCTTCGTTGAGCCATGCGTTGATGGCGGCGACACCGGCCTTCGGGCATTCCGGAAGTTCAATGGATTCCTTCACGGCTTCGCGGAGTTCCGCGTACTTTTCGACGTTCAGGTCCTTCATTTCCATCGGGGTCACGAAGAAGTGGAAGTAGCCTTCCTTTTCGTCCCACAGGGCGGATTCGAATTCCTTGTTCGCGGCGGCGGCCTTTGCGTTCCACTTGTCGGCCTGGGCCTTGTCGCCGAGGAGTTCGGCAATCTTTGCGGCGGCGCGGAGGCCCGCAATCCAGAGGGAACCGCAGTACACGGAAATGCCGAAGCTGCAGAGGTTGTCGAAGGTGTCGTCGGTGCCGTGCGTGAGCGGGAAGTTTTCGCCTTCGTTCACCATCTTCTCGAGGTATTCCATGGCGGCGTAAACGGCTTCCTTACAGTCGGCGAGGCACTGCATGTCGCCCGTCTTGTGGTAATGGCGGTACACCATCAAAACGTACTTCGGGGCGAGATCCTTCCATTCCTTCACGTTGTGCCAGTCGTAGGCATCCGGTTCTGCGTCGAAGGGGCTTCCGAGGTCATGGATCACGGCGCCACGTACGGCGCGCGGGCCTTCGAGCTTCGGGTCCGGCAGGTCGGCGTAGGGGAGGTTCACGAATTCGTGGTGGCGGCGGCGGTTGTCGTTCACGGCCAAAATGGCATCGCCAAAGCGCTTCATCACAACGCCGTCGAGGCGCGGCATCAAGGCTAGCAGGCTGAAGCTACCGTAAAAATAAACGTCCAGCGAGTTGAAGAACGGATAGTCGGCGCATTCGCGGACGAGGAAGCGGTCGTCCTTGTCCCACACGGTGGCTTCGGCGAGGAAGCTCAAGGTGTTGATGGCGAGGCTCTTGAATTCGGCCTGCTTCTTTGCGTCCTTGTAAATCTTTGCGACGGCCTTCTTCGGCACGAGGTTTTCGAAAGCCTTGAGGCGTGCGTCCATGGTCTTGTCGGCCTTGAGGGCTTCTTCGAGCATGGCTGCGACGCGGCCGAATGCTTCGGGGTAGAAGGCGGTGTACTTCTTTGCGGAGGTGAGCTTGTTCAGCTTGATTTCCGGGAAGTCCAGAACCATGTTGAACTGGAAGCTTACCTTCTGCTTCGGCTTCAAAACAGCGGTTACGACGACGGCACCTGCAATCGTTTCGCGGCCGCTGTAAACGTTCTTGACCCAGGAACCTGCGACGCGGCCACTTTGGAGGGCTCCCTTCAAGATGCTGGCGGCATCGTCCTGGTAGAACATCGGCTTCACGGAGACGTTCAGGTTGTCCTTCTTGTTCCATGCGACGCTCACTCCCATGCAACCGTTGAAGTCGCTTTCCATGAGAGCTTTTTCGTTGTAGAATTCGATACCGCGAACCTGGCGGCCGTCGTCCAAGTCCTTGTCGAACTGCACGCCCTTCGGGAAGCGGGCCTGCGGCACGAGCACGAAGCTCGAGTCCTGCACACCCTGGCGGTCCTTTGTGGCCATGTAGCCCGTGAGGCTGTCCTGAATCTGGACAATCGTCACTTCGCGCACGTCCTTGGTGTTGTTTTCCAAGGTGAAGACTGTTGCGTTCACGGGGAGGCTGGAGAGGCGTTCGTCGCCCGGGGTCACGTAACTGGACTGGGTCTTCGTGATTTCGACGCCCTTGCCTTCGTACTTGGTTTCGCTCACCGGGTAGAGTGCCGTGTACTGCATCTTGGCGGCGTCGTAGCCGTTTTGGCCGAGGAACACGGTGTCGTTTGCCCAGGCGGCGGTGAGGGCACCCTGGCGGGCGGCCTTTTCGCCGACCATGCCGTCGAAGAAGTCGATGAGGACGGCTCGGTTCAGTTCTTCGGCCTTGGCCTTCTTTGCGATGAGGGCCTGGGTGCGGTCGCTGAACTGGATGTGCCAGCGTTCAAAGGCGTCCTTGTTCGTTTCAAACAATGTCTTGTCGGCGAGCACCTTGTTGAGCTTTGCCTCGGCCTTCCTCTGGTCCTTCATGTCGGCATCGCCGAACACGCGGGCGCCCTTCGCGTCCAAGATCGGGAAGTTGTTGTTGTAGATGCTGAATGCAGCGAAGTTTCCGATTTCGAGAGTGGCCTTTGCGCTAATGACCGCTTCCTTGAAGAAGAAGTTGTTGAAGCGGAGGTCTTCGGGCTTTGCGGTGCGGACCTGCACGCCCGGCATCACGTTCATCACGGGAGTCGTGCCGGCAGGCGTTGCCGTAAACGTAGAACCAATACCACCCACGGCGATACCTGTGGTAGAAGGGGTCGTTGATAGCGGAGTGTACCACGGCTGGATGAATTCCACGGCGAGGCCCGGAGTCATTAACTTTTGGACGGAACCGGCCATCTTGGCGCCGGCGAGGTATTCTTTTGTGCTCATAATAAAATCCATTGGATGGAAGGTTTAATACAGCGGATAAGATAGTAAATAGGTGCGGGGGAGAGTGATGTTGATGCAAAAAAGCCCCCGCCGAGGCGAGAGCTTTGTGCTAAAAGCGTAGTTGCTTGTTATCATCAACCGAGAAGGGTTAAATACCTTCTCCGGAAGTTGAACCGCCGGTGGTTGCCGATAAGGATTCTCTGTAAGAAAAGAGGAGTGTTATTTCGCCAGATGAATACGCTACGATTTCTGCGGAAACACCTTTTTTACGATCCGAGAAATCATATACAATTTTACCCTCTTCGATAGTTGGATCTTTTGAATCAAGGCCATCATCTTTAAGATTCTTTACCAGTGTCTCCACGAAATTTTGTACAAGGGTGACGTCAGAGATTTCAATGGCATAATACCATGTATTGGTTAAATATGCGGAAGTTGTGGTTGGTGTGCAGCTTATACTATAATTAAGATCAATTAAATAGATAGTTGGCTTCTCTTCAATAGGCTTTATGCTCCCTTCAACAGGCTTTACGCTCCCTTCATTAGGTTTTTTAGAGAACCCGCTTGTGTTAAGGACGTTCCCGTACGCTTCGGGAAAGTTGTCCGCACTGTAGCCGCTGGGAGAAACCGGATCTGTTGGGCAGAGTTTTTTTTCTTCGCTGCTGCTGGATTCGCCGACAACGGGCGGCACCTCGTTGGAACTGCTTGCCGGTTCAACAGGCACTCCATTGCTGGAACTGCTCGCGGGCTCAACAGGCACTCCATTGCTGGAGCTTGATGCCGGGGTGGTGTTCTTTGCAGAGCTGCTAAGCGGAGCCACGTTCTTGCTGGAACTGCTGAGCGGAGAAACGTTGTTCATGGTTTTTCCGTTCAATACGACTGCCACGGAGTCCTCTCCGCAGACAATCTTGTAGCCGCTGGAATCCTTGAGGGTTTCGGTTTTGCAAGGCACGCAGTCGTCGCCGCTTTCGCCCGGATTGCCTGGGTCACCTTGTTTGCCGTGCTTAATGACTCCGATGGAGTCACCGTCGCAGACGAGTTTGAGGCCAGTGGAATCTTTAAGGGTCGTTACCGTGCAGCCGGTACCGTCATCGCCAACTTGGCCCTGGGCTCCTGGTTTACCAGGATCTCCTTGTTCGCCTGGGTCACCTGGGTTTCCTTTTTGTCCTGGTTTGCCGTTCAGTACGAACCATTCGGCGTCGTAGCAGACGCGGAGTGTGCTGTCGGTTTTTACGAAGGCGAGCATACCTTGGTTTTCGCCGGTGCATTCGGGAAGGCTTTTTTGAGTAAAACTCTCAATCGCCGTATTGTCAAAGTTGTTTGTAGTGCTGTCGTCACCGCAGGCGGCAAGCATAAGCAAGCCCGCCGTAGCCGTCAACAGACCACATGATATTAAATGTTTCATGTATTAACCTCTTTTTGGTCTGTTATTCTGCTGTGGTGAAGAGAGCCTTGTATTCGTCGGTCTTCATGTAGTCCTGGGCGGACATGTTCATGATGCAACGGACGGATTTAGCGTAGCTTTTGTAGTCTGCCGCATCTACATGTATACTGAAATTATCGTAATCCATATGCACTTCATATGCCCAATCATCTTCAGAGCCATTTTGTTCCATATTCGTCCAGAACATGGCGGAAGTCAAATTATAATCCCAAAAGCTGTATGAAGGTTCATCAATTTCCAAATCACCGTTCCAGGTGTATGTTAGTTCTCCTCTGCCAGCGCCGACGGCCATGAAACCGAAGTAGTCAATAGCAGTAATTGTTCCCGACTTGGCTGTCCAGATGGCTTCGTCGTTGCCGTCATAGGTGGTGCCGCGAAGCAAAACTCCGGAAACATCATGATCATTCCACAAATCGTTCTTTTCGCGGATGGAATCGGCGACGGCGAGGCTGTTGATGTAGCTAGAAAGGTTGCTCCAGTCGGTTCCCGTCGGGATGTGGAATCCGTCCGGGCAAATGCCCTGGTAGTTCTTCTTGGTGGTCTTGGAGCCTGCAGACTTGTGGTTATAGCTGGTGTCAAGTGCCATGGCTTCGGCCCAAGTGTAGAGACGGCCGAATGTTGCGCAAAGTTCGTCGTCGTTGTTGTAGCAAGCGCCGCCCTTGGAGTCGTCGTTCACGTTCTGGCCTGCCCAGACCTGGTTTCCGATAATCACGAGGCCGTTCGGCATGGAGCCTTCGGAAAGTGTTGTCTGGTCGTCGCTGGATTGTCCACCCTGGTACGGGTCTGTGCCGGTTCCGGTACCGCTTCCGTTACCGCCGGCGGTTGTTCCGTCCGCATTCTTGCCGTTAAACAGGTAAACGGTGTCTCTCTTGCAGATGACCATGGCGGCGGTATCGCCCTTATCCTTGAAGGCTGTCATTTGGCAATTTTCGCCCGGATTGCCCGGATTGCCCGGTTCGCCCGGTTCACCTTTTTTACCGTTCAGTACAACGCCTACAGAATCTTTCCCGCAGACGATTTTGTAACCAGTGCTATCTTTGAGCATTTTGGCTGTGCAGCTTTTGCCCGGATCGCCTTGCTTACCTGGATCGCCTTGCTCACCTGGATCACCCTTACCGCCCGGCTCACCCTGTTCACCGTCTTCGCCGTTGGTGGTAATCCATTCACCGTCCATGCAAATCTGGAGTTCTTCCTTGTCTGTTACGAAGTAAATCTTGCCCTTTGTCTCCTTGTCGCAATCCGGCAACTTCTTCGAAACGATGTCTTCAATTTCGGTAGTCGTGTAGTTGTTCGTGGTGGTTTCGTCGCCACAGGCAACGAGTCCGAATGCTGCGGTCAAAGCGAGTGCCGCGAATGCATAACGTTTCATGTTTACTCCTTGGGTGTCAACCCGTGTATGTTTAAAAAAGACGCCCCCCGAAGTGGGGGCACATTTCCGAAGAAAATGTAAGTTTTTTTTTTACAAATGCAAGTAAAATGTATGTTCCTTGTGTTAATTTTTTGTAACGGGGGCTTTTTCAACCTTTTTACGCAAAAAAAATTATTTTTTTGAATATGAATAAACTCTTGTCGTACCTTTTGCCCGGTTTTTTTGTTGTGGCGGTCCTTTCCTTGGCCAAGAACTTTTTTCTTTCGCCCGATGTGGCAACGGCCGGTTGGTTCGTCACGTTCTACTTTGTGGCTTGCGTTGTTGCGGTGATCATTCCCGCCCTCATCTATTTCTTGCGCACGCCTCCTGGAATCAGCCATAAGTGAAAATTTGCTTTCGATTTTTGTTCTGGCCGTGTGCGCAATAGCTTTTAGTGGTTGCGGTTATCACGAAGTTGCCTTGGGGCGTGGTGAATTCGACGTGAATTCCCATCCGAATTTTATGGGTGTAGGCAAGGATGCTCCAAAACAATCCAAAATGCGTAGCCTGACTCTTTCGGGCACCTACGTTCACAAGGACAAAGTCCACGTGGACAAACTTTGGAATGATGTCAGCAGTAAAAGAGACGAGTCTGTCGAACTTGTCGATAGCAAGGTGGATTTCGATTACCGGTTCAAGGGAATTCCTGTCGCCTTCAATTTTACGTCGTTGAGCAAGGGGAATATTTGCCTTTCGGGTTACAGCCTAGGGCTGGACCCTTTCCCCTATGTGCGCTACATTTTTGGAATGAATCGGTCGTTCTTTGAACTCGGCGTTTTTGGGGATGTCGGCTTTGCATGGAACAGTGGCTCCTATACATATCTAATGCATAGTATGCCGCCGGGTATTAGCCTTGTGGACTACTATACGGAAGGTGAAGAAAAGGACCGTCTGTATAATCATGTGTCGGCGAACTTTGGCGGCTTCGCCTCGTTCTACATAGGTTCTACATCCATCAACTATTCCCCCTCGCTGTATGCGCCTTGGCGGACAAGCGAATTGGACGATTCGGATATCTTCTTTGACTTCCCGAAAATCGTGATGCAGTACGTGGGGCTTTCGCAGTGGCTCGGTGAACACTGGAAATTCTCGGCGGGCGCGACTTTTGCAAGCAGTATTTATTTTGACAACTTTGCCGTGTCGGGCACGGGCTCGTTGGGCTACTGGTTCTAGGGGAGGCGCGCATGAAGTTGTTTAATGTTGTCGCTCTTGCCTTGGTCTTTGCGTTGGTGGGTTGTTCCACATCCCGCGATACGGGTCTTTTGGTGTTTGATACTTCGGCCAGTGGCGATATGGTGGTGCAGGTGGATTCCGTGGCCGCCGAAATCATCGGGGATGGCAAAAAGGTGATTCGTGTTCCTGCTGGGGAACATCGCGTAAGGGTCACCAACAAGGCCACTGTGGTCATGGACAGCGTTGTGCAGGTGAGCGGTGAAGGCGGTAATGCTATGTTTGCTGCGACCATGGCGAGTGGCGCTTTTTCGGCGGGACTTGTTGCGGTTACCTGGCCGACGTCCGTCGTTATAGTTCCGTTCGTGTTCATCATCCCCTATGTTTTTATAAAAGAAAAACCCGCCTTGCTTGTGAATGGGACGGGTAATGTGGCGCAGCCGTCCACTCTTTACACCTTTGGCGAAAATTACTTCCAATTCGAATCGTTCCGGAAAAACATGGGGATGAAGTACGAAGGCGGAAGGACTTTGATGGCGCAAACCAAGGGAGCGTGTTTCGACAAGTCTACGGGCGCATTGTGGTTCCAGAGTACAGAGGACTCCAACATTTATGCGGTGAATTCTTCTAAGGTCAAGATGTGCATGGTTTCCGAAACGACCATGAACATGTATGGCGAAAATCAGAATAGTTACGAATGCAATTATATTTCGAACGACTTGCTTGAAAAAATCCCTTGCAAGTATTAATGACTGGCGAAATTTTTTATATTTGCGCCTATGTTTAAAATAGGTGTGATGGCTTCCGGTGGCGGAAGCAACTTTAAGGCGATTATCGACCGCATTGGCGAAGGTGACTTGGAAGCCCAGTGCAAGTTTTTGATTGTAAATAACGGCGGTTGCGGTGCCGCGGCCCATGCCGAAGAATACGGCATCCCCGTGTACCACATTTCCGGCAAGACTCATCCGGATCAGGTCCAGTACGAAGCCGCCATGATGGATGTGCTCGACAAGTACGACGTTGATTTTTTGATTCTGGCGGGCTATATGAAGGCGCTTCCGCTTTGCATGCTCAAGCGTATGCCGAACCGCATCCTGAACGTCCATCCGTCGCTTTTGCCCAAGTACGGTGGCAAGGGATTCTGGGGAATCCATGTGCACGAGGCCGTTGTGGCGGCGCACGAGGCGGAATCGGGCGCGACGGTGCACCTGGTGGGCGAAGAAATCGATGGCGGGCGGATTTTGGCGCAAGTCAAGGTGCCTGTTTTGCCGGATGATACCGCCGCGAGCCTTGCAGAACGCGTGCTGGAGCAGGAACACGAACTCTACTGGAAGACAATCAGGGATTATGCCGCGTCGCTTGGCATTCGCTAGGGATTTGCCATGAAGTTCAAGTTGCCCGCATTTTTGGAAGGAATCGAATCTCCGGTAGAAGGGGAGGCGGCGATTCGCAAGTTTGCCGCGAACCCTTGCGCGTATGACGCTGCGGGCGCGTACGACTTGTTCGCGTGTGCCGCTACGGCACCCGCGAATGCGATTGTCGTGGGTATCGACGAAGTGGGCCGAGGTCCTTTGGCTGGCCCCGTGGTGGCGTGCGCGGCTGTTCTCAAGGCGCCCGACGCCCTTTTGACTTTGAACGATTCCAAAAAACTGACTCGCGCCAAACGCGAAGCCATGTTCGAAAGCGTGAAGGAGGCCTGCGCCTGCTACGCCATCGCAAGCGCGAGCGTCGAGGAAATCGACCGCATGAACATTCTGGAGGCGGACTTTTTGGCCATGCGCCGCGCCCTGCAGGCACTTGGAATGTCCGGCATCAATGAACCCTCTCCCGAAATCCCCATTGAAGTCAAGGGAAGTTTTGCCGAAGTTAATGGCTCGCCACTCACGGCTCAGAACTCGCTGCTCATCGCCGTCGACGGCAACCTCAAAATCCGAGGCATCCCGCAGGAATCGCAGATGCCGATCGTGAAGGGCGACGGCCGCATCGCGAGCATTTCCGCCGCGTCCATCCTGGCGAAGGTCTTCCGTGACCGCTATATGGACAAACTTGCCGAGAAGTATCCGGGCTATGGCTTTGAAGTCAACGCCGGCTACGGCACCAAGGCCCATCTCGAAGGCATTCGTAAATTGGGATTTACCCCGGAGCACCGAAAAAGCTTCCATCCAAAGAGTCTTTAGGGCTCTTGTGTGTAATTTGTGTAAAAAATGCTAATTCTTGAGGGTGTTGCTTTTTTTGCGACATCCTTTTTACTACATTGGAAATGTAGAATCGGTGTTTATTTGAATTTATTTTGAGGAGGTTCTTTTGAACAATTCCATCCCTCTCGTCCAAATGGTGATGCAATCCGACGTTGCAACCATCGTTGTGCTTTGTATCCTTGCTGTCATGTCCCTGGGGTCCTGGGGCATCATCATTGTCAAGTATATCGCCTACCGCCAGAGCAAGCGCGCCAATGCCGAGTTCTTCCGCAAGTTTAGTACGGTGACACAATTCGTGCAACTCCAGGGCCTTTGCGAAACGGGGGACGACAGTGCGCTGCGCCGCCTGACCGCCGAGGTTCTTAAGGAGGCCTCCAAGTTCAGTAACTTCGTGAGTTACGACTCCATCCAGCATAGAGCCTCCCTTCTTGAAGACACCATCCAGCGCTCCATCGAAGGCCTTCGACTCACCGAAGACCGTTACCTGGGCTTTTTGGCTTCCTGCTCCAACCTGGCTCCGTTCTTCGGCCTGCTTGGTACGGTTTGGGGAATCATGATTGCGTTCTTCCAGATTGGCCAGCACGGCTCCGCCGACTTGACCGTTGTCGCCCCGGGTATCGCCATGGCGCTTATCACCACGGTGGGTGGCCTTGTGGTGGCCATTCCGGCATCGGCTGGCTACAACTACTTTACCAGTTGCAACGGACAGAACGAAATTTCGTACTTCAACTTTGGTTCCCAGGTTTTGAGCTTGTTCAAGCGCGGTGACTTGCTTGCCTTGGAAGAAGTGGCCGGCTAGGAGGCTTAAGTGAAGCGTAGCCGCGGAAAAGAACTCAAGCAGGAGATGAACCTCACGAACATGATCGATATCGTGTTCTCGATTCTTATCGTGTTCATCATTTCTGCTCCGCTTATGAGCCAGGGTGTCAAGGTGGACTTGCCCAAGGCCGAAGCGCCTACCATGGAACAAGAGAAAATGCTGAAGGTTTCCATCACCAAGCAAGAGGAAATCTACATCGCAGATATGCAGGTGGACTTCAGCAGTTTCAACAGCGTGTTCAAGTCCCTTTGGAACGGCGATATGGCCGTGGTCATCAATTCGGACGAAGAAGTGCGCTATGGCCTTGTGATGAAGGTCGTTACCCAGGTGCAAAAACTGGGCGTGACCAAACTCGGATTCCTTACCTTGAATCCCAAAGACAAACCGGGTAAATGAAGCAAGAAGACGAGAACATAAAGTACTTCGCCTCCAGCGTGGACAGTTCGCTGGTGAAAATCATCGTTTGTGCGGTGGTGTTTCACCTTGCCGTGGTCCTCGCGTGCATCGCTTTCCACTACGTGGACTTGACTCCGGAACCCGAAAAGATTCCCGTGTTTGAAATGGTGAAGATTCCGCCCACTCCGCAGCCCCCGGCTCCGCCCAAGACGCAGCCGCCTCCGCCCAAGCCCAAGCAGGAACCGCCAAAGCCCAAGGTGAACAAGAAACTGCCGCCCGAAATCAAACCGGAACCTGAGGAAAAGCCCGAGGAGGTCCAGGAGGAAACTCCGCCGGAGCCGACTCCCGATCCGGAGCCGCAGCCCGAGGAACCTGTGGACGACTTCCCGGTGGACGACATGGACTTGCCTACGGCTGTCGAAGCCCCGAGCCTTGATCCGGTCGGGTCCGTGTACATGGACCCGCTTATGCAGGTCTATCTGGAACAACTCAAAAAGATTATCATGAGCAATTTCAAGCCGCCCAAGGATCTCAAGGTGGAACGTTCGGCCAAGACGACCGTGCAGTTCTCGGTAGACCGTTTTGGCGGCATTACGGGAGTCATTTTGAAGAGGTCGTCGGGGAACAAGGCCTGGGACCACTTGTCGGTGCGAGCCATCCAGATTTCCAAGGTGCCCGAGCTTCCGCCCAATTACCGTGCTCCCAGCCTGGTGCTGAACTTCAACTTCACGCCGAACTAGGAATGGCCTTGCGAATAAGAATGTGAGAAATGGAATGAAGAAAGAAAAAATGAAATTGAGACTGTTGATACTTGCTGCCGCGGTGATGCTTTTTTCGGGAGCGAGCTTCGCCGCTATCGATACCATCGCTGTGGATGTGGGCATTTCGGTGTACAAGACCATGCCCCTGGGTGTTGTTCCTTTTGACGAAAAGAAGGGAATCGACTGGAACGAGGAACATCCTCACCAGATTCTGACTCGCGATGCGAATTTGTCCGGCCGTTTCGATGTCGTTGCCTCGGACAAGTTCAACCTGGCCCTCTTTAGCCGCAGTCATGCGGAATACTATGTGACCGGCAAGGTGGAACCCAAGGCCGGCGGGCTCATGAAGGTGGAATGCTACCTGTATGTTTCCAAGAGCAAGGACTTGCTGCTGGGTGAAAGCTATACGATTTCCCAGAAAGACTTGCGCCGTGCGATGCACGCCTTTTTCGACGAGGTGACCAAGCGACTTTGCGGTGAACGCGGAGTCGCGAGCACCAAACTTGCATACGTATCCAAGATAGACGGCGTTAAGCAGGTCGTGGTTTCGGATTACGACGGATTCCATCGCAGCCAGATTACCAGGGATTCCACCATAAGCATGATGCCCGTGTGGACTCGCGGGAACAAGGGACTTGTTTACGTGAATTTCAAGACGAACCGTCCGAGGCTTTACACCAAGGCCTTTGGCGGAACCGAAAAGCCTCTGTTTACGCAATTCGACCAGACGTACAGCCCTGCCGTGAATCCGAAGTCCGGTGAACTGCTGTTCTCCAGTACCAAGGACGGCAAGACGGACCTGTACCTCGGCAACATGGAAACGAACAAGGCGAGAAAATTCGCTTATCTGAAGTCTAACCAGACGAGCCCCGCCTGGAGCCCATATGCGACCGAAGTCCTTTTTACCAGCGACCGTGGCGGAGGTCCGCAGATTTTCGTGATGGGAAAAGACGGCAGCGACATGCGACGCGTCACCTTCATGGGTCGTTACAACGAACGAGCCAGTTGGTCTCCGAGCGGCGACCGCATTGCCTACACTTCCATGGACAACGGCAAGATGAACATTTACACCTGCGCCCTGGACGGCAGCGATATCGTGCAACTTACCAGCAACGCAGGTAGCAACGAACATCCCACGTGGTCGCCCGATGGCAAGCTCATTGCCTTCAGCAGCAACCGCAGCGGTAGTTACCAGATTTACATTATGCGGTTCGACGGAGCCAACGTGACCCGCATAACCCAGGGCGGCGAGAACACATCACCTACGTGGTCCTGGTTCTACGAAGACTATACACAAACAACCAAAGAAGGTGCTAAATGAAACACATCACAAAATTCGCAATAATCTCCTGTGCAGCCTGCCTTGCCATTGTCGGCTGTGCTAAAAAGGAACCTCCCAAGACGGAACCGGTTGCCGAACAGGCTCCCGCCGCCGCAGAGACGGCTGCCCCGGCCGCTGAACAGCCTGCCGTGAATGCGGATTCCCTGGCTGCAGAACAGGCCCGCCTGGAAGCCGAACGTCTGGAAGCTGAACGCGCTCGCATTGAAGCCCTCATCAACCAGATTATGAGCGAAGATGTGTACTTTGACTTTGACCGTTCCGAACTCACCGAAAAGGCCAAGGAACTTTTGGCCCAGGTGGGTGAACTCCTGATCAAGGAAACCCGCTTCACGCTTACCATCGAAGGCCATACCGATGCCCGCGGTACCGAAGACTACAACTTCACGCTGGGTGCAAAACGCGCCATGAAGGTGAAGGAATTCCTCGCTGCCTACGGCATTGAAAATGAACGCATGGAATCCGTGAGTTACGGTAAGGAAGCTCCGAAGGCTCAGGGCGATACTGAAGAGGCTTACTCCCAGAACCGCCGTGCCAATTTCCGCGTGAACATCAAGCAGTAATCAGAGGTTAAATAGTGAATATGAAACGGTTGGCTTTAGGCCTAGTCGTTTTTGCCATGGCCTTTACGGGCTGCTCCCAGGTCACCATGCTCCGTACGCAGGAGATGAAGGCTGTGGGTACAGACGTACAGGTGGCCGTGCTCAGCAACTTGGATTCTTCGGTCCAGGTGCTTAGAGCCGAAAACGATTCCCTCCGTGCGGAACTGGATTCCATGAAGGCGAAAATGGAAGCCTCGGACCTCGTGCAGAAGCGCATGATGGCCGAAGTGACCATGCTTTCGCGCCGCGTAGGGGACGAGTCTGAACGTAACGACTCCAGGCAGGAAGAAATCATTTATAGGCTTGACATGCTTCTTGGCAAGAGCGACAAGATTCTTGCGAAGAAGGTGGTGGTGAGCGGAACTCCGCAGGCCCCCATGTCCATGGACAGCCTGGAACGCGAAGCCGAAAAACTTGTGGAAGCCGAAGCCATGTTCAATACGGCCCGCTCCGATTACCATCGTGGCGAGTACAAGTTGGCCTACTCCGGATTTAAGCAGGTTTATGAACAAATGAAGACCGGCGAACTGGCCGAGAATTCTCTCTACTGGATGGCGCTTTGCCTGATTGACGCTAATCAGGTGGATAAGGCCAAGAAAGTGTTCACGAGCCTTGCCGACGCATTCCCCGATGGTCAAAAAACTTGCACCACCATGTTCAAATTGGCTGCCATCTATGGAACCGAAGGTGACGTTGATTCCCAGAAACAGTACTTGCAAAAGATTTTGAACAGCAAGAATTGTGCCGCATCGGGCGAGTTCGAACAGGCTGCTGAGATTTTGCAGGAATTGTTAGAGGGCACCACTCCGGCGCCGACGCCTGTAGGCGAAAGTTCTGCAAGCGGCGTTTCTGCCGAAGTCACTCCGTCTGGCGAAAATCCGGCTAATGCAGATGCTGCTCCGAAGCATACACTGCCGGCTGCAAACTCTGCTCAGTAACACAACTTCTTTGGTATAAAAGTGAAGCCCGCGATTTAATCGCGGGCTTTTTAATTTTTTGCTTTGTTGGTTTGCTTAGTATTCTTGGTCGAGGTATTCCAAAAGTTCCTTCTGCTCCTCGCTTAGGGAAAATTCCCTGTTCTCTTGCTGGGCAATGAGCATTTCTCCCAGCAACAGGAATACTTCGTTCATCTTTTCGTGGGCGGCCTTGACGTCAAAATCCAGGGGGACGTTGTAGTTGCACTCGTAATCGTAAAAGAAGTCAAGTGATCCTACGGCGTCGACTTCATGGGTCGTACCCTTGTCTGTTAGCGTTCCTCCGTTTTCGTGACACATGGTGGAAAAACTGGTTCTTGTGTCGCTGTACAGTTTCTCTATTTCTTCTTTTAGGGTGGGGTTGCCGCGGTCGTAGCGAGATAACGTTATGCGCTTTGTTATGCGGTAGGAGTCCCCTTTCTCCCTATAATAAAAATCGTAACCGTCGTAGCCACGGAAGTTGTCGCCGTAGCGGGTTTCGTTGCTGTCGGGCATGTTTTCAACATGCAGGTAGTGGCAATCTTTGGAATAGTAATTGATCTGTACGTCAATCCATTCGGCGAAGCCCCATTGATCTGCACAATTTTTTGAGTCCAACCATTCCTCGTATTCTTCGGGCGATTTGTCTGGTATTATGTATTCGTCAACTTCTTTGCATTCTTCGGTGCCTTTTATAGTGTCGCATACGGTTAAGGAGAGGGGAACCCTTTCTTCGTCTTCCTCGCAGTATTCCGCGAATTTTTCTTCGTAATTGGCCATGAGTTCGTCAATATTGTATTCATCTAGCTTGTAGGCGCACATATTTGCTTCGGAGTAACCGTAGTTTGTGAAGTGCATGTAAAATCCCTGATTTTCTTCACAGTAGTTCTTAAACTCCTCGGAAGATCTTTTCAGGCTGTCGGGTATGTGAATCCCGTACCATCCTTCTAGTTCTAGCAGGTACTTGGAATCGTTGATATTTGCGGCGTGCATCTGGGAAATCCATTGGCCGTACCTTCTGTTGTACAAACGCATCACGGCTTCCATGTAGTTGTTGTAATATACCTTGCATCTGTTGGCGTAGGCGGTGTCGTGGAGGTGGTCCATTGCTTCGTCAAAGTACAAAAAGTCGCGCATTTTTTCGGGAGAATCAATTTCTTGCGGCAGGGCGGCCACGCTGTCAAAGAATGCTCTTTCTTTGAGGGTCATCCTGGCAACGGTTACGCCGGCGAACAATTCGGTGCTTGCGATTTGATTCTTGTTTGCGTTGGGTAGGTCCGAAGCGCCGCCGGATTCAATGGTGCTCTCGTGGCTGGACGGGCTTTCGCTGCAGGCCGTGATGGTGAATGCTGTTGTAAATAAACTAAATAATATTGTAGATAACTTAATAACCTTCATAACACCTCCTTTAAACTTTTTTTTGACTCGTTGACGTTGTCTGGTTTCTTTGTCAGCGGAAACAACTGCACTCCCAGATGGTAGACTTGCTTCCCGCAGCCCCTGGCGATTCCCAGGTTTGCCACCTTTTGCCTCAGAGCTTCGATGTCCTTGACGATTTCCTCGTAATCCTTGCGATTAATGCTTACGGTTACGCCTGTGACGTTTCGCTCCGATTTGTCGATGTTGTCTACTGCGGACTTTGCCAAGTCCATCATCTGTTTGTGCAGGGAACGTAGCACCAGCGGCAACGCCTCTGCCGAGGCTTTGATGGACTTGTTCACTTGTTTGTATTCGTCCTCGCCAGTCTTTTGCAAAAAGCCTGCCTTGACTAAAAAGGCGAGGGCGCTACGGACTTCCTTGGCAGAAATTTGCGGATTGCACTGTGCCGCAAGTTCCGATGGCTTTGCTCCGGGCATGGCGGGGGCCAGTTCCCTGAGGGCGCTGTACATCCAGGATTCGTAAAAGGTGAAGGCGTCCCCGCCGATGAGTTTTGCCTTGTGGTCCTCGGCGATTTCACGCATCTCGTTGTAGAACTTTCTCCGGTCCACGTCCTTCTTTGCCTGGTTAAATAGGACCAGCGCCCTGAAGTAATCTGTTTCGTGCCCCGTAAGGCCAGCGACTTTTGCTACGCGGTCGATGCTCTCCTTCGAAAGCCCGCTTATGCCATCGCACACCATCTTCATGAAGTTTGGTGATGTGAAACCGGCGCGTTTCGTAAATTCTCGCCAAGTGAAAGCGCCCAGGTTTTTGCGTTCCTCGTACAGATCCTGCAAAAATTTGCGGTAGTTGTCGTATTCAATGATTGATTTCATAGCTTTCCCTCTTAGCAAAGGGGTCCCTATCAATATAGCCTCTTGTTTTTGATTTTGCAATAAATGACTATACAGTTTATGTGAAAATTGATTGAAAATGTAATTATTTTTGTATAGTAAAATGAAAAAAATGTGTTTTACTATACAAAATTTGAAAAAAATCTATTTATCTGTTGTTATCTGTCGGATTGGAGCTTCTTAGTTGTATGTAATTTTTTTTAACACGACCGTGTGTCTTAATACGTATGTTGAAAAAAGAGCTCATTTCAACATCGTTAACAAGTGTTGATAATGATGCCGATGACGTGTATTCTTCTTCTAGTGTTGCTACGGATATCCATTAGAGTGCCACCGACAGAATGGAGAACTCGTCAATTATCGCGAACTTGATGCCTGCCAGGTTCGCAATCTTCAACTTTCTTGTGTGGCTCCGCTAAATACGGATTTAGATGACAAGGCTGTGTTGGATTCCCTGGCGTCAAATTTAAAGGATTTTGTCGATGAAAACTGGAGTAAACAAGAAGAACCTCAGGAGCCTTCTACGGCAACAAGCGCAAGTTCTTCTTCGTAAAGGCTATTAAGGATGCATAAAAAAGGCCCGCAGTAATGCGGGCCTTTTTCAACAGTCTTCATCCTGAGCCTCCTTTTCGAACCTTGCGATTTCCGCGCCGAGTTTCGCAGCTTCGTCCATTATGAAATTTTCGTCGAGACCGAATGCGCGCAGAACCTCCTTCTGCGTAGCCGTCACTGCATGGTCCAGCGTGTACTTTCCATCCGGCCTGCGGATCATCTCTATCTTTTCGAGTTCGCGGACGGCCGCGTTCACGTTCATGAAGTTCTGCTTCTTCTCGTTCTTCAGCTTGGCGTTCTTCAGTCTCGAGTGGATGCGGTTGCATATGACAAGGGCGATGAACTCGATGAAGGTTTTCGAGGAGGCCGCCTCGCCGGAGCCTACACGGAGGCTCCTGTTCCCGAGATACGACTTGTCGCCGCGGAAAAGCTTTTCCGTGCTGTCGCGGGCCTTGTAGATGGAAATGGCCTCGGCCGCGGACATCTTCTCCGAAGTCACGATGACGAAATAGCCGCACAGGTCGAGCTCGCGGCCGACCGCGTCGTTGCGGACCTTGCCGTACAGGAATCGGCTTCCGTCATAGAAGAGCTCGAAGTAGTCCTCGACGACCTTGGGAATGGCAACTTCGCGGTTCTTGCAGTTTTCCAGGAAACGCTCCATCCTGTCGATCTTGGCGTCTACGCTCATGCGCTCGCTTGTCAGCTTGCTTGAATTGTAGATGACGTGCAGGAAACGCTCCTTGGTGTCCTCGGCATAGAGTTTCGTCTTGACCGTGACGGCGTAGACACCGTAGTTTTTCACGTAGTTGTCCCGGTTGCTTTCGAACGTGCAGCGGACCCCGTTCACCACGTCTGCGACGAGTTTCCGCATTCCGCGGACCATGATCACGAAATCGAATCCGTGACGGTCCATGAAGGCGATGTTGTCCCTGCTGAAATAACCCCTGTCAAGGATGAAGGCGACGTTGCCGTAACCGTAACCCTCCGCCTTCATGAGCATGAACTGCAGCTGGGACACGTCCACGATGCTCCCCGGATACTCCTCGTAGAAAAGGGGCTCGCAGTTGTCCTGGTCGTACGCGATGGAATAGTTGAAGACCGGCAACCCGCGGTTCTCCTTGGCATGGCCGTATTCGACCATGTCGATGTCGCCGGCCTGGCAATTCTTGTTCGAGGAGTCGTAGGAAATGTAGATTCGCTCCTTCTTCTCGCGGTTCATGTTCCACCGTTCAAGGAATTCCGAAATCTGGTCTCGGTCGATTTCCGCAAGGAACCTGGAGACGGTGGAGTCCGAGTACCGCCCCATTCGCGGAGTGAATACCGGGTGGTTGTAGGTGTAGTCGGGATAGTACTGGGCGGCGTTGTTCTCCGTCACGATGGAGTACGCCGCCAGGTCCAGGAGCAGTCCGTAGTCGCGTTCGTTGAAGATGCCGTCGAGGGACTGTTCGAGCCTGCTTTCCGCAACCAGCTTCCTGACCAGCAGAAACGTGCCGATACGGATGCAGCTGCTGACACGGCTTCGCACGCCCTCGTCCGGCAGCGGGATTGAGGGCAGGTATTTCCTGAAGTTCTCGTTCGGGACGAGCTTGCCGCCTGCACCGAGCTTGCCGATCGTAGCCCTCTTCGGCAGGGTGTATTTCCGCTTCAGGTCGTATTCGCGCCCGTACTCGTAGTAGACGTAGGTCGTGCCCTTCACGGTCCTTTTCGTTATCAGCCCGGGAAGGTCCGGAATGTCGACAAGCATGTCCAGGATCATTTGTTGTTCTTTGTTTAGGAAGAAATCTGCCTAAAAATTTAGTAAGGAGAAACGGCCCTGTAAAGGCCATTTTTCAAGAATTTCGAAAAATTTTCAAGGTAGACTTCTAGAAGACTCTCTTTAGGCGTAAAAACAGGGACGTTTACAAAAATCTTAAATTAATATTGCTTTTTTTTTTATTTGGAGAGATTATATTAGTAAGAGGTTTCTTTTCACTTGAGAACTTGTATGAAAAAATTTGTGTTGCCCTTGATTGTCTCTGTGGTTGCATATGCTCAGTTTTTAGACGATAAATTTGTTGCATTACCAGCATTTAATCCTAAAAGTAAAATGAGTGAAGAAGTACAACTTTTTGTTGAAAAAAACAAATATTCTGAGCAAAAGGTTGCGAAAAAAAGTTTGAAAACAGATGTGCTAGGACGAAAAACTTTAGATTCAACTGTTTATGTGTCTGATGTTTTTTCTGATGAGCGAATGAAGGTTAACGTTTCCTTTTTATGTGGACAAAATTCTTCTTTTGTCAAGTTGTTTGGACGCTATGAGCCGGGAATGTCGGAAAATGAAAAAAAATATTGGTTAAATAATGAAGAAATAAGTGAGAAATTGTATTTTGAAAAAGTTCATGCAGCGCATCAAAAAGAACAACGAAATATCCCGGCTTGTAAAAAGGCATATACAGATTTCTTAACTGCTAGAGAAATTGAAAATTTAAAGAATGGTCCGGAAACCGTTTACATTTCAAAACATAAAGAACCCAGGCCGGCTTCAAATGATACGATTGTTGGAGGAATTGTATTTTACAGGGATTCTGTAATACGAATTCAGTCGGAAATACAAACGTTCGCCTTTCCAAACGGTTATAAGGGTAACGGAATTGGAATATATTTTACAGAAACAGGGTGCCCTAATTTAAATTATGTCAACCAAAGTCTTTATCAACAGGGAAGCGTTTGCTATAGAGGTGTACGCCCGCATCCGACTGGAGTGGCGAGAGTACTTCAAACAACCGCTCCTGAAGCAATGATTTATGGATTTGATGAAGTAAACGCTCCTAATAATCCGTTAGGCTATAGCGTGCCAATTTATATTGGATCACATTCTTGGTCAATAAGTGATGGCTCGGATTATGAAATTCCTGATAAGGAAATGGATGAATACGTTTGGAATTATGGCCTTATTGAATTCGTGTGTGCCGGCAATAAAAATGAAACAAATGAAACAAATTATGTGACATCGCCTGGAAAATCGGTAAATGCGATTACCGTTGGCGCAGTGCTACCAGACAACTATTATTATGCCAATTACACCCGGTGGAAAAATTCAGTTGTTGGCAACCAAAAGCCAGAAGTTCCCAATTTTTCACATTTTTATTTTCAAGGGGACACTCCTTTTAGTGTTGTTGTCGACAATCATACTTATACATATAACGGAACCTTTTATGGCACAAGCGCATCAACGCCTTATACAGCAGCAATGGCGGCAGATGTTTTATCGCAACACTCGTTCTTTAAATTACATCCAGAATTGTTTAAAGCAGTGATGTTGACAGGAAGTACTATTCAAGTTGCAAATGCAAACTCCTTTGATTTGGATAATTATTTAAAAATAAAGAAAATTCCACAATATTCTAAAATGGGATGGGGCACAAGATCTGCGTATTGGAATGGTTCTAATTCCGACTATTTTGAAACTGATTCGTCCATTACTTTTGGTGAAACTGGTATTATTGCTGGAAAGAATTATCGTATTGCAATTTCATGGCTGTCGAATGGTAGTTATGTGTTGTACAACAACCTTCTTCCCCAGGATATAGATTTGTTTGTCTATCAATATGGAACATTGATAGCTTCATCGACATCTAGTAATAATCCCTTTGAGCTGGTGGATTTTGTTGCCCCAATGTCGGGAGGGATAACGGTTTCAATCAAACGTGTTCGCAATTCAGGTTCAGACGGCATAAAACTGGGCTATAATTTTTTACAAGTTGATTAAGGAGCGATTATGAAAAGGTTCTTTTTCTCTGCGGTTTGTACTGCAACTCTTTTGGTGGCTTGCACGGATGACGCCTCGTCTGTAACGGAGGCTTCCTTGATGAATTCGTCAGAAAGCGCAGATACGTCGTCCAGTGCTGGCGTTGACGAAAATGGCACGGAATCTTCTTCAAGTGGCGCGGCAAATATTCATTACGAAGTTAATCCTCTTGGTGATTCCGCAAGTGACGGGTCTGCGCAAAGCAACGACGATAATCAAATTACAACATCGTCTTCAAAGACTGCATACAAATTTGAAACAGAAAAGACGTTGCTGTACGACTTGAATCCTTCCGCAAGTGGTTATGTTACCGCATATTATGAAGAAAATGGAATTCAATATTTGGGTGGCGATATAAATGGTAGTTATCTAGTGACGTACCGAATATTGGAAGATGAATCGCATAATAAGTTTCTGGCTTGGCTTTGGCATGTTGCTTACTTGCATAATGGATTCTGTGAAGAGGATAAAACTTATTTTGAGGGGGTATGCCACCGACAGAATGGAGAGCTCGTCAATTATCGCGAACTCGATGCCTGCCAGGTTCGCAATCTTCAACTTTCTTGTGTGGCTCCGCTAAATACGGATTTAGATGACAAGGCTGTGTTGGATTCCCTGGCGTCAAATTTAAAAGATTTTGTCGATGAAAACTGGAGCAAACAAGAAGAACCTCAGGAGCCTTCTACGGCAACAAGCGCAAGTTCTTCTTCGTAAAGGCTATTAAGGATGCATAAAAAAGGCCCGCAGTGATGCGGGCCTTTTTCAATAGTGCGATAGTTGTTCGCGTCAATGCGGATTACTGTTCTTCGGCGGCTGCGGCGAGGGCGGCGTCTTCGTCATCGCTGTGGCGAATCACGACGGCGCCTAACTTTGCCATTTTGGCTTCGAAGTCTTCGTAACCGCGGTCCAGGTGGTAAACGCGGCTGAGGGTGCTTTCGCCTTCGGCAATGAGGGCTGCGAGAACGAGGCCTGCTGTAGCGCGGAGGTCGGAGCCCATGATGTCGGTGCCTTCGAGTTTTGTACCGCCCTTGATGGTTGCGGTGTTGCCGTTAATCTGGATGTCGGCGCCAAGACGCTGGAGTTCTGCCACGTGCTTAAAGCGGTCGTTGTAGACGGTGTCCTGGATGAGGCTGTTGCCCGGGACGGAGACGAGCGTTGCCATGAGGGGCGCCTGCATGTCGGTCGGGAATCCCGGGAAAGGAAGCGTCGAGATGCTGATGGGTTTCAGTTCCATGTTGCGGGCGTCGACTTGCGCCCAGTCGTTGCCGACATCGACTTTGCAGCCCATTTCGCGGAAGGCGTCGAGGGTGCTTGTGATGTGTTCGGGAATGATTTTGTTCACTTTTACGCAACCGCGGGTAATGGCGGCCCCGCAAAGGAACGTGCCCGCTTCGATTCGGTCGGGGATGGTGAAGCCTTTGCCGGGCCTTAGGCTTTCGACGCCCTGCACGGTGAGTGTACGAGTCCCGCGCCCCTGGATCTTAGCACCCATGGAAATAAGGAAATCCACCAGGTTGTCGATTTCGGGTTCCAGGGCCGCGTTCTGCAGAACGCTTACGCCTTTTGCGAGGGTCGCTGCCATGAGTACGTTCACGGTGGCACCTACGCTCGAAATGGGGAAGTTGAAGTTGCCGCCGGGGAGGCGACCGTCGCAGGTGGCCTCGACGTAACCGCGGGTCAAGTTGATTTTTGCGCCGAGCGCCTCGAGCCCCTTCAAGTGAAGGTCAACCGGGCGGGGGCCCCAGGCGCATCCGCCGGGGAGCGAGACGCGGCAGCGGCCGAAGCGCGCCACCAGGGGGCCGAGCACGTAAAAACTAGCACGCATGGTTTTCACCAGTTCGTAGGGCGCTTCCAGGTGGTCGGCGCCGCGCGTGTCGATTTTCAGTGTATGTGCCTCGCCGCTAATGCGGCAACCAATCACGCGCAGAACGTCGCTCATGGTCTTCATGTCTTTGAGGTGCGGTACGTTTGTAATTTCCGAGACGCCATCGGCTAAAAGGGCCGCCGCCATCACAGCGAGAACGGCGTTCTTTGCGCCGGAAATATCGACTTCGCCTTCTAGGGGCTTGTTGACATGGTGAATCTCAAAACGGTACATATAAATTAATTCTCCTGTTCCGGGTCGGAACCTTCTTTTATTTTAATCTTTTCGTCGTAGACCACGAATGTGCGCGCAATCCAGTCGTGGAGAGCCCGGCGCTTTGGGTCTATGCAAACTATGATGTAGCCGAGCCCGTAGAACACCATAGTGAACTGGGTCAGTACGCTGCAAAGGTAGCGGGCGATGGAGCCAATCCACGAAAGTTTTTCGCCGGAGTGTGTTTCCACGTGGATGTGCACCAGCATCTTGCCGGGGGTTGCCGAAAAAATGGCATGGAATACGATAAAGTAGATGGTCTGGAGCACGCTCCAAATGGTAAAGAACGTGCCCATTCCCGGAATGTCCACCAACTTTTGAAAGGCCTCCTGCGAGGTCGGGTTGCCCAGATAGGCGAGGGCGGCCTCTTGGACTGTGGTCACGTCGATGATTCCGCTTGCCTTGCTCAAGGCAAACAGCGCGATTCCTCCGATGAGGCCGAGAATGACGTTGTCGACAAGGTATGCAAATGCGCGTGTGAAAAAGCCCGCGAAACGCCTGATTTTCAGTTTGTCGCTTTCAATGGCTTCTTCAAGAGCTTTGATGGTGTTTTGCAGAAGTTCATCGCGGTCGGAATCCAACATCGCTCTTTCCATGGCTTCTTGTTGGGCGAATTCTTTCCAGGGCTTCCAATTTTCTTCGCCACTGCGCCAAACCTGGGTCTCGTCTACTATCTTGCCGATTTTTACAAACTCGTGAATTTCGTCGATAGAAAAAGGACCTTGCCGTCTTTCGCCGTCGGTAATGCTTTCGTCAATAAAAAACCATTTCATACGGGGGTAAATTTAGAATTTTCTGTCGGATGAAATGGCGAAAATTAACTAAATTGGGGGGTTATGAGAATGTTTAAGCCCGGCCAGCGTTATGTTAGCCAGTCAGAACCCGATCTGGGTCTTGGAATCGTTTCCGAGGTCCAGGGTCGTACCGTCAAGTTTTCTTTCCCTTTGGTAGGCCAAGTCCGCCTTTATCGTACCGACAATGCTCCAGTAGACAGGTTTGTTTTGCAATCTGGGGAAACTGCCAAAAGCGAAAAGGGAGTGTCCTTTGTTATCGAGTCCGTGCGTGAAGCCGACGACCTTGTAATCTACGTGGGTCGCGGTGGTCGTGAAATGAAGGAGTCCGACCTCACGGCAAAGCAGATGGCTAGGCCTTCTGATCTTTTCCGCGAACTTTCCAAGGTGGGCGTGGAATCCGCCAAGGACCAGGGGCGCGATGTTTCTGCCAAGGCGTTCGACCGTCGCCGTCGCGCGATGGAACTCAGTTGCAAGTGGCAGTCTTCGCCTGTGCGCGGCATGATTGGCCCCAGGGTGAGCATGATTCCCCACCAGTACTACCTTTGCCATCGCGCATGTTCTTCGACGGCTTTGCCGAGGCTTATGCTGAGTGACGAAGTCGGGCTAGGGAAGACTATCGAAGCCGGCATGATTTGGCATGCGCTCAAGGCTCGTGGTCGAGTCAGTCGCACGTTGATTATTGTCCCCGAAACGCTTAAACACCAGTGGATGATTGAAATGAAGCGCCGCTTCAACCAGTTGTTCACGTTGGTGGACGAAGGCTTTATTCGCGGTTTGTTCGTTGGGGTGGCGAAAGATGAAACTAAGCCCAACCCCTTTATGCAGAGCAACGACATTATCGTGTCCATTGAATTCTTGATGGGCCAGCCGGCCTTGATCGAAGACTTGCTCAAGTGTACTTGGGACATGACCATTATCGATGAGGCGCACCATCTGGTGTGTGAAGATGGTTTCACCAGCCACGAATACATGCTTGCGAACGCCGTACTTGCAAAGTCCAAGGGAGTCTTGCTTTTGACGGGTACTCCGCTCCAGCTGCATCCGGAATCGCAGTTCAACCGCCTTAAAATGCTTGATCCTGCGCGCTTTGCCGATTATGGCGCTTTTATCAAGGACCAGGAAGCCTACCGCAAACTGGTGAACGATTTGAGCAAACTGCCGACAGACCCCAACCACCAGATGAGTTGGGACGACTTGTACGAGTGCGTCCCCAAGAATTCCAAGATTCGCCCATGGCTTGAACAGGAAAATTCCAAGTCCATGACGGCCGGCGAATGGATGCGTCGTATTGTTGACGGCATGGGTACGGGTTCTGTGGTGTTCCGCAACACCCGCAAAGGCGTGGGTGGATTCCCCAAGCGCGTTCTCGACGAGGTTTGCCTTGCTCCCGACATGACGTACCGCGAAATGGTGGAAGTGGCTGCCGAGCGCGATTTGGAGGCCTCTACCGACATTCAGGAAAACGGACTTCTGTGCACCAAGTATTCCGATGCTTGGGCTATGGACGAACGTTTCGTGTGGCTCAAGGGATTCCTGAAAGAACACAAGAACGACAAGATTCTTTTGATTTGCGAATCCATCGAAGTGGTGCTTGCTTTGGAATCGCTCCTTACCGATTATCTGGGTGAAGGGGCCTTCTCCATGTTCCACGAGAACATGACCATCATGGCCCGCGACAAGGCTGCGGCGAACTTCAGCAAGCCGAACGGCGCAAACCTGCTCATTGCTTCTGAAATCGGTTCCGAAGGCCGTAACTTCCAGTTCTCGCACCATTTGATTCTGTTCGACCTCCCGTTGGATGCGGCCCTTGTGGAACAGCGTATTGGGCGTTTGGACCGCATAGGTCAAACCAAGGATATCATCGTCCATGTTCCTTACGTGAAGGGCTCTGGCCAAGAGGTGATGTTCCGCTGGTATAATGAAGGCTTGAACGCTTTTGGCGCACCTTTGATGAGTGGCGGCGAACTTTTCCTCAAGTACACCGACAGCCTTATCGAAGCGCTGGCCGACCCGCGCCATTGTCTCGAATCTTTTGTGAAGGATGTGATTCCGCAGGTGAAAAAAGATTGCGAGACCATGCGCAAGAACATCGAGAAGGGCCGCGACCGCCTGCTCGAGTACAACTCCCGCAATCCCGAGAAGGCCAAGGAAATTACCGACGAAATCGAGCGCATCGACGCTCAGACGGAGTTGCGCGACTTACTGCTAGAATCTCTCCATGCTCGAGGCTTGGACGTAGACAAGAGTTCCATTGCAGGGTGTTCGTTGATTTCCATGGGGCCCCAAATCGAAGAGGGCACTGTCGCCGGCATGCCGAGTCGTGGCATGGTGGCTGCTCAGAGCGAAGAAGACGAACAGGGCACGGATACGATTTCCTTGACGGCGACATTTGACAGAAATGTGGCCATGGTTCACGACGAAGTGGATTTCCTAAGCCTGGAACATCCGTTGGCGCAAGGGACCATCGACTTTGAAACTAGCGCCAACCACGGCGTAGTTTCTTGCTGCATTTGGCCGGAATCCGGACAGCGTGGTCTCATGATGCAGTATAACTTCTCCGTAGAACTTCCTGTGCCCGAAGAATGGGGCATGAGCGATTTGGTTGGTCCGCTTTACGTGTCGACTTTGGTCGATGCCACTGGCGACGACAAGAGTTCGCTTGTGGATGCGTTGTCGAAGGCTTCTCTTCGCGACGTGAACGTCCCGCAAGGCAACAAGGCGGTCGATGCGACCATTCGATTCTTTGCCAAGGAGGGGCTTGCCAAGGCTCGCCAGTCTGTTTCGGGCGTTGCCAAGGAATACGCCGAAAAGGCGGCAGATCTTGTGGAAATTCGTTCGGAGCAGGAATACCAGCGAATGAACCATTTGCTTACAATCCGTGGCAAGGCCGCCGGCAATGCTCAGTTGCAGCAGCTTCGTAAAAACGTGGGTGATAGACGCAAGGTTGTTGCAAACCCTCAGTTGCGCCTTGATGCCATAAGATTGCTCGTTTGCCGTTAGAACAACGTTGTTGTTTAAACGATTTTGTACAATGGAAAATTTTATTTTACATACAATAACCTCCTTTGTTCGTAAAAGGAGGTTGTTTTTAAGCTATTGACTTGAAAATTTAGGATTGGATTAGTTTTGTGAATAAATGGATATGCTTTTGCATCTTCTTTTTTTTCGGTTCTTTCTTTTGGACAGTTGTCTGTTGAAGTGAAAGATGAACAGGTGTATAACTCGTCAATGCTTGGCTTTCTACCCATGGCTTCAATTTCCCCGGATATATCTCAGAGTGCGTCTGTGACAGGGTTGACAGAAATTCACAATTTGGGTGAATGGCCGTATGTCGTTTCTGACAATGCCCACCATTCCCTGGATGGCAGGGAGAATTGGGCTGATTTGACGGTACATGCTGGGCAGACTTTCACCTTGAGTGGCAATGCTTCATATGGCAACCTCTAAAAATTCAATTTTCAAAAATTTTGTTGCGACTCTTCGCGCTGGTTCGTCATTCAAAGTGGCAAATACCACCAGTATTCGCCACTTTTCATTCCTGCCGTCGCTCGGTCTCACTCAAATTTTCTTAACCAAGGCAATTTTTAGAGGTTGCCTAAAGTATATAGGGTAAAATGGTATTTGAGTTTATCATTTTTCATGAGTAAAGCAAAATTGTTGAACGGCCAAAGCTGATTGCTCGTACTTCTCTCCGCTAGCAAAGCGGTTTTAAAACCCAAAGGGCATCCTCATTAAACACAAAAATGCATATTATTCTTCATTTGAGCGGGAATAACGAAAAAAATTGCGTATTCTGTTTCAAAAATGGGTAAAACTTCTGCTTTAAAGTTTTGTATATTCTACTGCGGATATTTGAATTTGCCAGTGGATTTGCCCGTGAGGCTTTTTCATGGTGAAAATTTAGGTTGATAATGCGAATTTCTGTAGTTTTTTTATTTGTGTTTGCAAGTCG
>JAZLMK010000092.1:0-18783 GCA_045598645.1 Fibrobacter sp.
GGACGTTCACCATATTGTATCGGACGGTACGTCGCTTGGAATTCTCCTCAACGACATCAACCGCGCCTACGCCGGCGAAGCACTTGAAGCTGAATTCTATACCGGTTTTGATGCTGCCTTGGAAGAAGTTGATTTGCGTGCCTCCGATAAGTTTACCGCTGCGGAAGAATACTACGGGAAACTCCTTTCCAGTTGCAATACGGAAAGTCTCCCGGCAAAGTGTCCGGAGCGTTCTGCTACTGATTCTGGCGCTCCGGTAGCCCATTTCCACACTTCGTTTGGCGATTGCTCCGCCCCTGTGACGGAGTTCTGCAAAAAGCACAACGTCACGCAGAATGCGTTCTTCAATGCGGCATTCTGCTTTACGCTTTCAAAGTTCATCCACAATGAAAGTGTGGCCTACTGCACGGTTTACAACGGCCGTAACGATTCCAGGCTGTTCGAAAGTGTGGCGATGCTTGTAAAGACTTTGCCGGTCTCTTGCGATATCGTTCAAAAGGGGACTGTCCTTTCGCTTGTGGAACTGGTGCAGAACCAGCTCATGGATTCCATGGCGAACGACATTTACTCCTTTGCCGAAGTCAGCAAGAAATCCGGGTTAAAGTCCGACATCTTCTTCACTTACCAGGGCGACAACTTCAACTTCGACAACATAGGTGGCGAAGCCGCCGAAATGGTCGCTTTGGATATGGATGCCGCCAAGGCCCCTGTGACGTTCGAAGTGGGCTTGACCGATGGCGTGTACCACTTGGATGTCACGTACCGCACGGATTACTTCTGCAATGATTTCATGGAATCCTTTGCCGGTGCGCTCGCCCAGGTGGCGGAATCCTTCACGCGTTGCGAGACGCTGGATTGCGTTACGCTCATGACTGCCGAAGAGCGCAAGAAGTTCGATGAAATGAATGTGACGGATACTCCGTTCGAAAACGTGCCTCCGCAACGTTTCCTGGAACAGTGGGCGGCGAAGACTCCTGATAAGGTTGCCATAGAGGACTTGACGGGATCGCTCACGTATGCGGAACTTAATGCAAAGGCGAATAGCGTCGCTAACGCTCTTGTTGCGCGCGGTGTCCGTGCCGACGACATTATCGGCATGATTCTGGAACGTACGGTGCTCGTGCCGGTATTGGAATTCGGGATTTTGAAATCGGGTGGAGCCTTCCTTCCGATGCTCCCGACATATCCCGATGACCGCATTGATTTCTGCTTGCAGAATGCCGATTGCAAGTTTGTAATTGCAACACGCGACATTGTGGAAAAGCGCAAGAATCTGTTCTCCGAAGATAAGCCTTACAAGGCCTTGGTTCTCGAGGATTTGATTGCCGAGGGCGATACGGATCTCCCGAAGGTGGACTTTAGCCCGAATCAGTTGGCGTACTGCATTTACACTTCGGGCTCCACTGGGGTTCCAAAGGGCGTGATGATTGAGCATCACAGCATCTCGAACTTTGTGCAGACAAATCCGTTTAAGCAAATCATGGATGTGGCCGAAAAGTTGCTATGCATTTCCTCTATATCGTTTGACATGTCTCTCATTGAAGCCTTCTATGCTTTATGTCGGGGGAAAACGGCGTACATTGCCGCGGACGAGGAAATCCACGATATTGAAAAATTGTGCAATGCGTTTGTAAAGAATAATGTTGATGCCGTAGTGATGACTCCGTCATTTGCGTCGAGCCTGCTGTCGGTTTCGGAATTCGAGAAGGTGGTTACGAATCTTAAGGGATTCTTGCTTGGCGCGGAGGCTTTCCCGCCGGCATTATATTCAAAACTTAAGTCCTTGAATCCTGACCTTCTTGTGCAAAACGGTTACGGACCAACGGAATGTACCGTGGCGTGCGCGTTCAAGATACTTTCTTCAGGCGAAAATATCACCATTGGCGGCCCGATTTCAAACACCAAGTTCTACGTGATGGATGATTGCGGGCATTTGCTTCCTCGCTATGCCGTGGGCGAACTCATGATTTGCGGCGAATGCGTTGGCCGCGGATACGTGAAACTGCCCGAAAAGACCGCTGCCGCGTTCGTGGAAGTGGATGGCTTCAGGGCTTACCACAGCGGAGACCTGGTGCGTATCAACCGCGATGGCGAAGTGGAATTCGGCGGACGTGCCGATAACCAGGTGAAACTGCGCGGCTTCCGCGTGGAACTGGATGAAATCGAATCCGTGATGCAACAGTTCGAGGGCGTTACGCAGGCAAAGGTCATTGTCAGGAACAACGGCACCGAAGATTTCCTGGCTGGGTTCTTCATTGCGAACAAGCAGATTTCTCTTGAAGAGTTGACCGCTTTCTTGAAAAAGAAACTGACCTATTACATGGTGCCTTCTGCCATGATGCAGCTTGAAAAAATGCCCATGACCGCAAACGGCAAGCTCGACAAGAAGGCTCTTCCGGAAATCCGCCCGGTGGCGAAGGCCCGTAAAAAACGTGTGCCGAAAAAATCGCTTGAGCAGAGCGTCCTTGAAATATTCCAGTCGGCGTTGCACGTTGACGAATGCTATTCCGACGACAACTTCTTTGAAATCGGTGGTACGTCGCTTGCCGCTTCAAAGGTCGTTATGCAGTTGAAATCCGCCGGTTACAAAATCGAGTACCAGGACATTTTCGACCACCAGACGGCAGAGGAATTGGCGGAATATCTGGAATCGCTCGGCGGTGCGGGCTCCAATGCGGTCGGCGGGAACTCGGCTGCAGCAATTTCTGCGGAAGGCGTTAGCGAACCAGGCTTCATCAAGACGGCTCCGGAAATAGCCGAAGTCCTCAAGTGCAATTCCATGGAATTTGCCGCCGAAACGGAACGCAAACCGCTTGGAACGGTTGTGCTTACGGGCGCTACCGGGTTCCTTGGCGTCCACGTGCTCAAGGAACTTTTGGAACTTGAAACGGGGCGTATATACTGCCTAATGCGCAAGGGCCACTTTGACGACCCTGTGGAACGCCTCAAGACGACGCTCGTCTATTACTTCGAAGATGATTTTGCGGAAGCCTTCAAGAACCGCATTACCGTCGTGGAAGGTGACATTACCGACGAGAAACTTCCTGAAATCTTCAAGGAGATTGCGTTCGATACGCTCATCAACTGCGCCGCCTGCGTCAAACACTACGCAAACGATTCGTCGATTGAATTCGTGAACGTCCATGGCGTGGAGAACTTAATTGCGCTTTGCAAGGCGCACAATGCAAAGATTATCCAGATTTCTACGACGTCTGTCCCGGGCGTGCATAACGACGACACATACAAGGTGAATCTCCGCATGCCCGAAAACCAGTTGTTCGTCGTCGACGACATGAACAATCAGTATGGCCAATCGAAGTACAAGGCGGAACTTCTGGTGTTCAACGCCATCCGTGAAGGCGTGCGCGGTAAAGTGCTCCGTGCAGGGAACCTGATGGGCCGCGCGAGCGATGGTGAATTCCAGACGAACGCCCACACGAACGCATTCCTCAATGCGCTCCGAGGCTTTGTCGCGATTGGGAAGAGCCCGATTAGCCATTCCACCGACCCGATGAGCTTTTCGCCCATTGACAGCACGGCGAAGGCCATGGTGCTCCTTGCCGGAACGAACGACAAGTTTACCGCATTCAATGTGGATAGCCGCTGGACGATTGACGAAATGAAGCTCATCGATGTGGTAAACCAGTGCGGACTTAAAATCACTCCGGTAGATGACAAGGAATACTACGACGACTTCTATCGCATGATGAGCGACCCCGTCATGAACGAGAAGGTTTCTGCGCTACTGACAAACGACCGCCCGGATTTGCATGTGGTGAATACGGACAACCGCTTTACGGCGAACGTACTTTACCGATTGGGATTCGCGTGGCCGTTTGTGGATGACGCCTACTTGGAAAGGGTCATCAAGAGCCTTGACACTTTGGATTTCTTTGCGTAGCGGATTGCGCACAGCGCTTGATTCGCGTTTGCGCGGTTCTTGCTTTGCGTTTAGGTGTTCCAGATAATCTTTACGGTTAGCCGGTTCATGTCGCCGATGCGCTCGTAAGATATCTCGTCGGAGAGGTTCTTTACAAAGTGGATGCCGAGTCCTCCGACATTGAGAACGCTCCCTTTTTTGGTGACGCTCTCGCTCAACGGATCGAAAGCCTTGCCGTAGTCCTCGAAGACTAGTTTTGCGATGTTCGCTCCGATTTCGCATTTGACATGCATTAGGCCGCTTGTATTTCCGTAGGCGTATTCCTTGATGTTGTCGCAAATTTCATCGATGACGATGTCTATGGATTTGCGTGTGTTTTCTGGACAGTTCACTTTTTCTAGCACTATGTTAGCGCGGTCTATAATCTCGGAAGTGTTCTTTTCGGTCGTGTTGGCCTTTATATCGAGGATTAGCGGATTGTAGTCAATGCTGCTGTGTAACGAAAGAATGGTGATGTCGTCGAACAGATTCTTTGTTGAATATTGGATGACCTCGTTTGAAATGTCTTCGCAGATGTCCTGTGAAGATTGGGTCATGGCTATGCGTCGCCTTAGATTTTCGGTGCCGAAAGCCTCGTTTTGAAGGTTCATGGCATCGGTGGCCCCGTCGGTGTAAAGGATGAGTGTGTCGCCTTTTTTGAGTTCAAAGAGGTGGCTTGTATACTTGGCTTTTTCAAAAGTGCCCATAAAGATGTCCGGGTCGTTTTTGAGCATTTCGACGGATCCATTGCCGCGCTTGACAAATGGCGGTAGGTGACCCGCGTTGATGTATTTGCCAATCCCCGTTTTGGTATTGAGAATCCCTATCCATGCCGTGACGAACATGCCGCCGTTGTTGTTCTTTGTCAAGTAAAGATTTGTTTTTTCAATGGCTTCCAAAAGGGATTTGCTGTTGTGAACGAGATTTCTGATGGTTTCTCTTGCCCGCATCATGAACATGGCGGCAGGGAGTCCCTTGTCCGAAACGTCGGCGATGAGAACGGCTATGTTGTTATTGTTAAGTGTGAAATAGTCGTAGAAGTCCCCTGCGACATCCTTGGCCGGTGCGATGGTCGCTTTGATTTCGACGGCTTTGTCGGGGGATGTGTAATGGGCGGGTGGCAGAACGCTTCCTTGGATTCTTGCGGATAGGGCGATTTCGGATTCCATGGCGGACAGTTCAAAGGTTTTTTGGGCCTGCTTTTGAATTTGCCTTTTTCCTGAACTGGCGAATGAAACGGCGATGGCCATGAGCAATAGGATTACCCATGTCTGTGGAATGATGACCTCTTCGAGAATGGCTGTAGAAGAATATTGCGCTAGATAGGAATTCCCTGGATAAAAGGCTGTGTACATGAGCCCAATCCAAACAAGAACGGATGCGTAAATCGAAACTTTTCGTTGGTAGTAACCGACACTCAGGAAAATCGGTATGGCGAACAAAATTCGTGAATAGGTGAAAAAGTAAAATGCGGTGATTGTGTTTGCTGCGATCAACGTGGTCAGCAGAATGATCTTTGTAAGGAAATGGAATTTTCTGGAGGCAAGAAGCGCGATTCCAATCCCGGCCAGCAATAAAATGCTGATGCAAGCATAAATTTTGTATAAGCCTTGATAGTCGGTCTTAAAAAACCCGGCGTAGTTCAGTGTTGCCGAGAGCAGATTGAGAATGGCCAAGCAGAAAATCACGTAGCCGATTAAACGGTTCACGCGAATTTCATTTTCGTGGAAAATGGATGCTTTAATGTCGGTAAGACGATCGTTTGTTGTTTCTATCATGCGACGTGGAACACTTTTAAAAGGCCGGAAAGATGCAGAATTTCTTTGACGGAGGTGTTCGTGTTCACTATGGACATGGGACGGCCGTCCATCTTTTTGTATGCTTCGACTAGAATTCTCAATCCTTTAGAAGAAATAAAATCCACGTTTGTAAAGTCAAATGTCAGTGAGACCGTCTGTTCGTTTATTTTCCCCTCAAGGAAACACTCGAGGTCACCCGAAGACGAGGAGTCAAGACGACCGTTCAATGCTACGGAAAGATTGTTGTTTTCGCTTGTAAAGTCGATGGTCATTTAGACTCCTTTTTTGGGGTGCTTAATCGTCAAGGCAGTCGTTCATGACTGCGATGATTTTTTTCTTTTCCATGTGCTGGCCGATAAATACGAGGCGCACGATGCGGTCACCGTATTTTTCGTCCCAGACCTGCTGCAACTGCGGATTCTCGGCGAGAATCTGCTTTTGCACCTGCATGGGCTCTGCTGCGAACCAACGGCCGAAATTCTGTGCGCTGGCCTGCTTGCCCGCCTGCTCGAACAGGTAACTTTCGCTGCGTTCGTCGCTGAACCACATAAGACCCTTGGTACGGATGATGCTGCTTGGATAGTCGTCGAGGAAGGCTTCGAATTTTTTGCGGTTGAGCGGACGGTGGCTTTCGTAAACGAACGTGCTGATGCCATATTCATCGCCGTGCGGATGGTCCTTGTCGTGGTGATGCCCGCAGTGGCAAATGCCGTGCTCATGGTCACAATGGCTGTGGTCCTCGTCATCGTCATCATCATCGTGGTCGTGATGGTGGTGGTGGTCGTGTTCGTCGTGGTCGTCATCATGGTCGTGATGGTGGTGGTGATCGTGCTCGTCATGGTCGTCGTCATCATCGTCATCGTCGTTGTCTTTGCCGGTTTCGTTGAGTTTGATGGCCCAACCGCTTCCGTCGGCGACCTTTTCAAAGTCAAACTGCTTTGTGTCGAGGACGTCCTTCATTTCGACCTTGCCGAAGTTAGTCTCGATCATCTTGGCGGTCGGCTGCAGAGCCTTCACGACTGCCTTCACATGTTCCAGGTCGTTTTTCTTGAGGCAGTCCACCTTGTTCATCACGATTGTGTTGCAGAATTCAATCTGCTGGATGAGAAGGTTAGCGATGTCTTCTTCTTCAAGATTCTTCGAAAGCAACTTTTCACCACCGGCGAATTCGTCGGCGAGGCGCAAAACGTCTACAACAGCGACGATGTTGTCGAGGTGGCAGGCGAGCGGGTTGCCGTCTTTGCCCTTGAGTTGCGTGCCAGCAAAACTGATGGTCTGGGCTATGGGAATGGGCTCGCAGATTCCGCTTGCTTCAATCAAGATGTAGTCGAACTTTTTCATGTCGAGAATTTCGGCAATCTGTTCGAGCATGTCTGCCTTCAGCGTGCAGCAGATGCAACCGTTCGAAAGCGGAACCACCTTTCCGGAATCTTCCTTGGTGATATTTCCGCCTTTTTCGATTAATGTCTGGTCGATGTTGACTTCGCCAATGTCATTGACGATGACTGCTACGTGGTAGCCTTGCTGGTTGTTAAGAACGTAGTTAAGAAGAGTTGTTTTACCGGCTCCCAAGTAACCGGTGAGGAGCGTAATAGGTACTGATTTCATAGTGCTAAAGATAGCAAAAAATGAAAAACTGGGCTAGAAAGGGTCTTTTTTATGCTATTTTTGGAATGTGCGAATTCGCTACATAGTCATATTTTTGTTTTTTTTCGCAGGTTTTTCGTGTGCCGAATCGAATAATTTTCTTATTCGGTTTTTGGACAAGTTGGATTCCATGGAACTAGAGCGTCTTGATACCAACTATGTAAGGCCGTATAGGGAATGGTGGCGGGTCGCCTACATAAATTCGTTTAGCAATACGAACATGAATATCCGTAGTTACAGCCCCTTGTACGGAATCGAGGGGAACATTAATGCGGATACCAAATTGAAACTTGCCTTGCACGCTTCATTTCGCGGTTTGGGTGTGACTTATGCTCATGATGTGGATTCCCGTGATATGAACTTGCTGCTCAGTTATTATGGTAATATTTTTGGAGGCGAAATTTTAATGAATAGGTCCAATTCCCTCCATGGACCTTTGAGTATTTATAATTGGCTGGAAAATGAGAATTATACGTTTTCTCCTATGAATATTACGCTGAATGTGGAACCAAAGGATTTGTCCTATTTTAACATTCTGTCAGACTTTTATGTTGTACTGAACTATAGACGATTCTCGTTCCCTGCGGCTCTCGGATTCTCGCACACGCAGCGCCGAAGTGCCGGCAGCATTATATTGGGCGGAAGTTACATCTTTAGTGGGACAAAAGTGAAAAGCGAGGACCTTCGGAATTTTTGGGGAGGACAATCGCATTTTTCTATTAAAGAGGTTGCTCTAGGGGCCGGCTATGCCTACAACTTCAGTTACCGTATTTTTGAAAATCATTCCCTTTTGTTCCATTTCTCATTGCTTCCCATGTTTACCGTATGGAACCACTATAGTGACCGTGCCAGGGAGCAGAACGCTCTTGTAAATCCTGAACTTGTCCGGTACAACGAAACCAATTGGATATGGGACGACGTTGAAAACGATGCTGTTCAGATGGTTTTGCTGTTCCGGAACGGAATGAACTACAACTACAAGAATGTTTTTTTTGGGGTGAATACCATTTTCGCCGGACAGACCTTGAGCAAGGGTGACGATTTGGACTATGACGTGGACCTTTGGATTGTTCGCGCCTTCGCCGGTGTGAGATTCTAATAACAGAAAAAGCCCTCGGGATGAACCGAGGGCGATTTTCATAGACGGGAATTCCTGTTACAGTTCCGGCTGCTTGCCGGTGAGGCGCACGAAAATCTCGATGTACTTGTCGAGGGTGTTCTTCACCACGTCGGCCGGGATTTCCGGACCCGGGTAGCACTTGCCCCAGTCCAAAGTTTCGAGCCAGTCGCGGATGTACTGCTTGTCGAAGCTTTCCTGGTTCTTGCCCACCTGGTACTTGTCGGCAGGCCAGTAGCGGCTGGAGTCCGGAGTCAGCACTTCGTCGATGAGGATGGTTTCGCCATCGATTTCACCAAATTCGAACTTGGTGTCGGCGAGGATGATGCCCTTGGAGGCGGCATAGTCGCGGGCCTTGGTGTAGATTTCAAGAGACATATCGCGAAGGGTCGTTGCCACCTTTTCGCCAACGATGTCGAAGGTCTGTTCAAAGCTGATGTTTTCGTCGTGACCCACATCCGGCTTGGTGCTCGGCGTGTAGAGCGGCTTTTCGAGCTTTTGGCAGAGTTGCAGATTTTCGGGGAGAACGTGACCGCAGATGCGGCCCGTCTTCTGGTAGTCCTTCCAGCCGGAACCCACGATGTAACCGCGGACGATGCATTCCACGGAGTGGCGGTTGGCCTTCTTCACGATCATGGAGCGGCCGCGGAGGTAGTCGGCGTGCTTCTTGAGCACTTCCGGATATTCGTTCACGTCGGCGGTGATGAGGTGGTTCTTCATGCCAAGCTGCTTGAACCAGAACAGAGAAAGCTGGTTCAGGATCTTGCCCTTGCCCGGAATGGGGGTCGGCAGAACCACGTCAAAGGCGGAAAGACGGTCGCTGGCGACCATCAGGAAGCTGTCGCCGAGGTCGTACATGTCGCGTACTTTACCCTGGTGGAACAGCGGGACTTCAGTAATTGGGGTTTCGAATTTTAAGCTCATAGTGCAGTGAAATCTAGAAAAAAACACTTGAACAGGCTAGAGTAGGTGTGAAAATGGTAGTTTTTGTATATTTAGAATATGAAAAACTATAAAAAATTTGCCGTTATCCTCTCCCTTGTCCCGTTTACCGCATTTGCCGCCAGCGGGGCAGCCGCTATCGTGGCTAAGGCCGCTGGAAAGCCGTACTCTGAATCGACGCAAAGCGAATTCCTGAAAAGTTGCGGTGAGAATGTCGAAAAGCCCATTTGCGAATGCGTGCTAAAAAAATTGGAATCGAAGTATTCCGAGGATCAGTTCAAGAATAACGAATCAAGGCTTGCGGCAGGCATAGAGGACAAAGCCTACGTGCAGTTTATAGTGGACGCGACGACCTCGTGCGGTGATGTGCACGATGCAGGTGTTGCCCAGGCTCCGGCAAAGTCTGCCCCCAATGCCCAAGTTCAGGAATCCGCCCAGGACCCTATGGTCGCGGAAATGGAAATGATGATTCTCAAGGCCATTGTCGAAAATAAGGAATTCAAGAAGCGCTTCGTGGATGAATGCGTCGACGAATCCGATGACTACCTAGGCCAAAAACAGGCCAAGCAGTCCTGCAGTTGCTCGTACGATCGCATCACAAAAGACAAGAACGTGATTGCAGCACTCATGGGGTCCGTGGACAAAGGTGGCAAAATGACCGACTTCGAAAAGTGGGGCTACGACGTGATAGCCCCGTGCCTTCCGGACAAGTTCACCCCCGAAATGGAGAAGGCGCTCATGAATGAGTGCAAGGATGAGGTCAAGGATGGCAAGAAGGCCTGCAAGTGCGTCGTCAAGGAAATCAAGAGTCGCTACACGGTCAAATCGCTCCTCCAGGCCGCTTTCGAAGACGAAAAGAAACTCGAAATGGACATGATGGGTCTTGCGGCCCAGTGCATGGCGAAGTAACGAACTTGCTAAAGGGCACCTCTAAAAATTGCTTTACACGGAGTGTCATCCGTGCGACTCAGCCATAGAGGCAAGCAAGCTTGCCTCTGCGGCGTTCGTCTAAAACGGGGAAAGTACCGGACCATTTATGGGCCTGCATTTTTTAGAGGTGACCTAAAGTTAATAAGAAAAGGACCCCCGTTCGGGAGTCCTTTTTTTTGTGGATATGGTATGTTAGTTCTTTATCTTAATTTGGCTTGTTGTACGGTTCCCGACTCTGGAACGAACGATGTACCTTCCGCTGACGAGGTTCGAAAGCGAGGCGTCCTTCCCGACATAGTGACCGTTCATATCGAAAACGCCGATGACTGTCTTTTGCACCATGAAGGATTCCTGTGTGGTAAGGCGGTCCGTGCCGTTTGAACTGCTGCTTTCGGGCGTTACGCTGGAACTGCTTGCCGGTTCGGAGCCTTGCTGGGTGCTCGGCTTGTACTTGTCCCAGCCGGGCATCTTGTCGATTGTGAGCACGCGTTCGTCGGCCATGTTGCTTTTCCAAACGCTGTTGCTAGTCTGGCCGGGCCACTTGCCGCTCCAGGTGCCGTACCAGGGCATCCACCAACTCCATACGGCTTCGTCGCTCACCATGTTCTTGATGTCGGGAATCGGGCCGTTTTCGCTGAGGGCGATAATCTTTGAGGCGTTCGTTGCGGTCTTGTACTTGTCGAATGCGCTGGATTGGCTGGAATTGTCGTTGTCGCCTGCGTAGATGTCGATGGAAATCACGTCGTAGTATTCCTTGCCCGGATCCCAGTCGGTGACGTTTGCGCTTTCGGGATTGTAAACCCACACGAGATTCCTTACGCCCTTGACGTTTACCATGCGGTCAAAAACCAAGCGGTAGAGGGCGGCGAATTGCTTCCCGTTGTTGATACTCCACCAGAACCACTTGCCACCGGCTTCGTGCAGCGGGCGGAAGATGGCGGCGACGCTGTCCTTTTGCAGTTCAAGGAAGTAGTCCGCGATGTGGTCGATGTCGGCGACAATTCCCTTGTAGGCAGCACTTTGGGTGTCCCATTCGGTGGTGCCGCTCTTGAAGCCTGTCGCAAAGTTGAAGTCGGTGTATTCGCCTCCGTTTGCGGCACTCTGGATGTAGAAGGCGTCCTTCTTGTCGAGCGGGTCTTTCCAGTGCCAGGTAAATGCAGGAATGCCGCCCTGCTTCCACAAGTCCTTCGCGAGCGAAATCGCCTTTTCGGTATATTCCATGTTCCATCCGGTCGAGGCGTTCGGGCCCGAAGCAAACAAGAAGTCGACGCCTACGAGGGCGGGGTATTTGCCGCTACGGTTGTAGATGTCCTTCGGATCGTCGTGGGTCTTGAAATCTGCGCCCTTGGTGTATGCGCTCATGTCACCTGTCATGATACCGCTGATGGTCTTCTTGCCGAAGTTCTCGCACAAAAAGCTGTAGAGCTTCTGGGCGGCTCCGGTCGCGTTCTTGGTGACAGGTGTTGCGCTAAGGTTGAATGCCTGCGACTGGTACGGATCAATGCTAATGTAATCCACGCTAATCCATCCCCAGAATTTTTCAAGTGCAATTGTGTTTGCGCCGGCCTTGAGTGTGACGGGCGTTGATACGTCCGTCCACTTGTCGGCGGCCTTGAAGTCGATGTTCCCGGCAGAAGCCCCGTTTACCTTGAGGTAGTTGACCTTATCGTCCGAGGCTTTGTAATGGATGGTTAAAAGGTACTTGCCGGCATTTTCTGCGGTGACGCCCGTGAAGGTGATGTTGCCTTCTTGCATGTCGGCGTAGCCCGTTCCCGAGGCATCGCTGCTGTTGACATTTTTTGCTCCTCCTGAGAGCGTTGCTGATTCGCCCTCGTATTTGGCGGCGAATGCACAAATGGCAGTAGCGAGGCTTAAAACCAATGCTTTCTTTGTAGTATTCATACGAACTCCTTGTTGTTTATAAAACTACTTTTAGCCATTTCGTGACGCAATGAAATTTTGACTTGCCTGTGGACAAAAATGTCTACACCTGTATTATTTTTTTTATTTGTGTTTTGTGGACAAGCGTGTCTACGATTCTATAGAATTTTTTGTTTTGTTGTGGAAAAAAGGGGTATTTTTTTGAAAACGTAAAACCAAAAAAGGGGGTTGCCGTGAAATATATTTTCGCATTGTCTGCAGCAATTGTTGCTGGATTGTGCTCGCATTCATTTTCGTACACGATTTCCGGGAATGTTTCGGATTCGCTTGGCAAGGCGGTTTCGGGCGCCGATGTTTTGTTGCTCAAGGAAAACGTGCGGACGCAAACCGACGAAAAGGGAAATTTCAATATTCATGAGGACGAGGTTGCTGTAGATACGAATACAACTGCTTTGCGCAGAAATCTGCTTGCGAAGGCTACTGTGTCGGATGTCCGTTATTTCGACGTGATGGGGAATCGTGTTGAAAACGGAATGCCCAAGGCTGCGGGCGTGTACTTTGCGAGAATTTCTTACGGCGACTTGCAAAAATTCGTTCGATTTAGCGTAAATGCCAGTGGGGAATCGTCTTTTTCGCCAGAAACCCTGCTTGACGAGTCGGCATCTGCGGCTGCATTGCAAAAAACTGCTTTGCCGGGCGAAACGCTTCGCGTCGTGGCGGATGGCTTTGACACCTTGAATGTGCCGATTTCGTCCTTGGACACTTCTCTTCAACTCGCGCTGCATAAGTCGCTCCCGCAAGAGGAACAGTTTAGCTTTGGTTACGCGCTCAAGAATGTAGCGAGGCCTTCCAAGGGCTGCGGCAAGCCGAACTCGCTCAACCATATTTTTAAGTACACTAGCGCGGGCGTTGAACACGAAGTTTACCTCGATGTTCCGAAGAATTACAATAACAGCAAGCCGTACCGTTTGATTTTTGGTATGCATTGCATGGGTGGCAGCGCCAAGAGCACCGTAGAAGATGAACATTATTACCGCCTGATTGACATTGATACGGAACATACGTCCATTTTTGTTGCCCCGCACGGCTATACGGACGGCTCGCCTTGGCGTGTGTTCGATAACAAGGACCATATTTTCATTGATGAACTGTTGACATATTTGGAAGACAATCTTTGCATCGATACGACGCGCGTGTTCTCGACGGGATTCAGTTTTGGTGCCATGTTTACGAATTCCCTGGCGCAAGATATGCAACACAGGTTCCGTGCCATGGCCGTTTATGCGACAGCGGACATCAACATTTATTTGCCCAAGAATACAGGAAAACCGATTGCCTGGATGGGCACTGTTGGCAATAACGATGGCCTCTGCACGCCGCAACTCGGCCGTAGCGCCCGCGACAGGATCCTTCGCAATAACGGTGTTGGTGGCACGGACGCCTCCGGCGAAAAGGCCCAGGAATACTCCGGTTATGGTAACCATGTTTGCTACGATTACAAAACTGTCGACCCGAGATTCCCTGTGAAGTGGTGTACGTTTAACGGAAGCCACGAATGGGAACCGAAAGATAGCGGAGAATGGCAGTCGTGGGTTCCAAAGACGACCTGGGAATTCTTTAACCAGTTTTAATTCTAAAGTGTGACTGTGGACAAATCTTGAAGATATCTGAAATTTTTTCTGTGAAAAAATGTATATTTAACAATAGTTGCTGATATGTCGGCAAAGGCGGGATTATGTTCTCGAAAAACAAGATAAACATCTTTGATTACACGGATTATCGCCGGTTTTTGCAGGATTTCTACGCACTTGAGAAATCCTTGGATCCGACATTCAGTTATCGGGTCTTTGCCTGTGCTGTGGACATGGATGCTAGTCTTTTGCTGAAAATTATTCAAGAAAAAAGGCATATTTCGGCAAATTCCGTCGAATCGTTCATTGCGTTCTTCAACTTCAAGGAAGCGAAAAGCGAATATTTTCGCGAAATGGTGGCGTACTCCAAGGCGAAAACTGACGCGGATATTCGCAAACACTTTGAATCTCTCCAAAAGATGAGACCGGCGGCCTGCCGCGAACTCGACGAGGCGCGTTACCGTTATTTTCAGCAGTGGTTTTACCCGATGATTCGCTCGGCTCTCGATGTCTTTTGCTACAAGGGCGTGTCCGATGCTGCGGAACTTGGGCAATGCTGCATACCGAAGTTGACTGCCGCCCAGGTGAACACGGCGGTTACTTCGCTTCTGCAACTTGGTTTTGCGGAACGCCGCCCGGATGGCCGCGTGGTGCCCAGTGAAGGCCACGTGAAAACGAAGGAACGCTGGCATAGCGCCTGCATCAGCGATTACCAGGGTGCCATTGCGGAACTCGCCAAGAATTCCATTGAAACTACGCCGAAGGAAGAACGCGACATCAGCACTTTGACGCTGGCTCTAGATTCTTCGCAAATCGAGGAAATCCGGAAAATCCTTGCTGATGCTAGAAAATCCATCATAAAAGTGGTCAATTCCATGCCGTCGGACATTTGCGATAGCGTTTATCAATTAAATTTTCAGTTGTTTCCGATGATGAAAAAGGTAGAATGATGAAACGCTTGATTGCTACATTGTTTGCTTCGTTCCTCTTTTGGGCGTGCTCGGACAATACGTCCGGTACGGCTGGCGCTACAAGCGAAACCACGAACGGGTTAGCTTTCCGCTTTGTGGATGCCGATAGTAAGCCGATTGCGATGGCCCGCGTTTCGCTGTATTCCGTTGCCGACATGGTCAAGCTAGATTCCGCAGTTGCCGATTCCGAGGGCGTGGCTGTTTTTGCAGCTCCCGAGGAGGGCTGCTACCTGGAGGCTATTGCTGGTAGTGATTCCTCGCTGATGGCGTTTGAACCGTTCGATACGACGGCGACGGAGGTTTTGCTGAAGCCTGCGTCGACGGTTGTCCTCAACTATAGCGCTTTGGACAGTTCTTTGTGGAGTGGACTCGAACTTTTCCTCTTGAATACACCGTATTCCGCAAAGTGCGTTGATGGCGGCGACCTGGGCGAGTGCGTATTTGCCCATGTGCCTGCGGGCGAGTTTGAAATAGTTAAGGGATCTGCTGTCGGCGAGGAACCGATCGGGTTCGTTGTTTTGACTTTGCCTGGCGATACATCTATTGTTACGACTGTGCCGCAGGATACTGCTGTCGTGGATACGACAGTGCAAGACACCTCCGATAGCCTGGACACCATTGCTGTGCAAGATACGACTGCACGTGACACGCTCCCTGCTGATCTCTTTGAAGATTTCGACGATGGCGATAGCCTTACCTATTACGCTCGTAAGCATTTTAATTATGGCTGGTACTTCAACGTGCTTTCCGAAGCATCCTTTGTTCGACCGGATTCTGGGTCTTCCTTTGTGACGGCTCTCGATTCCAACGTCGAACGCGGTTATTACCTTTCTACGAAATTTGACTTGGGCGATTCCGGTATGGTGCTGATTGGTTCGCATATCGGCGAGGATACAGCGTATTTTGATATGAGTTCGCTTGCGGAAATTCGCATAACCTTGCGTGGCGATGGCGATGTATACGTGGCTCTAGAACATTACATGGAAGTGGAAGAAAACAGTTTCAACAAAGCGCTTTGGTACATCAAGGCGACGGAAGAATGGACTGAATTCGTTCTGAAACCTGGTGAAGAAATTATCATGCCCGAAGCCCACGAAGTAGAATTCAATACTATTTCGAAGGAAATAGCGCTGTTCAGCATTTTCGTAAGTTCCGGAACATTCCTCGAAGTCGATAAAATCGAGTTTGTCGGTGTGAAGGTGGAATAGTTTTATCTTTTAGCGGGATTTGCTAGAGTGTAAGTTTACACGAATAATGGAGAATACCATGGCTCGGAACGGAAATGCGAAAACTAGGCGCTTTGCTTTGAACATGCTGAAGGCGGGTGTGGCGATTACGGGTGCCGCACTTCTATTCGCGTGCGGCGATGACGACTCCAGTTTTGTAGCCTCTGAAAACGGCGGTTCTGCTGCCGAAGCCGATATCGTTGTTACTATTTTCGATGACTTGCCAAATTGTACTGGCAAGCGCGAAGGGGTTACAGCTTACGTGAAAGACGAAAAGACCGCGTACGTTTGCTCTGACGGCGACTGGGTGGTCGTCGGCGAAAGTGGCGATGAAGGCGACGACGATGATGATGACGGCGACGACGCTGACAAAAAATCCTCCTCCAGCAAGGCGAAGTCCGCCGACTCCAAGGGCAAGTCCAGCAGCAGCGAAGGGGTTGGCAGTGCCAGTTCCTCCAGCAGCAGTCGTGACCTTTTTGAAATGTCGAAGGATGAATTCTTGAATCCGAAGATCTCGTATGGCGAAATGACGGACTCCCGCGACAACCAGGTTTACAAGACCGTGGAAATTTGCAACAACAAAACATCGACTTGCCAGACCTGGATGGCCGAGAACTTGAACTACTCCGTGAACCCGAACGTGCAGAGCTGGTGCGGTGGTGGACGTGATTATACAGAGGGCGATTGTTCCGTGTACGGTCGCCTTTACACTTGGGCTGCGGCCATTGACTCCGTTGCCTTGGCAAACGATGCAGGCAATCCTCAGACTTGCGGCTATGATAAGATTTGTACTCTGCCGACAGTTGTTCAGGGCGTGTGCCCCGAAGGCTGGCACCTGCCGAGTTATGATGAATGGCAGACCTTGCGCACAGCGGTAGGTGGTGAAGATAAGGCGGGTACGGCACTCAAGTCGCAGATCGGCTGGTATTCGCAGACGGGCGATGCTGCCGATAGGGATGCCTACGGCTTCTCCGCGCTCCCTGCAGGCCTCAGATACGGCGATGGCGTTTTCTACGCTGCCGGCGACTACGCCGATTTCTGGTCTGCCTCTCAGGTCGAGGTCTATAGCGACTACGCCTACCGCATGTACTTGGACTACTACTTCGAGGATGCCTACCTGGGCTTCAACTATAAGATCAACGCGTTCTCCGTTCGTTGTCTCCAGAACTGAAACGCTACTCCAACTATCTTAGAAAATATCTCAAAGGAGCCGTTCGCCGCGACTCCTTTTTTTGCGTAGAGAAAAACTATCCCAGTCTGTCGTTTGTAATGCTTGTGTCTTTCTTTGCATCGCTAAAATCGATGTACTCGAATCGTTCGTAAAACATGTTATCTTGACAAAAGTGTTGAAAATTTACATTTTTATCAAGATATTTTTGTATTTTTCGTTTATTTTTGTATATTTATGATAAAAGGAAGGTTTTATGGAACGTTTTGCTATGAATCAACTGGTTCAGTGGAAAATGCGCAAGGATCGCAAACCGCTGATTTTACGTGGGGCTAGGCAGACCGGCAAAACATGGCTTCTGAAGGAATTCGGTAGGACCGCCTTTACAGAAACTGTTTATATAAACTTTGAAAACGAACGACGCCTTCAGGACATATTCTCTGAAAATTACGATGTACGTAGAATTATCACCACTATCGAATTGAACTACGGGAAAAAAATCAATCCCGAAAACACACTCATAATCTTCGACGAAATCCAGGCGGCAAAAGGCGGCTTGACGTCTCTCAAGTACTTTTATGAGGACGCCCCCCAGTACGCCATTGTTGCCGCAGGTTCGCTTCTTGGAATTGCGCTACATGCGGGCCTCTCGTTCCCCGTCGGCAAGGTTTCGTTTCTTGACCTTGCGCCCCTTTCTTTTTTCGAGTTTTTGCGTGCCGCCCAAAAAGACATGCTTTGTGACGCCATTCGCGACGGACAATGGCACTTATTGGTCCCCTTTCACGAGGAACTGCTGAACTTGCTCAGGACCTACTTGTTTGTGGGCGGAATGCCCGAGGTGGTAAAAAAATGGGTAGAAACCAACGACTTCTTTGAAGCTCGAGAAATCCAGCGGGAAATCCTGCGCTCCTTTGCGGCGGACTTTTCAAAACATGCACCGAGGGAGCAGATTCCGCGCTTGAACATGGTATGGGACAGCCTGCCTGCACAGCTCAGCAAGGAAAACAAAAAATTCGTGTATGGAATTATCCGTGAAGGCGCTCGCGCCAAGGATTTTGAAATAGCCATAGAATGGCTTTGCGACTGCGGCCTGGTTCTTAAGTCCCACCGAATCAAGGAACCGCGAATGCCGCTGAAATCCTACCAGGACACGCACGTGTTTAAACTTTTCATGCTGGACGTGGGCCTGCTTGGCGCGTCCGTCGGGCTGGACACAAAAACATTGATTGACGGAAACCGCATTTTCACTGAGTTCAAGGGGGCCATGGCCGAACAGTTCGTGATGCAGGAACTTTGTACGGTAGCTCCCGATTATCTTGGGTACTGGACCAACGAGCGGAGTACCTCCGAAGTAGATTTCGTTCTGCAAAAAGATGGGCTGATTATCCCCATCGAAGTCAAGTCCGGTGAAAATCTGCGGTCCCGCAGTTTCACCCTGTTCTGCGAAAACTTCAAGCCCGATCGTGCCGTGAAAACATCCGCGCTTCCGTTTTGCGATAACGGGAAAATATTGAATATTCCTTTATATGGAATCGCAAAATGTTTCGCCACC
>JAZLMK010000093.1:0-49638 GCA_045598645.1 Fibrobacter sp.
ATAGAGAATCACCCCAAAGTCCGTAGTTCCGGCGGTAACAAGTGCGACGCATGCACCAGCGAACTTCGGATTGGCAGAAGTCGGGGGTTCAACTGTGGGCGTAGCCTTCGTGATATTAAAGGATTTTGAAACAGAACCGAATTCCGCATAATCGCCCTTGAATGTAACCGTAACAGTTGCAGAAGAGCCAACATTTACATTGTTGGTATATGAATATTCGTAGTCAGTTCCTTCTTCAAAATTAAGAGAACCTAATGAAACCGTTGGCTTTGGTGTAATTGCTTCGCCTGTATATGTCTGAGCCTCGACATCAAAAGCTGGGATTCCTATATATATGATTTTACGTTCTCCATTTTCAATAATGTTGAAATAATCCTTTTTGCTTTCAGACACATCAGTATTATCGTGCATATAGATAATATCTTTTCCAACACTCGAAGCATCCACCATGTCAACAGCGTCATATATTGTTATCGAACCAATCTCCCTCGTGCAATCAGGATCCGTATAACCCGAACCTATGCCATCGGCATCCTTGCCGCCTATTGCCTTTACCACTCCACCTTTAATGATAATGTTTCCAATTTTTGCGAGTTCTGGGTCGCTATCCATACACATTCCAGTTCCAATTCCCGCACCCGATTCTCCACCGGTCGCTGTTAGCGAGCCGTCGCCACTGATGATGAGCGTTGTACCGCTGCTACCGATTTGAATGCCCGCTTTTTGACTTGCACCCGTCACGATATTTTCATCCACAAGAATAATTGTCGCGGAACCCTCACATATAACGCCTCCGTTAACCGTAGCGTTAGAAAGTGTTACCGTTGCACCATCGGCAATGGTGACTGTACCTGAGGTTTCGCCGATTAAAACGTCTCCGTCTTCGACGCTATAATTGGTACTGCCCGAAAGAGTGATATCATCGGCAAGGGCATTCGTTGAAAGCAGGACGATGGCTGCGGTTAATGAAGCCAGTATGTGTTGTTTCATATTTCTTTCTTTGTTTAAGGCTTTGGCTTGATTGATTATAACGTTGTGGAAAAAAAATAAATTTGTTAAAAATATAGTCAAAAGTCGTAAGTAACATTGCTGGCGATGCCGCGAAATCGGTCTTTATTCTTGATTCCAAGTATTACAAGCTTGGAATAAAGAACAGTACGCAATTTTTGCCTGGCATGGAAACCAGAGGCTTTATCTATGGCGACTAGAAATTACCACCGGAACGAAAACGCGCAATACGCCCTGGCGGAAACTGTGAAACTATCCGCAGTACGTGCAAAATAAATTATCACGCAAAAAAAATGTTAAGGGCTCGTGTGCAAAGACCTTGATTCGTCAAACAACCGTTTTTACTTTATGCTAAATCACCTATTTGCTTTTGGCAAATAACAATTTGTACGGTCAGTATCAAACGGACGAAAGGGACCTCTCTTGCCCCTTCTTTTTGAACTATAAAGAATTTCTTTATAGTTGCCTCTTTCGGCAATTCGCCATCTTTGTAGAACGAATACGTCATCGACAAAGATTACGACATGAATCTTCGCCATAAGATTGGGCAGTTCCAGCGAGAAACAAAAACCAGGAAGGCCATTCAGCTGACTTTTGTAAGCCCTTCCGGCCAGTATTGAACGACTCGCCCTACTCTATTTCCACTTTTATTTCAACACCCATCACCCAGGGCTTCGGGCTGTTGACAATCGGCGAAAGGACGCGGCGGACAGTTGCAAGGTCGTTCGTCTTGATGTAAAGTTTCGACCAGTACACGTTCTGCACCACAGGGATGAAGGCTTCCACGGGGCCTTGCACCATCAGGGATTTTTCGCTACGGCAAATGTCGCCGAGGCGCTTGAGCGTCTGCTGCAAAAGCGATTCGTCCTTGGAGCCGACATTCACTTCGACGAGTTTGCAGAACGGCGGGTACAGAGCGTCGCTGCGGTCGGCGAGTTCCTTTTTCGCGAAGCCGTCGTAATCGTGGCGGATGGCGAACTGCATCACGGGTTCATTCGGATTGAGCGTCTGGATGAACACCTTGCCGCCCTGCCCCACGCGGCCTGCACGGCCAGCCGTCTGGCTCAACAGCTGGTACAAGCGTTCCGTATTGCGGAAGTCCGGGAATCCGAGGCCCGAATCGGCGCCCACAACGCCCACGAGGCTCACGCCCGGAAAATCGTGGCCCTTAGCAACCATCTGCGTTCCGAGCAGAATATTGTATTCTCGCTTGCGGAAGGAATCGAGAATTTTTTCGACGGCACCCACGTTCTGCGTAGTATCGCGGTCCATGCGCACCACCTTCGCCGAGGGAATCCATTCCAAAATTTCTTCTTCCAGTTTTTCAATAGCACCGCCGACAAACTCGTAGGTTTCGGCACCGCATTCATGGCAAGGCGAATCCACGGGATAAAGCACACCGCAGTAATGGCACATCAACGAGCCATACTGTTTATGATAAACTAACGGAACATGGCAGTGTTTGCAATAAAGCGTTTCGCCGCATTCAGAACAGACGCGAATCTTGGAATACCCGCGACGGTTCATCAACACAATCGCCTGGTTCCCGGCCATGATGCACTCCGAAAGGGCATCGCGCAAGGCAGGCGAAAGGAGTATCCCCTTTTGCTGTCTAACCTCCCCCATATCGACGATGTTCACTTGCGGAAGCGGAGCCGAAGTCGCACGGTTCTTGAGCGTAAGCAGTTTCAAGTTTCCGGCCTCGGCGTTATGGAACGTTTCAAGCGAAGGTGTCGCACTCCCCAAAACAACCAACGCCCCGTACTTGTGAGCAAGGTGGAAGGCAAGGTCACGCGTGTGGTAACGCGGAGCAGGGTCCTGCTGCTTGAACGAGGAATCGTGCTCTTCGTCGAGAATCACGACATCAAAATCAAACGGTGCAAGAATGGCACTGCGGGTTCCAAGGACAACACGGGCATCGCCCTTCAATACGGAAACATAGGCCTCGCGGCGTTTCGGTGCAGAAAGTGCGGAATGCAGAACGCGCACTGGCACCTGCAGAAAATCTTCAAAACGTTTTGACGTCTGCGGAGTAAGGCCGATTTCCGGAACAAGAATCAGCACACGCTTACCGCGCTTCAAGGCTTCGTATGCCAGTTCCTGATAAACTCGCGTCTTTCCGGAACCCGTCACGCCATGCAAAAGCGTACCACGGAATCCAGTTCCGTCCAAATCATTCACCAGGGAATCGAGGGCCACACGCTGTTCATCCGTAAGCGCAGGTGCATCCGGCCTCGGCGGGATATTCGTGTCGACGGGCGACGCCATCAGATTCTCCGACTCCGCCCCTCCTCTCTCGTCTTTCGTCTCTCGTCTCTCGTCTAAAAAAGCATCCAGGTATTTTTCGAAATCGGCGGGCAAAAAGACGTCGAGCGCCTTCATGGGCGTACTTATGTAGTAACGCGCCACCCACTCTAGGGCGTCCATGAACCTTTCCCCAAACACATAGCCCGACTCATGCGGGTAGGCACAGCGCACATCAAAACCCGGGCGCTCCGAATGTACCTTCAAAACGACTGCCAAGGAAGGCTTTTTACGAGTGGCAAACTGCACCCACACCACACTCCCGCGCCTGATTTTCTCCCCCTGGAAGAGGCTGGCGGGAACGCCGTAGGTGTATGTTGACGGAGCCTGGGGAATGTACACTTCGCAAAAACGTTCAAGGCTTGCCGCCTTGAATTTGGCCCGAATTTGCTCGGGAGCCTCCGTCTTTGGTACTCTTTTTGCCATCGTAAGGGTAAAGATAGGTAATCTGCACCCAAATTACCCCCTTTAAATTGCCAAAATTCCAACATTTTCTTAAACGTATTTAAATCTTTTTATTTAGATTATCATACACGGCCCCCAAAACGGACCGTCTACCTATTGGAGATATTATGAGCTTATTGGACGCATTTAAACCGAAATGGCAAAATTCCAACCCCGAAAAGCGCCTCGAGGCAATCGAAGAGTTGGGAAACAGCAATCAGGATGTTCTTGAACGCATTGCCCTTTCCGATGAAGATAGTAACGTGAGGTCGGCAGCCGTCAAAAAACTGAATCAGATTCAAGTTCTTTTGAACATTTCAAAGAACGACAGCGAAGCCGGCATCCGTCGTTTAGCAGAAACGCGCTATTTCGAAGAAATCGTCAAGAAACTCAAAGATTTTCGCGAACCCATCAACGAAGAAGTCCAGGCTTTCATCAACGAAATCAAGGACTCCCGCTACGCCGAAGAACTGGTCAAGTCCATGCCCAGTTCGGAACTGCGACTTGAACTTGTGAAAAAGACATCCAAGGCAAGCGCGCTCGCCGCTGCCGCAAGCAAGGACGCCAAGGAAGAAGTCGCAAAGGCCGCTGCAGAACGCATCGAATCCGAATCCCTGCTCCAGGATGTCGCCAAGAATTCCAAGCACACTTCCGTCCGCAAAATTGCCTCCGAAAAAATCCGCGCCCAGAAGGAAGCAGCCGACGGTGGCAAAAAAGCCGCCATGCTCCTCATCAGCAAGCGCGAAGCTCTTATCCAGCAGGCTCACCATCTGGCCGCCCAGAAGGATCCTATCGCCGTAAAGACGCAGTTCGAAGACCTCATGGCAGAAGCCGCCGCTCTCGGCATGGGGCCCGCACAGGCTACCCTCGACGAAGTTTACGCCAGCTTCCAGAAATTCTGTACCGAAGCCGATGCCGAACGCATTGCCGCCGAAAAGGCAGAAGCCGAAAAGCAAGCCAAGCAATCCCGCTTGACCGACCTTCTCGTGGAATTGGAATCCATTCTGTGCAGCAACAACGCCAAAGACTGCATCGAACGCATCAATGCTATCATTGGTGAATGGACCGAAAACAAATCAATCATGGGTCCCGCCGACATCAAGAGATTCAACCAGGCTTTCTTCAAGGCTCAGGACATCATCAAGGACGAACCCAAGGGAGAAGACAACAGCGAAAAGTCTACCGACGATTCCGCCCGTCCAGAACTGCTGGAACGCCTGCAGGCCCTGGCCGATACCGACGCCAACGAGACCACTTCCAAGCACCTCCACGCCATTGTTCGCGAATGGGAAAAGTTGCCGCTCCTCGAAGGCGAAGACCCGGTACTCCAGACCTACAACAGTCTGCGCAACAAACTCAGCGAAAAGATTGCCGCCTTCGGTGAATCCGCCCAGAAGATTTTCGAAGCCAACTCCGAAAAACTCAAGGCCCTTATCGAAAAGGTGAAGAGCTTCGACGAAAACGAAGACTTCAAGGAACTGAGCCTCAAACTCCGCAACGCATACAACGAATGGAAGGAAATCGTGGGCGAACAGAAGTTCAAGTACCACGACCTGTGGCTGGAATACAAGGCCGCCACGGAACGTTTCCAGGAAATGCGCCAGTGGGAATCTTGGCACAACGAAAACGACCGCGCCACGATTCTCGAAGAAATGGAAGCCCTCGCCCGCGAACCGGGTAGTCAGGACGTTCTGAACAAACTCAAGGATTTGAGCACCAAATGGAAGAACTGCGGTCCGACTTCGGCTGCCAAGTTCAACGAGTTCAAGGAAAAGTTCCAGGCCTACTTCGAAAAGATTCGCGAGAACTGCGCCCAGTTCATCGAAGAGCAGTTGGCCGAACGCCAGAAGAACCTCGCCGACAAGGAAGCCCTCTGCCAGAAGGTCGAGGAACTCGTGGCAAACACCGAGATATTCTGGAAGGACAAGTTCAAGGCCATGCAGGAAATCCAGGAATCCTGGAAAGCCATCGGCATGGTCCCCAAGGAAAACTTGACTGCCCTCATGGACCGATTCAAGGCCGCCACCAATGCCTTCTACGCCCAGCACAAGGAAAACCAGAAGCAGGAAGACGCCAACCGCGAAGCAAACCTCGAAAAGAAGACAAAACTTTGCGAAGAAGCCGAAGCCCTCTCGGAATCTACCGACTGGAACGCCACGTCCAACAAACTCAAGCAATTGCAGGACGCATGGAAGGCGACCGGCCCCGTGCCCAAGAGCAAGTCCGACGAAATCTGGACCCGTTTCCGCACCGCCTGCGACGCCTTCTTCGAAAAGAAGCGCAGCCACTTTGAAGAAATGGACGCGGCCAAGCAGGAAAACCTCGCTAAGAAGACCAGCCTTTGCGAAAAACTGGAAGCCCTCAACCTGGACAACCTTTCCACCGAACTCGTGGAAGTGGTAAAGGGAATCGAGGCCGAATGGAAGAGCATCGGCATGGTGCCCAAGGAATCCGTAGACGCCATTAACGACCGCTTCAGCGAAACCATCAACCAGTTCCTCGGCAAACTCGCCGCCATCGACGAGAAACTCAACAAGCAATTGGAAGAAATCAAGAAGCAGAAACTCGACATGATCGAAAAGGTGAAGCAGTTCGCCGAAAGCGCTGGCAGCAACCAACTGGCCGACGCCGTCCGCGACCTGCAGAAGGACTGGAGAGCACTGGGTTCCTGCGGTGCCGACGACCTGCTCATCTACAAGAATTTCCGCGAAGTCTGCGACGACTTCTTTACTCGCCGCCGAGACCAATTGGATATCCAGGAACAGGCTCGCCAGAACAACCTGCAAAAGAAGGAACTTCTGTGCGAACAGGCCGAAGACCTGCTCACCGACTTGAACGAATCTACCGTAGGCGGCGCCATGAACAAGGTGAAGCACCTGCGCAGACTCTGGAAAGAAGTTGGTGCCGTTCCTCGCGAACATTCCGACAAGATTTGGAAGCGCTTCAACAGCGCCTGCGACCAGGTATTCGCCTTTGGACGCAAGGACGAGCCCAAGGCCGACGCCACTGCAGAAGGCGCAACACCGCAGGCTTAACCAAATATTATTGCAAAAAGGGATGGCTGAAAGGCCATCCTTTTTTTATTTTTGGAACCATAATGCAGTACCCCCCCTGGACAAGCGTTAGCGAAGCCGCACAACTATTGAAAATGGGCGAAGTCGTGGCCATTCCGACCGAGACCGTTTACGGCCTTGCCGGAAATGCGTTCAACCCGGAGGCACTGGCAAAAATTTTCGCCGCCAAGGAACGTCCGACATTCGATCCGCTCATCGTGCATATATGCAGCGTAGAGCAACTGACCGATATCGCAAAGGACATTCCCGACGCCGCCTATAAACTCGCCGAAGCCTACTGGCCCGGCCCGATGACCATGATTCTTCCGAAAAAGGACTGCATTCCCGACTTGTGCACGAGCGACCTGCCGTCGGTAGCGGTAAGGTTCCCGAGCCACCCTGTAGCCCAGGCCATCATCAGGGAATCCGGATTGCCCCTCGCGGCCCCAAGCGCGAACCTTTTCAAGCACGTCAGTCCGACAACGGCACAGCACGTAGCCGACCAACTCGCCAATAGAATTGCAGGCATCGTAGATGGCGGCCCCTGCAACGTAGGGGTCGAAAGTTCCATCATATCGCTCGTCGGCGAGACGCCAACCGTTTTAAGGCCGGGCGCCATCACCCCCGAAATGTTTGCGAAAGTTCTTGGCAAGGTGAATGTGAAGGAATCCACTTCAAAGCCGGGCCAGGCCATGCAAGCCCCCGGCCAATGCGATACGCATTACAAGCCGCAGGTACCTTTGTTCTTTGGCGAAGTGCCTTCTAACTACAAACTCCCAGAGCACACCGTGCGCATAGCCTTCGGAACACAGACCGGGCCAATACCAGCCACAGTGAATTTATCCGAAACAGGCGACATGACCGAAGCAACAGCCAAGTTGTACGCATTCATGCACGATTTGGACCAGGTGCAAAACGCACTTATCCTTGTGGACCCCATTCCCAATACAGGCGTGGGCATGGCCCTGAACGACCGTTTAAAACGCGCCAGCATCAAAAAATTGCCATAGGCCGCAATGTTTCCGGTACCGCCATGTAACCGCTTGTTACATCGGGAACAGGGAATAATTTTCTTTTGTATAAGATCGCGTGTAGGCGTTGAAATGCCACCATTCGCTACCGAGAGTCACCCATCCGGCACGCTTCATTATTTTGCGCAAAAAAATCCGGTTGTCGATTTGCCGCTGCGTGAGGCGGCCACTTGCAAGCGCATCGGCCTCGCCCACTTCGCCAGCACAGCGTTCAAAGGAATCGAAGTCGGCACCCATATCTATCAAGGCTCCCGTACTGTCGGCAAGTCCCAAGTCCAACGCCAGGCCGTAATTGTGAAGTCCGCCAGTCTTTCCCGACGAGACAAAATTGCTGTACGGAGTACCCGCCACGGTTCGCTTCAGCGCAGACTGGGCATACATGGGGCGAGCCGCATCAAAAATTACAAACGAGGCACCAGGCATCTCCTTTTGCAAAATTTTCACAGCGGCCTTGAGTTTTGGCAAAGCATCCTTGTGCACAAACGCCCTCTGGATTCCGCAGTACAAATCATGCCCCGTTACGTTGTCAAAAGTCGCATAGCGGAGATCCATGCGCAATCCCTTGAACGCCGTGATTTCAACCAGGTTCGAATCTTCGCCGGCATACTTCACCCATTGCTTGGCGGCCGTGCAAAAGCGCAAGGGTTTCTCGGGCCTTGGCGGAACAAACGCAGAATCGGCGTTTTGCGCCAAAGCAGCGTGAGCGCTAAGGAAAAGGCACAAGGCCAAGACGCCTATGCGGAACATCAAATTAGATTCCCAACTGGACTTCTACGCCGAACTGCAGATAGAGTCCCATGCCCTTTGCCATGAAAGGCACCAGGTCGTAGCCGTTACTGGAATTCTTGTCTCCGTCGCGAGTCACGTACGAACGTTCGCGACCGTTTTCGGAACCCAGGAACTTAAGAGCATCGACATCCAGTTTCGAGAAGATGTTGTCCAGTTCCAGGTAGAATCGAGCATGCTGGAACACCCACTTTTTATTGTTGAGATCCAGGTTCACACGGACATCGGTACGGAACAGATCGGTAAATTCGTTATAGTCCCTCAAACAGCGAGTTCCATTTTCGCGAGTTTCCGGATTGCTAGGCGTAATCTGGTAATAGTACATGGGCCTATGCCAAGCGGCATGGTGCGTCAGGATTACCGAAATCATGGAGTCCTTGCGAGGATAATAGCGGAAATGCGAAATCAAATCGAGTCTGGAGTTCGCTTCCCAGGGCAATGACCTGTCAGAACCTTCAAGTTCGTATTCACCGTACACGGAGCTCAAGTTGCTCGCCATAGAAAAGTGGTGGGATGTTTTCCATTCCATCTTGGCGCCAAAACCTAGCACCCAAGCGTAATCGACTCCCGTTATGTCCTTGTACTGGGCGTAGGCCTTGGGCATGGGCAAAAGCGGATCGAAATAGTAACGTCCAAAGCCGCTGGCTTGACCATCGAAATACTTGGAACGGTAACCAAAACCAAGCTTGGCCGACGAACCAGATTCCAGGCGACCCGTCAAATCGCCGTCATCGTAGTAAGGCTTCCAATCGCTGCGGTAAGCTGCGTTACCGAACACGCGCCAATAGGCGGAATCCTTCTTGGAAAGATTCTTTTCGACATCCACGGAAGCCGTCGGAGCGGCCTTGTGGTCCATAGCGTCGGCGACACCGCCCACAGAAAGAATATACTGGGAATAGTCCGGCTTCCAGTCAAAGCGGCCCGTACCCGAAAGAACGCCCGTCTTGTAATCGTCCTTGATGGAACCGCCGTAATCCGGGTACTTACGTTCCACAAAATGCTGTTCATACAAAATGGCGCCACTCAAGTCTGCACCCAGGATGTGGCCCTTGAAGTTTTTGTCCAGGCCACCGCTAATAGTTGTATGGTTGTATTCGTAACCGTCGATAAAAGCGGCACCCTCCTTGGAATTGGCCGTACTGCGGAATCCCGTAGTATCGCGCAGCGTATCACCCAACTGTTCCCGGACGACACCCGCGTGTGCGCTCGTACCGAACTTGCTTGCGTATTCGGCTCCAATCACCAAGTAGTTTTGCTTGCCTTCGATAATGTCGATGGAACTCACCTGGTCGTAGGCAGTAGAAGTGTCCTGCTTGATGGCGTATTCATCGGAACTGTACAACGTGCGCAAGGCCCATGTGTTACCCATGGAATCGGACCCGTTCAACTGTGCATAAACGTCGAATGCGGAAAGGTCGAAGGGATCGGAGGATTGCACACGGCAATCATCCACGCAGTCGCCGTCGCGCTTGCGGAATTCGGTAAAGAACTTTTCGCCGAGGTTCTTGAGCATTTCGTCGTCCAGCCTGCGGAACCCAAAGCGGAAACTATCCCATATAAAGAAAGGCGCATCCAGAACAACCTCTTGCAAAGTCAGGCCGGCGGCCCCCTTCAAGCCCCAGTCGCCCTTGGTCTGTTCGGGCATATACTGCACAGAAGTCGCAAGGCCTTGGCCAATCGGGCCACTACCGTAGTGATCGTGAATTTCGATGCCGCTCAAAATGTGCGGGTTCACCACCGAAAGGTTGCCGGGGAATCCAACGTCCAAGTGGCGCATGTTTGGTATGCGAAGGCGGCCCAGATGGTACGCCACGTCTTCGGCGCGGGATCCATCGTAGAAAAGGGCGCTGCTAAAATCCTTCTGTCCCGAAATACCGGGCATCTGACTCAAGTGTTCGGTAAGGTCGAAACGCATGCCCGCGGCATCTTCCAACTTGTCCACCGAAATCGTACGCTCAGGTTCCCACTTTTCCGGTTCGCCGCCACCAATAACGGTACTCGCACCCAAGTCGCGAAGATTCGACGAAAGCGTAACCACCATGTCGCGCAAGTCCGCAAAGTCCTGGAGTTCCACCTCGACACTGTCGAAGCCTTCCTTGAAAAACACCAAGGCAGCGTTCTTGGAATCCACAGTCAATTCAAAACGGCCATCGGAACCAGTGCGGCCAAGATTCTTGCCGGAACGGTACGTTATGGAAACGCCGTCCAAGGGCAAGTCGGACTCCGACTCAAGCACAACACCGACGATATCCGTAGGCGTCGCAGCAAAGGCAAAAACGGCACAAAAGGTCAAAATCCAAAAAATACGGGAACTCATAGACAACAATGTAGAAAATGCGACTTTCGTAGAGTAATATATTACATTTAAACCATGCTCAAAGTATACCTCGTACAAATGGAAAGCGCGCCGGGCGCAAAAAAACAAAACCTGGAACACGCCAGGGAACTGGTGGAACACGCCTCCCCTGCACCGGGGGGCCTCATCGTTTTCCCAGAAATGTTCGCCACGGGGTACGAGCCTGGCATGGCAGAGCAAATGGCCGAGAACTTCGACGCGCAACCCATGGAAACCACAGCGGCCTTCTTGACAAGCCTTGCCGAGCAGACCGGGTGCACCGTCCTTGGTGGCGGGATAAGCAGAGCGAACGGGACATTCGCGAAGCACAAGTTCTCAAACCGTACCGGATTCTTTACGGCAAAAGGCGAAAAGGCGTTCTACAACAAAATGCACCTGTTCTTCCCGGAGCAATCCGCGTTCGCTCCCGGCGATAATGTTACTTTGTACGCAATGAAAGATTTTTGCATATCGCCCACCATCTGCTACGACTTGCGATTTCCTGAACTCTACCGCAAAGCGACAGTCGCAGGCGCCAACCTTCTTACGGTACAAGCGTCCTGGCCTGCCAAGCGCAAACTCCACTGGGAAACGCTTCTCAAGGCTCGCGCCATAGAGAACCAGGCTTACGTGATTGGCGTGAACAACGTAACGGCAAAAGGGGATTTTACCGGAGATTCGCAAATCGTCAATCCGCAGGGCGAAGTTGTGGCCAAGGCCCCCGCTGGTGAAGAATGCGTACTCTCCGCCGAACTGGATTTCGGCATTCTGGAACAATGGCGGAACGACTTTTGCGTGCTGAAAGACCGCCGCATGTAAACTTTTGTTGTGATATAAATCACTGGCCTAATCCAACCCAAATCATTCCCGAAAACAATATTGTTCATATAAGTCATTATTCATCAACAAATTAACGCCTTTGCTCGCATTTTTTACGTTGTGAGCATACTAACACTCGGAACCTTGGGTTCCCTTTTTTCCTTGATTTTATGTAAAAAAAAGCTAATTTATCAATGTAAAGAGAAGTCAACCCTAACCGCGAGGTCCCTATGACATCACCCGACATGAACAAGCTCAACTATGCCAGGGCCCTCATCCGAGCCGGTCTAGCCCAAGACCTGATTCTGAAAATCACCTTGATTTCCCACTATCAGTACGCCCAAATCCAGCGTGAACTCCTGGCAGCCTAAGATCTGGCCCACGTGCAGTTGATTCTTGAAATTATAGCGCAGCCCGCCACTCAAAACGAGACCCGGCAGGCTGCGCTTTTTTCATGCTCCAAGGACGGTTCTTTGGTCCTGGACGCCCGCGATGGCAAAAAACCGGCCCGTTTTACGCTCACTTCCAAGGACAATTTCCCCTGGGAAGCCTTTATCGGCAAACTCCTTATCGCCTGGCAACTGGGCGACTATTCCGATGTACCGCCCCAGTTCAAGCCCCAAAAGCGCATTCCCCAGTTCGTACTGGACGAACTTCCGGCAGACCCCCTCGCCAACAAGTTGAAGGTGCTGGCGACCCTCCGCAAGCAGGGGTATTTCCCGGCCCTCAAATAATTCAAAACGCCCGTAAATTACTAGTTTAAAGCCCATGAAAAAGATGTGGGACATCTGCGACAGACGCTGGTTCATGGGGAAAGGCGAAAAAATCCGCTCCATTCAAATACTGGATTCCTTGGAAATCGGCGACACCACTCTCGCCATTCTCGAAGTTCTGTTCGAAAACGGCAACCGGGACTTTTACACCGTCGTTGAAGACGAGAATAAAATGGGGAAAATTCTGGAAGAAGCCTTTATCGATGGCGCCACCAAAAGCGTTTTCCCCACCGAAAAAGGGCATTTCGATTTCAAGGCGACCTGCCCTCTCCCATCCAAGCATCTGCGTACCATCAAGCCTTTCGCGTTGGAGCAGAGCAACTCCGCATTCGCAAGCCCGGGCAAATTCTTTTTCAAACTGTTCAGGCGTTTACAGGCCGGCAACCATCCCGAAGCCGAAATCATGGAGCACTTGAACAAGGCTGGATTCCTGGCGACGCCCCATTTTTATGCATACTGCAGTTACAAGGCCACTTCTGGAGAGGCGTTTACCATAGGCATTCTGGAAGAACATCTGACCGATACAAACGACGCGTGGACCGCGTTCAACAATAGAATGGAACCGGAATTGGCCGACGAACTGGGCGCGGAGACGGCCCGTATGCACAAGGCTTTAAAGGACCTTGGCGGAACAGAAAGCCAATCCGAAGACGTTCCGTTTGAAAAACTGCGCGGGTTATTGGAGCAGGCCATTAAAAACGTCAACAAGGACGGCAACTCGCCAGTAGAACTTTGCCAGAAGGTCTTGGAACGCCTCCCCGAACTTGAACGCAGTTTCCAAGCGAACGCGACCCTTGGCAACACCGCTTCTGATAATGCCACCGACATCTTCAAGCCGCAGCGCATCCACGGGGATTTCCACTTGGGCCAAGTGCTGATTTCCGAACCGCCGTCGCCCATCAAGATCATCGACTTCGAAGGCGAGCCGACTCGACCGCTAGACTACCGACGCGCCCTCCGCTCCCCCGCCGTCGACATCGCCGGCATGCTTCGCAGTTTCAGGTACGCCGCCGCGAGCTCCCACAGCGACAGTTCCGCCGTGGAGCAAGCCTTTATCGCCGGATACAGCCGAATTTCGGGCGTCGCACCGAATCAAATCTTGCAAGCGGCCGCCCCGTACATCTTGGCAAAAGCCGTCTACGAAGCCTGCTACGAACTGGAATTCAGGCCCACTTGGTTCTGGATTCCGGCCCAGGCACTATTATAATGGTTCGCAACGAATCCTTCTGAAGGCAGCACTTCCAAACACCACCCGCATTTTACTATATTGCACGGCATGACAATAGAAGAAATGGAAAAGCACATCCGCGACGAAGCCGTGGAATTGGTGAGCAAGGAGCCTCTTTCCAAACTCATGCTCGAAGAACAGATTCTTTCCCGCAAGAATTTTGCGGAAATGCTTTCCGTTACCCTCGCCTGTCAATTGGCCGGTGAAGTCATCGACCGCAACGAACTCGAGAAGATGTTCAACGCCCTGTACGCAAAGTACCCGGAACTCCTCGTGAGCGCCTGCAAGGACTTGAACGCCACCGTGATGCGCGACCCCGCCTGCACCAGTTACCTGGAACCGCTCCTGTTCTTCAAGGGTTTCCAGGGTTTGCAGACTTACCGCATGGCACACATCCTTTGGACCGAGAACCGCACCTTCCCCGCCAAGATGCTCCAGAGCATCATGAGCCGCAAGTTCGGCATGGATTTCCACCCGGCCGCAAAAATCGGCCACGGTCTTTTGATTGACCACGCGACGAACATCGTCATCGGCGAAACCGCAGTGGTCGGCAACAACGTGAGTTTCTTGCACGGTGTCACCTTGGGCGGTACCGGCAACGAAGTCGGCGACCGTCACCCGAAAATCGGAAACGGCGTGATGCTTGGCGCACATGCACAGTTGCTGGGCAACATTCACATCGGCGACGGTGCAAAGATTGGCGCCGGTGCTGTCGTAGTGAGCGACGTCCCTGCACATACGACCTACGCAGGAGTCCCTGCCGTGCAGATTGGCCGCCCCCACGACGAAATGCCGAGTTTCAACATGCAGCAGGACTTCACCCGCGACGTATAGTTTGCGAAGCATGCCCGCCACGAAGGGCATTGACACGCAGGCCCAAAGCAAGATGTTGAACAAAAAAGAAAAAATCGCCTTTATCGGGAAAAAATTGGACGAGTTGTACCCCAATCCGCCCATTCCACTCAACTACACGAACGCCTTCACCATGCTCGTGGCCGTAGTGCTGAGCGCCCAATGCACCGACATCCGCGTGAACCAGGTGACGGCAGTCCTTTTCAAGAAGGCGGACACTCCGCAGAAGATGCTCAAACTGGGCGTAAACGTTATCGCTGAAATCATCAAGCCTTGCGGATTCTTCAACACCAAGAGCGCGAACATCTTCAAACTATCACAGGCGCTGATCAAAGAATTTGACGGCAACGTTCCGCAGACTTTCGAAGAACTCGAAAGTCTCCCCGGAGTCGGCCACAAGACGGCTAGCGTTATCATGAGCCATATTTTCAAGCAGCCGGCCTTCCCCGTCGATACGCACATTCACCGTTTGGCGGAGCGTTGGGGTTTAAGCGACGGAAGCAGCGTCGAAAAGACCGAAGCCGACCTGAAAAAGGCTTTTTCGCCCGAAGAATGGGAAAAACGCCACCTGCAGATTATTTACTTTGGCCGAAACGAGTGCAAGGCCCGCGGGCACAAGGTCGAAAATTGCCCCATTTGCAGTGTTGTAGGCTGCAAACGGTAGCCAAATTCCCCCTTATATCGCTCTTTTTTAGGGTGAAATTTCCATAAACATTTTCTATCTTTTAATCAAATGAAAAGCGGATTATTCCGTTAAGGAGAACAGATGAAAAAGATATGGGTTGGTGCAGCAGTCTGCGCCCTTTTGATTGGCTGTGGCTCTGATTCGAGTTCCAGTAGCGACGACGAAGAAGAAATTCTTCCAAGTTCCTCGCAAGAAGAATACGTCGACCCCAACGACAGCGAAGATTACCTCAAGTCCAAGACGACTTATGTCACGGGTTCTGTCCGCGACAACAGCGGCTACATCAACACAGTCCAGTTCAAATCCTACATCTGGACTACCGAAAACGCCTCTTACAACAGTTACTCCACCGAAAACGTCTGCTACGACGAAGAGAACATCAACTGCAGCGAATACGGCAGGCTCTACCAGAAAGAAGGTGCCGAATTCGCCTGCCCGAGCGGTTTCCACGTTCCCTCCGTCGATGAATGGAAGGCTTTGGACAATTTCCGCTTGGCATCCAGCGAGCACGATTCCATCTTGAATTTCCCTTACGGCGGCATGTGCAACACCAGCAGCAAGGGCAACATCAAATGCTCCGGACAAGACGAATCCGCCAAGTACCTGACCAGCAGCGGTAAAATCTACATCCTCAAAAAAGGCAACAAGTCATCCACTTTCGACGACATCACCAAGAACGCCTACTACAGCCTGCGCTGCGTTTCTTCCACCTACATCGTAAACACCAAGAGCGACTTGCCCGCATGCAATTCCTCTAGCGACATAGACGAGAACTATTTCGTCATTGCAGAACACAGCAACTTCTTCTGCACGGGTAGCCACTGGGTTGACGACTTCACCGACGATTGCCCCAGCAGTTCTACCGGCGTTATCGCTAGTTACAAGGACACCACCTACATTTGCAAATCCGGATACTGGCAGTTAGCCACCATCAGCGACATCCCGGACAAGTGTACCGAAGATGACGAAGGCGGCCTATTGCTCTTTAACGGAGAACGTTACGCCTGCGAAGATGAAGACTGGAGAAGTTTCACCACAATCGAAGATTCCCTGGGCTACTGCAACAGCAAAAAGCAGGGCACCATAGACTCTTTGATTTCGGGGCTCAAACAAAGCATCTATGTCTGCGACACCAGCGGATGGAGAACGGCTAAAATTGCGGACTACCTCGGCACCTGCGATTCCGATAACGAAGGAAAGACCAGCGAACTTGACTCCACCGGATACATTTGCTCTTACAATATCAATCAGGAGTCCTATAACTGGGTAAAACTGACCAAACTGGAAATGGACATTGGCGTATGCACCTCTGAGCGCATGGGTGAATTCGACACCACCAAGGCAGACACGCTCCACACACCTTACTACTGCGACTCCACTGGATGGCGTACCACAAAAATTAAAGACTACGGCGGAGAATGCACGGAACTCAAGGAAGGCAAGGAAATCAACCATTTGGGCACATACTACATTTGCCGCGATAGTTATTGGAGCCAACTTAGCGGTACCGAAGCCTACCTGGGCATTTGCAACGAGAAAAACGACGGACAAATAAGAATCAGCAGTAAAGATAAATATCCCTATATTTGCGAATCGTCTACTTGGAATAGACAAACAATCGAAGATATCGGGGGTGAATGCAATGAAAAAAATATAGACAAGGTTATCGAATACGGAGAAGATACCCGATACTGCTCCGGCGCAGAGTGGATGCTCGAACTTAAATTGTCAGATTACATGTATCTCGGCTATAACGATTGGAATAAATACGCCGTTTGGGACACTTCAACAGCAAAGCATTGTACATTCAAAAACGAAGGTGCCATCGATAGCATATACCAAACCATCGGAAACGACACCATATACTACTTCTTTGAATGTGACCCTTACAACTCTTATCTAGACGGCTGGCAAGATGTGAGCACAGCCTACGCCCACTTTGGTGCGTGCGATTCCACAAAGTTCTACAATGTAAAAACAGTCAGGGACACAACATATTCTTGCAGACCAGGAATCATAAATTCATGGACAAAAGTTCCCGATGTAGCGAAAAAATACGGCGACTGCGCAGACCCCGATGTAAAATTTGGCACAGTCGTCACATACAACGACACCTCTTACATATGCGCTCCAAATGAATGGCACGCAAAGAGCAAATACGAAAAAGTTTTAGGTTTCTGCAAAACTGAAAACGACAGCACCATCCAACAAGCGGGAGATTCATCCCTCATTTGCCAAAATTGGAATTGGGTGGTCCTCGGCATTCCAGAATCCGAAATCGGCTTCTGCACCACAGCACTTGAAGACTCTGTCAAAGAAGCGGGCGACTATGCCTACAAATGCTCCAAGAAAACCTGGACCAAGTTGTCTTATTCATCCTACCTTCCCACTTGCGATTCTTCCATTGTAGGGACGGTAAAAGCCTATGGTGGAGCAGAGTATCAATGTCGAAACAACAAATGGAACGGCGCTTCAAGCCAAGAAAGCGCCTTGGGATTCTGCACCAAAGATAGATTTGGCAAGAAGGGCAAGTACAACAACTATATATACCAATGCGACGACTACACCTGGACTATGGTTTCTGAATAATGGGGAGGCAGATTATGAACATGACTTTTAAAAATACATCTTTCAAGACTGTTTTCACCATCTGCTCCATTTTCGCTTGCAGCACGCTCTTTACCGCCTGCGGCGGCGATTCCTCCAGCAGCAGCAATGACGACGAAATAGAAAACGCAGAAAGCAGCGACAGCAACGGCAGCAGCGGCAGTAACGACGGCAGCAGCGGTTCTATCGAAGAAAAGGAAATTCACGAAGGCGCCATCACCGAAGCCCGCGACATCGACTTGAGCAAATATAAAACGGGTTCCACGGGCAAGTTTGTCGACGAGAGAAACGGTCAGACCTACAACACCGTCAAAACAGGAATCTACACTTGGATTCTCGACAACGTGAACGTCAAACTTCCAGACCTCAAAAGCACCTGCTACAAATACGACGACACCAAGTGTGCCAAGTACGGCAGACTTTACATGGGTTACGACAACAGGGACGCCTGTCCCGACGGTTTCAATCTTCCGAGCGTTTCGGAATGGCGTTATTTCAACGAGCATGAAGACGCCAAGTTGACCTATGCCGGCATCTGCAGCAAGCGCGACACCTTGGAATGCACAGGCCTGGATTCTGCGGTCAGTTATCTGGCCTACGATGACAGTGCCGTCGTATTTGACAAGAAGGGCAACATGAAAGCCGTTTCTGCGACATCGAGCGGGTTCTATAGCATACGTTGCGTAAATACGCAAACCATCGTCGACAGCCTTTCGGACTTGCCCAAGTGCGAAAAAGAATCCGACTTCCCCTATATCTATGTTATTGGCGAAGCCGCTTCTTACTACTGCGACGACGAAGAATGGAACCAAGCAAGTTCAAGTTACCAAGCAAGATGCAGCAATTACGAAGAAGGCTGCAAGTACGTGTTCGGCGACGACCTCCTTTTCATTTGCAAAAGCGGAAAATGGCAATTGGCATTAATGGACGATCTTGACGAGTGCACTCTCAACAACATCAACCAAGAATACACCTTGAATCAATACCGTTTTGCTTGCACCGATTCAGGCTGGGTTCGGTTGAGTTTCCCTGAAAGTGAACTAGGGCTTTGCATCGAAAAGAACTACAAGAAAACAGCCAAGGCGACATCAAAAAACATAACTTATGTATGTGACAGCACCGGTTGGAGAGTAGCCGATGTCGTTGATGTCTACGGAGTCTGCGAAAGCGCCATTTTCAACAAGACCGTATCCCTGGATTCAACATTGTATCTGTGCCAAAATAACCACGTATGGAAAAAAGCCGGAATGACGGAACTAATGCTTGGTGCTTTTTGCACTGCAAAAATCCAAGATTCCTTAGTCCTTTACAATGGCAACTACTATCTCTGTCAAAACAGTTTATGGCAAAATGCCTACGTTTCGAATGATATCGGCATTTGTACATCCAAGCGCCACGGGGAAAAAACCGTCGCTCAAGACAAAAATGAATACTACTGTAACAGCAACGGAGTATGGCAAAAAACAAGCGTCTTCAAATTTCCCGACAACTCCATACATATATGCGACGAGGAATTAATGAACACCTCGATAACGGTGAAAGATACTATGTATATCTGTGACGCCAAAAATTCAACAGAGTTCTATTGGCGCAAGGCCGATGGCATTGAAGCGGTTCTAGGCTTTTGCCCCGCCGACACATCGTTCTCCCTCATTAACGATTCCCTCACCTTCACATGCTATTACGGCAAATGGGACCACTACACTACAACCATCTCTGACTATGTCGGAACATGCACCCGCAACACAGCAACCGTCATAGATACCGTATTCAAAAACAAGCAGTACGTTTGCGACTCATCCACACACAAGAGCGATTGGTTCACGCCTACCGACTTCGACAAGAAATACGGCTACTGCAGAACCGCCATATTGGATTCTGTTGTTATCAGCGTCGATTCCAGCACCATTTACAAATGCCTTGCAGACTCCAGCACAACAAACAACATCCGCAAATGGACTACCGTTGCATGGTACGACAACATGCCCACTTGCAAAGCAAGCAATCTTGACAAAACCGCATTTAACGGAATCAACGAAAGCGCTTGCCAAGGTCCATTCAACACCTCGTACTACTATTGGAGAGCCATTCCCTCCGACACCATTACAGACGAACGCACCGGATACAAGTACCCCGTCTTCGCCATCGGTGACCAAGTTTGGCTAGGGCAAGATTTGGTTTACTTCGCGGATGAATCCCAGTACGCCAACATCACCACCACCGCGGCCGGCAACGTGACTGCCGACGATTTCGCCAGCCAACCCGACCACCTGTTCTATACCTGGCATTCCGCCATGGGCCTTACCGCAGACGCCGACTCCGCCCGCTCTGTCGAAGACACCACGGTATTCTACAGCAACTACCAGGGCGCCTGTATGGAAGGCTGGCACATTCCGACCTACGCCGAATGGAACACCATGTTCAACCTGACCGCCAAACGTTCGGGCTATACCACCAACGCGAACAACGTCGCCAAGATGGTGGACCACAACTGGACAACCACTCCGGGCAAGGCCGACTTCGGCATGAACATCGACGGATTCGGTCACGACAGCGTATACTACGACGCAGACGAAGCCCTCTACATGGCCGTAAGCAAGGCTAAAGGCACCACGGCGCAATACTGGCTGCCCCGCGAAACGGGCGTCAAGACGGGTTCCTACATCGAAATCAACTCGACAAAGACCACGTTCTACAGCAACGCCCCCAAGACCAACGCCTACTCCATCCGTTGCGTCAAGAACAAGAAATAGCCGTTACGTAAAGTCGCGGCAATAAACACGACTTTAAAAGCAATAAACACGCAAAATTAAAAAGACTTCCTGACAAAACTCAGGAAGCCTTTTTTATAAGAACAAAAAGTATTTAGGCGTTCGACTTCAGCAACTCATCGAAATAGGCGATGGTCTTTTTCAAGCCTTCGCGCAAAGGAATCGTGGGTTCCCAGCCGAGAGCGCTTTTCGCCAAGTCAATGTTCGGACGGCGCATTTTCGGGTCGTCGCCCGGGAGCGGCTTGTACACGATTTTGCTCTTAGAGCCCGTGAGGTCGAGCACTTCCTTCGCAAGTTCCAGCATAGTGAACTCGCCGGGATTCCCGATGTTCACAGGGCCAATAATCTGTTCCTGGTTCATCATTCGCACAAAGCCTTCGATGAGGTCATCCACATAGCAGAAACTGCGCGTCTGGCTTCCATCGCCATAAATGGTGAGGTCCTCGCCCTTCAGCGCCTGCACAATAAAATTCGAAACCACGCGGCCATCGTTCGCAAGCATTCTAGGGCCATAAGTATTGAAAATGCGCACAATGCGGATATCCACATTGTTCTGCCTATGGTAATCCATAAAGAGAGTCTCTGCAACGCGCTTGCCTTCGTCGTAGCAACTGCGGATGCCAATCGGGTTCACATTTCCCCAGTAGTCCTCGGTCTGCGGGTGCACAGCCGGGTCGCCGTAAACTTCACTCGTACTCGCCTGCAAAATGCGGGCCTTTACGCGCTTTGCCATGCCGAGCATGTTGATGGCACCCATCACGCTAGTCTTGATGGTCTTGACCGGATTGAACTGGTAATGGATCGGGCTCGCCGGGCAAGCCAAGTTGAAAATGCGGTCCACTTCCAAGAGAATCGGTTCCGTCACATCGTGGCGGATGAGTTCAAAACTCTTGTTATCGCGCAAATGCGCCACGTTCGCCATACGGCCCGTGAAATAGTTATCGAGGCAAATAACCTCGTGACCATCATCCAAAAGCCTTTCGCAAAGATGGCTCCCTAAAAATCCCGCACCGCCGGTAACTAAACAACGCATAGCAACTCCAAAAAATATTCTATGGAATAATATAACAAATGCAAAAAGAGGGAGTTACTCTTCTTCGGCGTCGCGTTCCACAGCAGCCGCAGAATCACCGCGCAAAGCCACCAAGCGCACGCCATTCAGGGTCAAGTAAGGGTCGTACGTATCGATTACTTTACTGTGCCCCATCACCATCTGGCCCCAGCCACCCGTCGCAAACACGGGAACGTTTTTCTTGCCCATCTCGGCCTTGATTTTAGCAACGAGCGTTTCGAGTTCCGCCATGAAACCGTACAAAAGGCCCGCGCGGATGGCGTCATCCGTGTTATTCGCAATGACCTTTTCGGGCCATTCGATGCTCACCGGCAAAAGGCGGGCGGCCTTCTCGGTAAGTACATCCAAACTAGCGCTGATACCCGGAATAATGATACCGCCGGCAAAACCGCCGTCCTTCATCACGTCAAAAGTCGTCGCCGTGCCCATGTCCACCACGATGGCGTCCTTCAAGCCGCGGTCCCTGAGCGCAATCACGTTGCAAAGACGGTCGGAACCCAGCATGGCCGGGTTCGGATATGCAATGGGGCATTCAAGGCAGTTCTTGGAACTCACCACCTGTACTGGGCGTTTGAGAAGAGTCTGCAAGGCTTTGATCCACGGGCGTTCCAGGACAGGCACCACGGTAGAAAGCCCCACATGGGTAATTTCTTCCGGCTTGATCTTGGAAAAACGAATGAGTCCGCCAATGCGGTTCATCACTTCGTCACTGGTCGTTTCCTTGCGAGTGGTCAGGCGCCAATGGTCCACCACCTTGTCGCCCTTGAAAATGCCAAGAACCGTGTGCGAGTTACCCACGTCCACAACAAAAGTAAGCGGTTGCTTCCTTGGAGCCTTGGACTGATTTTTCACTACGTTTTTCAATTTATTCTCTCACCTTTTATCTTCAAGCATACTTCAGCCTCAAAGGCCCAAGGGGCCGACCTCACACCTAAATTCTCATCGAAATGTCAAGGGCCTTCACGCTGTGGGTCAAAGCGCCCACCGAGATAAAGTCGAGGCCGAGGTCGGCAATCTGCTTGGCGCGTTCCAGAGTCATGTTGCCGGAACCTTCCACCAGGCACTTGTCACCGCTTTCCTTGATTATCTTCAAGGCTTCAGCCATCATCTCGTTGCTCATGTTGTCGAGCATAATCACATCGACACCCTTGTTGAGGAGAGCGCGCAGTTGGTCGAAGTTTTCCACTTCCATTTCGACCATCAAGTTCTGCGTGTTATTCTTTTTCACGACGGCCAAGGCTTCCAGCACGCCACCAGCAGCGGCAATGTGGTTGTCCTTCACCAGGACCATGTCGAAAAGTCCCATACGATGGTTGGAACCACCGCCCACGCGCACAGCATACTTCTGCAAAGTGCGGAATCCGGGCACCGTCTTGCGCGTATCGAGGACCTTCGTCTTCCCGCCCTTCAAGGCTTCCTGGAACGTGTGAGCTACAGTCGCCACGCCGGAGAGTTGCTGAATGAAATTCAGGAGTGTGCGTTCGCCTGTCAAAAGTTCGTGCGTCGTACCGTCCATTTCGGCAATCAAGTCGCCCTTCTTCACCACGTCGCCGTCTTTCTTGTGGAGAGTCACCGTGGCGTTCGCCTTGAGTTCCTTGAACACAAGTTCAATCACCGGGAGGCCTGCGAGAACGCCGTCTTCTTTTGCAATCAGGCGGGCGTGCTGTTTTTGGTCCGCAGGAATGGTCCATTCGCTAGTGACATCGCCCGTGCGCACGTCCTCGGCCAAAGCCAAGCGAATCATGGTAAGAGCATCTTCTGTGGGGAAAACTGGAGTAGAATTATCGCCGTACATATTTTAACCTTCGGTTTTAGGTTGTGAGCTACGAGGCCGCTCATTGCATTCGCTCTGAGGTATGAGCATTTTTCTCGCGGCGTAGCCGCCATTATTCAACACAAAGGGCGAAGCCCGACCTCACACCTCAAAGTGAGCAGAGCGAACGCCCTCAAACCTTATTGCGCTCCTTTGCCGGTTAAAACGACATAGACCGTACGCACAAGTATCTGAAAGTCCAAAAGCAAACTCATGTTCTCATAGTAGTACATGTCGTACTGCAACTTTATCTGCACATCCTCGATGCTGGTGTCGTAATGGTGACGCACCTGCGCCCAGCCGGTAAGCCCAGGCTTCATCTTGAGGCGGCTAATGTAGAAAGGAATCTGTTCACGAAGTTTGCCAATGAACACGGCACGTTCCGGACGCGGGCCCACCATGCTCATATCGCCCTTGAGAACGCACAAAATCTGGGGAAGTTCATCGATACGGGTCTTGCGCAAAAAATGTCCGATGCGGGTAATGCGCGGATCTTTTTTCGTCGCCCACTGGGCACCAAACTTCTCGGCATCGGTCCGCATCGTGCGGAATTTGTACACAGTGAAAGGTTTCCCATAAAGGCCAATGCGTTCCTGCGAATAGAATATGGGGCCACGGTCATCCAGTTTAATGGCTATGGCGGCGAAAAGGCAAACCGGAATCGAGCACAAGCCCAAGAAGGCGCCAAACACAATGTCGATAATGCGTTTCACCTGCACCTGCCAAGGCGGCATGGTAAAGGCGAAGAGTTCCTGAAGTTCAAAGCCGTGTACAAGGTTTCCCTTGAAACGGCCGTTCACCACGGGATAAAGTTCGGGTACTATGTATATATGCAACGGAAGTTCGCAAATCCACACCAGCACACGGGTTATCTCCTGGGGAGAATTGCTGTCGTGCGCGATGATAATGCCACTCACCCTGTGCTTTTTTACGAGGGTGGGCAAATCGGAATACTTGCCCATCACAGGCTTTCCGGCAAATTCCCTGTCTATCACCTGGAATCGTTCGTCTACAAAACCCACCACGCGCTGTCCCAGTTCAGGAGTCTTAGCCAGGGATTCGGCAATCTTCTTTCCAGACTCGGTCGCCCCGAGAACCAGGATGTTGTTAGCCCCATAACCCAGGCGCAAAAGCCCGCGCAGGCACAGATAGATGAACATACGGAAGCCTGCCACCAGCAAAATGGCCGACCCTCCGTAAATGAATATCCAAGGAAAACGGGAACCGTAAATGTAGTCATGGACCAGTGGCTGATTGTTGAAAACCTTGCCCAGGAATTCCGTGCCGAACAGACAAACTATTATAAGCACGATGCCGACGGCCACCGCCCGCAGAACGCGCAATATTTGGTGAGTTCTGGAATTCAGGAGCCAGGAACGATAAAGCCCGGCACAAACAAACAGCAATATCCAGGACACGTTGAGAACGAGCCCCATCCCCCAGTACGGGTCGATAGTCTTGCTGGGATCGAACTTGTCGGCAATCCAGCCACTATGGAACTGCACCCAAAAAGCCAAGGCGAAACAAATCGCCAAGGCAGCGAAGTCCGACAGGACTAGGAGGATTCGTTCCAATGTAGTTGCACGGATCATAGTCTATAAACTACAAAAAGGGACTAAGCCAAAAAACGGATGACCTGGCTCTTTTCCACGATTTCCGGGAGAGAATTCACGGCATCCACAGCCTTGCTGGCCTTGCTGTCGAGAGTTTTCTCGGTAATCACAACGATAGAGACCTTGCCCGGGTCCTTCACGTTTTTCTGGATAATCGTTTCGATGGAAATCTTGTTTTCGGCAAGGATGCTCGTAATCTTTGCGAGCACGCCACAAGCGTCACGGCTGGTGAAGCGCAGGTAGTAGCGGGCGGTCGTTTCGGAGATGGGCACCAGGTTGGCGGAGTTTTCGAGGTTGAACCAGCCCATGGGGAGCGCCCTGCGACTGCCCATGTCGGTTGCACGGGCAAGCGAAACGAGGTCGGCCACAACGGCGGAGGCTGTCGGCAAGCGGCCAGCGCCGGCGCCGGTCTGGAGAGTTTCACCCAAGTTGTCGCACTGCAGGTAAACAGCGTTCAGCACGCGGTTCACGCTGGCAAGCTGATGGTCCATGGGAACGAGGCACGGATGCACACGAGCGTCCACGCGGTCTCCATCACGGTTGTAGATGCCGAGCAGTTTGATGCAGCAGCCGAGTTCCTTGGCAAAAGCAATATCCTGGGCGGTAATCTTGGAAATACCCGTAACGTTAATCTTTTCGAAATCCACGCGGTGACCGCTGCAAAGGCTTGCAAGGAGGGCGGTCTTGTGGGCGGAGTCAATGCCCTCGATATCGAAAGTCGGGTCGGCTTCGGCAAAGCCGAGCCTCTGGGCGTCCTTCAACACGACATCGAAGTCCAGGCCTTCGTCGGCCATGCGGCTAAGAATGTAGTTGCAGGTACCGTTGATGATGCAACTGAGGCTTTCGACCGTGGAGCCGAGCAAGCCTTCCTGGAGGCTGCGGATTATGGGAATGCCACCGCCCACGGCAGCTTCGAACAGCACATGCAGGCCTTTCTTGGCGGCAAGCGGGAAAATTTCGTGACCGTACTTGGCAAGAAGCGCCTTGTTGGCGGTCACCACATGCTTGCCACTTTCGAGAGCGGCAAGAATCCACTTGCGGGGCATATTGTAGCCACCGGCCAGTTCCACCAGCACGTCGATGTCGTTGCCGGCAATCATCTCGTCGGCATTTGTGGAAGTTTTGTAACCCTTTGCCTTGTAAGGAGCAACTTCTTCATCGGACTTGGCGCAAATGCATGCCAATTCCATTTCGACTCCCAACTTTTCCTTGTATTCGGCAATCTTCTGTTCAAGAATTTGAATGACACCACCACCAACGGTGCCTGTGCCAATTAAACCAATACGCAACATAATAGCGTCTCCAGATTAAAATTATACGGACTAAAATTTAGAAAAACACTCAAAAAAAAGAATACTATATTTATGATATGGAACAGGAAATATCCAATCCGGCGATAGACAGTTTGCTCACCGAGCAAAAACTGAAAAACATCGTGTACCCTGCACGACTATTCAGGACTCGTCTCAACGAGGAGTTCTTGCGTGCAAACCGTACCCGTCGTCCCTTCCTGTTCATAAAGATTTACTCCCACCAGTACGATTTTTTCGGCTGGGGCCGCCCATCACGCACGGTTGAAAAGACCTGGCGAATCAGCATGCTCACGCTGTTTTCGCACCTCAAGTTCATCGATGTCCTTGGCTACCTGAGCGACGGTAGCGGTATCGGCGTGATCATGTTGAATTCCGACCTCTCCAAGTTGGAAGCAATCCGCAAGGAAATGCTCCACAAGTTGAACGACGCGGGCCTCATCCAGGCCTTGAGACACAAGCCCAAGAGTCCGATATTCCAAGCCTACCTGTACACCGGCCTGCAAGAAAAGGACAACCTGGAATTGGACGGCAAGTTGAAGGAATTCAACAGCACCAACGGAAGTTTCTTCACCCTTTCGCGCCTCAACCTCTCGGATATCTGGGTTCACCCCCACACCATTCGATACAGGCACATCATCAAGCGCGTCGTAGACCTCGCCTGCACGTCGCTTGCCCTTGTCGTGCTTTCCCCGCTGCTCCTGTTCTGCGCCTTGGCCGTCAAGATTAGCGACCCCAAGGGGCCCATCATATTCAAGCAGATTCGTGTCGGGCGAAACGGAAAATTGTTCACCATGTACAAGTTCCGTAGCATGTACGCCGATGCCGAGGAACGCAAAAAAGAACTCATGGCCCAGAACGAAACTGGCGGCAAGACTTTCAAGATGAAGAACGACCCGCGCATTTATCCTTTTGGACACGTGCTCCGCAAGTTCAGCCTCGACGAACTCCCGCAGTTGATAAACATCATCAAGGGCGACATGTCCATTGTGGGTCCGCGTCCGCCAATTCCATCCGAAGTGGCCGAGTACGAGCCGTGGCATCGCATGCGTTTGTCTGTAACGCCAGGTCTCACCTGCATTTGGCAGGTCAGCGGTCGCAGCAACATTCCGTTCGAAGGCCAAATGCGCCTGGACAACGACTATATCCGTCGCGACGGCAAAATCGGCGACGACATCAAGCTCATCCTCAAGACATTCAAAGTCGTATTCAAGGGCGATGGCGCATATTAACGCGACTTGCTCACGCAAGTCGCTTACGACTAGGGAAGGCTCCGCCCCTCCCTAATACCCTCCTTTTCCATCGCCATTACCACTTGCTCACGCAAGTCGCCCGTTTTTTTTAAAGCGCTTTTTATTTTTCTTTATTATCTTGTTATCTAGAGTATGTTTAAGGAGTTATCATGAACCATTTAATAATGGCGGCATCCCTTGTTGCCACAAGTGCATTCGCAGCATCCATCGCGGTGGATCCCGCATCTACCAAACAGAAAATCGTCGGCTTCGGCGGCGCAAGCGCCTACTACCAGAGTTGGGTCACCGCCATGCAGCCCGACCTCAAAAAGGACTTCTTCGATACAGCCTTCACAGGCCTGAACCTATCGCTGTTGCGTCTCGGCAACTGGAAACAAGAAGATACGACAAGCGTCGCCGACGACATCGCCATCGCCAAGGCGGGCAAGGAACGTCTCGGCAACCATCTCAAAATTGAAATGTCCAGTTGGTCCGCCCCCGGCAGACTCAAGCCGAGCGGAAGCGTAAACGGAAACGACGGAAGTTCCAAAAAAGACAAGACACTGAAGCCCTCCTCCACCGACCCCTACGGCAAATTCGTTTACAGCGAATTCGCCCACTGGTGGAAAAATTCGTACCAGGCCTACGCCGACATGGGCATAGCCCCCGACTACATCTCGTTCCAGAACGAACCGGACATGGAAGCCCCCTACGAAGAAACGTTGTTCGAACCCACCGAGACAAGCGAAATCGCCGGCTACAAGCAGGCGCTCCAGGCCGTCCGCGACTCCATGAATTCGCTCCCGAACCCGCCCAAGATTCTCGGACCGGAACCGCTCGGCATCGGCTACAACAACTTTGAAAAATACGCGAAAGTGCTGGACAGCAAGAACCTGGACGGCTACGCCTACCATCTTTACCACGCAGGCGACGGCAACGACGATTCCGGCAACAACTACCTGCACCCCGAAAACTACATCCAGCCCATGAGCGCCATTGCCGCAAGTTACGGCAGCGACGACAAGCCCATCATCATGACGGAATTCTGCACCATGCTCGACGCCGTCCGCGAACAGGACATGATTGGCCTCGCCCATATCATGCAAGTGGGCTTCACCAGCGGCAAGTTGAACGGCTACATCGCATGGATGCTCTTCTGGGGAGGTCCGCAAGGCCAGCTCATCGGTGTTTGCCCGGGCGAAGGCTGGGGCGCCGACTGCAAGGAAGGCAAACTCTACATTAACCCCGAATACCACGCCATGCGCCACTACTCCAAGTTCGTGAACCCGGGCTGGCGCGTAGTCGATGCGACTTCCGACGACAAGAATGTACTTACCGTTGCCTTCCGTAGTGCAGGGTGCGATTCGATTACAGTCATCGCCATCAACAAGAACAGTTCCGCCGTGAACTTGTCCGCTCCCATCGTACAGAACTACACAGGCGCATTCGCCATCCAGTCCGTCGAAAACGGCGACAAGAGCAAGCCCATTGCGGTAAGTACAAACTACGAACTTCCCAAGGCTTCCATCACCACGTTCGTCTACACGCTTAACGCAGGCGCCAACATCGGCAACTGCGAAGACGTCCCTGTCGAAGAACCCTACGTGGACCCGTCCAAGCAGTTCGGCGACTCGCTTGTCATCGTGGACTTCGCGAACGAGACTAGCGCAGGCACCTGGAGCGGCGACGAAACCCTGAAGCCCGTAGAATTCATGACCACCCCGCTCGACGGCGTAAGCAAGTACGTGAAGGTTCCGCTCGCCGGCTGCGCCCAGGACGACTGCGGCTACCAGCACGCCATCTACACTATCCCCGACGCCATCAAGGCGAAGGACCCGCTCACCGTCTGCAAGGAACTCGTATTCACCGTCCGTAGCATAGACGATGCCGAAGCAGCCTCCGTGAACATCGGTGGCGCCGGCGGAAGTTCCTGGACCAGTTACCAGTACGGCAACGACGCCCCGGCAGGCGCATGGGCCGAAGTGAGCGTTCCGCTCACTAACGAAATCGATTCCACAGGCCTCGCCTTCGGTTCTTCGCAGTTCACGTTCAACAGCGACAACGCAGGGCTTTACATCGCAAAGATTGTCGCCACGGGCTGCGGCGGTTCCACCGCCATTCCAAGCGGCCTCCGCCTTGCCGGCAAGAGCAGCGGACAAGCCAAATTGTTCGACCTGAACGGCAATCTGCTGTGGCAGGGCTCCAGAAGCGAAGCCATCGATGAAAAAGGCCTCGTCCGTCTGGATGTTCGCCAAGGCATGTACCTTCTGAAAACGGCTAACGGCATCCAAAAAGCCGTCAAGAAGTAAACAGGTCTAGAGGCAAGCAAAAAAGGCCACCGTTCTTACGGTGACCTTTTTTTTAAACAAATTAAAGACTAGCCTTCGGCCAGGGCTTCCTTGAATTCATCCACGATGGCGATGTATTCGTCAATCTTGTCTTCCTTGGAATTCAGGTGGTTCAAGATCTGTTCCAGGTGTTCCTTCTGGAACACGGCCTTGAGTTGGCGGGAAGCATGTCCCTTGTAGCCCCAGTCCTTGAGGATTTCATCGGTAACAAGGAAAGAGTCATCCATGGAAACAAAGCGCATCGGTCCGTAAACAGCCCAGTTGTGTTCCATCTGCATGCATTCCGGTTCAGGCAAATCCGGATTGGACATGTAGCGCTGGATATGGCGTGTGCGAACATCCTTGACCTTGTCGATGCGCATGTAGCCCATAATCAGGTACTTATTGCGCATTTCGGATTCGCTCAAGCCTTCGTAGCGGGTACCGAAAAGAATATAGCGGCTCTTGGCCTTCACAATAGCATTGACATTCTTGACATTGCAGCAACTCATCAAACCATAAGTGCTAGTCTCGTAGTTCGGCTCGTAGAAAAAGCCCTTGTCGTTTTCGTTCAATTGGTCGCGAACCGGCATTTCGGACTGGTGACTGGTTTCAACATAAAGCAGGCTACCGGCAGCGTTGCCGCGGTAATCCTGCCAACCTTCGAGATTAATCTGTGTTTTAGGCATTGTACGTCCAATTACTCAAAAAGGTGATACATAATACATCAACAAGCGGACCTCAGGAGGTTCGCTCGAATCAACTAAACGCAAAATACAATTTACTTGCTAAAAAGTCAACGATTCTGCAGAAATATCTGCCATTCCGAACAAAAAAGCGCCTTTTTCAAAGAATTTTGCCGTATCGGAGGTCAAAAAAGCAGTTTTTCCGCTTTTCGAAAGCCGGACCTCCATCTCAGGATGGCGCTTTAAATAGTCGACAGTCTTCCCCGCCACGATGTCCCCCTGGAACACCAGACGCACTTCCGGCGGCAGGGCCTTGCGAATCGCCTTTTCCAAAAGCGGGTAATGGGTGCAGGCCAAAAGCACCGTGTCGATTTCCGGGTCTTCTTTCAAAAGGGCGGCCACGTCCTTTTTCACAAAGTATTCCGCGCCCTCCGAAAGGGATTCTCCGCATTCCACCAACGGCACCCACATGGGGCATGCATGCTGAGTCACCTTGAGGTCCGGGAAGAAGTGCTCTATTTCGATGACATAACTCCTAGACGAAACAGTGCCCGCAGTGGCAAAAATACCGACATGACCAGTTTTGCTGAACCGCCCGATTTCTTCGGCGGTGGGACGGATAATGCCCAACACTCTGCGGTCCGGGAACTCCACCGGCAGTACCTGCTGCTGAATGCTGCGGAGCGCTCGGGCCGAAGCCGTATTACACGCCAGAATCACCAAAGGGCAGCCACGGCTGAACAGTTGACGAACCGACTCCAGCGTGTAACGGTAAATGGTTTCGAAACTGCGGGATCCGTACGGTGCACGGGCATTGTCGCCCAAGTACAGGAAGTCGTATTGCGGAAGAGCCTTGCGCAAGTCCTTCAAAATGGTAAGCCCGCCAAAGCCGGAATCAAAGACCCCAATCACAGCACGGCCTCCATGCGTTCGCGCACGACATGCATCAAGTCCTTGCGAGGTTCCAGTTCGGCCTTTTGCTGCTTAAGCGCGCAAACATCGAGCGGTTCCAGAATTTTCACCCACACCTTGACGCGACCGGAATCCTTGCGGCGCTCCCAGACATCGCCGGTCCCCTTCATCGCCACAGGGAGAATCGTCGCATTCGATTCTATGGCAAGCCGGAATCCGCCACTCTTGAAGGGGCGCAGAGAATCGTCCTTGCCCCGAGTGCCTTCTGGAAAAATGAACAGTCTCGGAACCTTCCCCTTGGCCATCGCCTCGCGGATTTTAGCAGCGCCACCGCCCTTTTCGCGATTCACAAAAATGCAGCCGACCTTGCGCATCCAAAAACTGAGGAACGGTACCATCTGGAGTTCTTTCTTGGCGATAAAGCCGACGGTGCGTTCAATGGCCAAAAATATCACGGGAATGTCGGAATAGGAATTGTGGTTGCCCATCACGAATACGGGACGGCTCCAGTCCACCTTGCCCAGCATGGCCTGGTCCTCTATGGTCAGGTCGATGCGCAGTACGCGCATGCAGAACGCAGCGAACACCTGCACCTTCTTATCGAGCCAGACATCCACTTCGCTATGATGGAACAGCATCATGAAAATAATCTTCACGATATGCTCGAGCATAAAGAGCGCCACTACAGTAAGGGCATATATTCTAAACAGAATGAGAGGCATTTTCCACCTTGGCTTTTTGGATGGTGCAGGCAAAAATCTCGACATTTTCAATTTTCGCAGTCGCCCCTTCCAAAATCTTCTTTTGCAATATAACAAAATCAGGTACGCTTCGGCCCGGGTCACCCCCACATAATACAACCGTCGTTCCTCGTCCAACTGCTTTTTACGCTGTTTTGCATTCCCGGTACATTCGCCGGGGGTCAATCCTTCGGCAAGCCCCGCATAAAAGACGACCGCATACTGCAACCCCTTGGAAGCATGCACCGTTTCTACATGCACGCCGTCTTCAAGAGTTTCGCCATCAGGGAGTTCCGTACCCGCCACCGGAATTTCCAGTTCCTTCAGCGCCTCCTCGTAGTACAGGCGCTGCCGATTGTAGCGTACCAGGATAGCAAAGTTCTTCCACTGCAAATCGTACGACACTCGAAGTTCCTTCATGCAGCAAACGATTTTCTGCATTTCCTCGACAGGGTTTTCGCTTACCCAGACCTCGGGCTCGCGGTTTTCCTTGTACAGCGGATTACCATGCGACCCGTTCAGGTTCCCAGCACGCAGAACCTTCCGCAGCCTCAGCGGCTTGTTCTCGAATATGCCGTTCGCCAAATGCAAAATACTCGGCACCGAGCGGTAGTTCCACTCCAGGCGGATAAGCGTACTCTCCTTGAAATCGTCGCAAAAGCGGTTGATGTTCCCGATGTCTGCGCCCCGGAATCCGTAAATGGCCTGGTCGTCATCGCCCACTACAAACAGTTCCCTGCGGTCGCCAAGCAACGCCTTCACCAATCGGTACTGCGACGGATTGATATCCTGGTATTCGTCGACCATGATTTCTGCCCACTGACTCCTGAAAAAAGCCCGGGCGCATTCATTGTTTTCGAGCAGGTTTATCGCCTGGTAAATCAAGTCCTCAAAGACCACGGACCCAGAATCCAGCACCGACTGGCGCAAACGTTTCAACTTGCCAAGAATCGCTCCAGAGTAACCATCTGCAAAGAGTTCCTCGCGATTGAGCGCACCCGTCGGAATTTTCAAGGCGGTCAACTGCGCCAGGAACTCACGGCCAACGGAATCCTGCGGCACGGGAGGCTTCTTGAACCCCACCAGTTCGTAGGCGAACACTCCATTGATTTTTTGGCGCAGTATGAACAGTGCAAGCGAATGGAACGTACAGAGCCGCACACCCGCATCCGGGAACAGCGCCTGCACTCGTTCCCGCATTTCGGCAGCAGCCTTCGCGGTAAATGTAAGCGCAAGTATTTTTTCGGGATCCACCCCCGAAGCGATTCTATACTGGATGCGCTTGGTCAGCACAGAAGTTTTTCCGGAACCCGCCCCCGCCAAAATCAAAAGTTGTGCATTTTTAGAATGGTCGTGCAGAACCGCCGCACGCTGATCGCTATTCAGCCCCTGCAATATGCCGGAAGCATCCATAGAAACCTCGATGGAATCACGGCACGCAACGGGCGCCGAAACATCTAGCAAAGATAAGGCTAGCGAGCCTCATGGTCGGCCGTCTGGGGTTTGCCTCCGAGCAAGAAGACAAATGCGCCAAACAGGCTCAACAGCAGGCTTACAAAGTAAGCAAGCAATTGTATGACTACCGATTCCAAACTGGCCACTCCGGCCCGTGCGAACAGCGACTGCGCCAGGAACTCGCGAGGTCCAAAGCCACCAATCGATATGGGCAGAGCGCTCACAATCGCCACCAGCGGAATGTAGTAGAAATACCAGGAAATAGAAAGGTCCACACCCAAAGCGATGCCGCAATAGTAGTGCACGAAAATTCTAAGGGACTGCGTCACCGCCGACAAGAGCGAAATCTGCACCCAAAGTTTGACCGAACGGAAATACTGGAAACGGTTAAACATGCGAAGCAACCGTTCCTGAATGCGCGCGGGCAAAAAACTGGACATCAGTTTACAGCACAGGCGTCCAAGGCGCCTGCTGCAAAGCCCAGCGAACATGGCACAGAATCCAAGAAAAATCCAGATGGACGGCCACATAAAAGCATGTTGCGCATCGTCGTGCATAAAGAACAGCACGCCCATGCCCAGTGCAAAAAGAGTCACAAAGAACAACCCGTACAGTCGGTCAAAAAAAGTCGCCGTAAGCCCTGCGCCAACGGAATCCTGCCCGCCCTGCATGCGAATATCGTAAATCTTTTTTACATCGCCGCCTACATTGCCCGGCATGAAGTTGTTGAAAAACAGGCCAACGTAATACAGTTTGAGCAAGTGGCCATACGTGAGGCGCACGCCCTGACGTTCCAGTAAAAGTTTCCACTGCAGGCACGCCGTAAAATTCGAAACCGCAAGGCACACCAATGCAAGGACCAATGGCGTAACACTATTCCACGAGAACAGCCTGTACAGGTCGCCGATATCCCATTCAGGGTCGCCCACGATGTTCCTATATACAAAGTAAGCAGGAACCAGTGTCACTACCAATTTCAGGCAGAACACCAGGAACGACTTCTGTTTAGGGTTGATGGACATTTTGAATTTTTACGAACTACGGCTTGCGACCGATAACTCCAATGCTCAACTGAGTATAGTGCATAACCGGAACCGACTGCAACGCATCAAGAATCTTGTCCTTGGTCTTTTGGAACGCGGAGCCCTGCATCGGATACTTGGGGAGTTCCACACCGACCTTGAAACAAAATTCGCGGAGCATGCGGTAGAACAGGTTCGGGCGCATCCAGTCGCCGTAAGCGTACTCGCACTCGAAGCCAGCATCCTTCATGAGTTTCTTGAGTTGCGACATGGTGAACTGCTTTTCCCAACCGGCAAACCACTTGTCCATGGCAATCAGAATGTGCTTGATAACCGTGTAGGGGTGGACCGTCTGGGGCACATCGCAAAGGCAGCAGCCGCCATGCTTCAAAATTCTAAAGTTTTCCTGGACCAGCGGAAGGGAATCCTTGAAATGTTCCGCAAGCCCCTGGTGGAACACCAAATCGAACGTATTGTCCGGGAACGGGGACTTGAACGCATCGCCACGAACCAGAGTCAATTTGCCATGAAAGTCTTCCTGTTTCCTGAGGGCGTCCACAATCTTCAGACTGTTTTCGGCGAAGTCGAGGACATAGACGTCGGCACCGAGTTTTGCGAGTTCCGCGCTGTCGCGACCGGTACCGGCGCCAACCTCCAGCACCTTCAAGCCTTCCAACTTGAAGTTCTTCTTGATTGCATGCAAAACAGAAGGGGACGACGGATAGACTTTATCCATATCGTTCTTTTTCTGCCAAAAACGGTTCCAAACTGACTGATCGGGCTCTTTAATCGACATAACGCGCAAAATATACGAAAAAAAAGGAGGGCGGATATGCAAACCGGGGATTAGTCGTCCGATTAGCAATTGTTTTCTTTTTACAACAAATGTACAAAAAAGATGACAAAATGTGCGTTTTTTCTATATTGTATAGTCGACACACCAAGAATGACAACCCTAAATTCTCGGAAAAATCAAGTTTTTTCTGTTTGCTAGGCAAATTTTACACTTTTGGCACACAACTTGCTAATAAAAAAGCGATATTTAGAGTGCAAGGAATTAAAATGCATATTGACTCTACAGACACCACACTAAAACGCTACCTAGAAGATATTAGACGCACTGCACCGCTTTCACGAGAAGAAGAACAAATCCTCTTTAAAAAAGCCAAGGAAGGCGACAGAATTGCCCGCAAAAAACTCATTTCCGCCAACATGAGGTTCGTGCTCAAGGTGGCCATCCAGTACCGTGGATGCCCGATTCCCCTGCCGGACCTGGTCAGCGAAGGCGCCATGGGACTCGTACGCGCCATCGAATCCTTCGAATACGACCGCGGTCTCAAATTCATCAGTTATGGCGTTTGGTGGATCAAGGCTTACATCACCCGCGCCATCAACGAACAGGGTAACCTGATTCGCCTGCCCGCAAACCAGCACCTCCGCGTGCGCAAGGCTCTGCACGAGCAGTCCCGCGGTAAAGAAATCAACGAAGAAATCCGCGAACTCATCCAGATTGGCCAGCGCGGCGTTTCGTTCGACAGCCCCTTGAAGGCAGACTCCAAGGCAACCTACGCCGAAGTCCTCCCGGACAGCGGAGCCTCGAATCCCGAAGCCGATTCCGAAATCCAGAGCGTCGAAGCCCTGGCTCGCGACCTCATGGAACAACTTCCGGAACGCGAAGCCAAGGTAATCACCGGAATTTTCGGCATCAACCAGGAAGCACCGCAAACCCTTCGCGAAGTGGGCGAATCCATGAACATCTCCCACGAACGCGTACGCCAGTTGCGCGACCAGGCCCTGCGCCGTATCCGCAAATACAACAGCAAGGAATTCCTCCAAGAAAAGAAGGACGCGTTCCTCGCCGCCATCAACAAGTAACAGCGGAATCGGAAAAATATTTTTCCATAAAAGCCTTCGCATTTTTGCGAGGGCTTTTGTTTAACCCTCATAAAAAAAAAGACTCCCGCGATGCGGGAGTCCCTTTTACAATTGCGGCTACCTCTTGCTCTTTTTGCGGCGGACACCCCACTTGTCCTTGATTTCTTCTTCGATAGTCCTGTTTTCGTAGCGCACGAGCATCTTGAACTGTACCATGTAGATGCCTGTTCCGACGAACCTTCCATTGTGGTCCTTGAAGTTCCAGTTCACGAACACCTTCTTGTCGGTGGCAAGGCAATTGCCGCCAAACTTGGGGCTGTTGCAAGGCACCTGGATGGTCGTATCGTTCACATACTGGCCAAGGTGATCGTAGTAACTCACCACGAACGTGATGTAGACCTTTTCAGGATCCAGGGAATCCAGCACGGACGGGTCTACAGTTCCATCCGCAGAAATCTGTGCACGGTCCAAAAGTTGCGGCACAAAGCGTTCGCCCAACTGCACCAATTGACCCAGAGCCCCTTCCTTCTCCATATCTTCCTTAGTCGTAGACGCAGGGAGGTAACGCAGATTTACGGAACTTACGGTTTTCATGGTGTAACTGTTGGAATCGTCTTCGGCGACAACCTTATCATCATTGATATCGAAGGAACCCATCGTCGTTGCTTCGACGAGGTGGTTCAACAGGCCGGCGATGACCACCGCCTGCGGATTTTCACCTGCGATATTGCCAAAGTTGTCGCGGATATTGTCCTTGGCACCCTTGGTCACCATCAGGGAATCTCCCGGCAATATCGTAGAAATGCTACCGTCCAGGATAAGTTTGGCGAACTTTCCATTCTGGGACCATTCGATATCCTTGGGCAGCAAGTCTATAGTGTCCTTGCCGTGGATATACGAGAAGAAGTCGCGGCCTTCCAAGTCCTTGTAGAGAATAGGTTCGGAGAACGCAATGGTCAGCGTATCGGCCTTTTGGCCGTAATTCAAAGTGGCGGCGGCAATCACCGGCGACATCTTGTCGACGAGCGGTGCGGCTTCCTCCGAAATGAACGTTTCGCCAAGCACGGAGTAATACGTAAACAGCGTGGCATCGGGCAAATCCTCGCTAATGCTTGTCACATTGGCGGCGATCTTCGTCGTGGAGAACACATTCCATTCTATACTCAGGGAATCCTCGGAAAGTTTAAAGTCGTCGGGATTCGCCTGCATCTGTATAAGCATGCCACGGTCGCTGTACCACGGGTAGGTCATATAGAGCATGGACACGTCTTCCGAAGTCAACTTGCCACTGAAATTCGTCACAATCTTGTCTAGGATGCCGTCACCATCGGTATCCCAGTATTCCGAGTTCTTCACGGAGGGCAGGCGCGTTTGCACCGTCACCGGCACTTCCCTGTCGTATTCATCCGCGGTGATGTAAGGCATGTTGTTGAAGGTGACCGTCGGGTACAGCGAAACGCTATCCTTGTCGCCTCCCTTCAAGCCAAGGGAATCGCCCACAAAAATCACAAGATCCTTGCTCGGCATGTAGACATTGGAAATCTGACCGACAAAGCCAAAACGCTTTGCATTCTGCTTGAGCATTATGAGCATCTCGGGTTCCGCAAGGTCAGCCGGAATCAGGTCTACGTTGAACCGCACAAACAGGGAATCCTTGCCCTTCTTGTTGGTGATAGCCTCGGCAGCCTTGATAATCTGGCTGCCCATTTCCGTTATGGGAACCGTGCGCGTATAGAGAGCATCGTCTTCGTTGGCATACGTAATAATGGCGTAGACGTCCTTGGGGAACTTGTCCGGGAACTTCAGGTCGGAAACATCCAACTGTATCGTGTTCACCTTCCTCGTCTCATAGGCATTCGGCTGCACCGTCACCGAGCCCAGTTCCGGAACGTTCGACGCCGGCAAGGTGTCGCCCTTGACCACAAAGGAAACAGACGCCACCCTCAACCCGGGTTCCAAAGTATCCTTCAGCACAATTTCCACGTAGTCCAGCACGGCATCGTCGTCGGAATCCTTGATGAAACCCTTGTCGGCATCAGGAATAGGATCGTAGAAATTGATGTTGTCGATAACAATGACCTTGCCGTCCTTGTCGGCAACAATGATCGTTCCACCGCTCACAGGCGTATCCGTAGTCACCCAGAAAGTCACGCTTTCATCGTTTGCCACGGTTATCGTGTCGCTGGGAGCCGGACTGTCCGGATCGATAAGAGTCAAGCCGGATGCCGTAGCCAGGATGAGAGAATCCACGGCGTCGCCAAAGACCCTCTTGACCTGATCCTGTTTCAACGTGATGGCGACCAACTGTCCGACCTGGGCGGAATCGATGTTCGCATTATAACGGAGATCCAACTTGGTTCCCGTGGGATTGTTCTTGAGCAAATAGGTATTCTCGCCCACCGTAATGGAGCCGGGAACGCCCTTCGCCGTATCTACAGGGAGCAACACCACAGATTCAGAAACAATGGAGTCTCCATCGTCGAACTTGTCCTGCGACGGGTAGTAATCCAGAAGATTGCCTATATCCAATTCGGTATCTTCAAAGCCAACATAACGATTGGAGGAACTCGAACTCAGGTTCACATCCGTTCCGGAGCCCTGCCTTGCACTGCTGCTGGAGCCATTACTACCACTCGAACCATTGCTGCCACTCGAGCCGTTGCTGCCGCTGGAGCCGGTGCTGCCACTGGAGCCGGTGCTACCGCTGGAGCCGACGCTACCGCTGGAGCCGATGCTACCGCTGGAGCCGGTGCTACCGCTGGAACCGGTGCTACCGGAACTGCCGGAAGTGCCGCCAGAAGAAGACGAACCCTTTGAACTGCTGCTCGTAAACACCTTCATGCTAGAAGAACTCTTCGCCCTGCTACTACTTGAAACCTTCTTGGAACTGCTGGATTCTTCTTCCGGTTCGCTGCTCGAAGATTCGATAGTCTTGAACGAAGAACTGTACTGCATGGCACTGGAAATCTCGCCATCCTCGCCAGAATTGGCACCCGTACGCACGACGCCCACACCGGAAAGCGGAGCAAGGTCATCCAAATAGTTGTCAATCCACTGCAAATGGACAAGGACGTTGTCGTTAATATACTTGTTGGGGTTTGCGGCATAGTCGACGAACACCAAGTGACCCGTATTGCTTGCCACGAACAAATGGCCCATGCCATCAACGGTACCCTGGTCCAAGCGCCAACCCAAACTGGACTTGAAACCAGCCTCCCTGGACGTAGAACCATCGTTGCGCGTAGGTGTACGCGGTCCGGACAAGTTCGCATTGGATTCCTCGAAGAAATATTCGCGCATACTGATTTCGGCCACAACCCTGGCCGTCATCTTGCCACCAACAATTTCCGGCTTGATTTGGACAATCTTCGAACCTCCGAACACGAAAATAGTGTTGGAGTACGGGTCGAAGGTACCACCATGGGCGCCTTCCAGCGAATCAATCAAGATTTTCTTGTGTAGTTTCGTGATTACGGAATCACCAACCTTGCCGCCAACGGTTCCCTGATTTTCTGCAGTCACCTTGGTCCATACCGTATCGCTGATATAGCCGAAATGGGCCTTGGCACGGTATTTGTCTTTCAACGTCTGGTCACAAGATTTCCCATCGACATCGGTTTCGCATCCACCACCTGTATAGTCGGAATACGTATAGAATGCGTGCCCGTCGTTATCCCAAATCAACGTCGCCATATCCTTGTTCTGCACTCTATCGGTGGGATCAGGGACAAGTTCCACATAGTAGCTTTTACCAAGGTTCTTGTTGGTGACATCCGTTTCGGTCGACATACGGCGAAGCCTTCCCGGAATACCGGCTGCCCATAGCCACTTCTGGTTCGGATCCATCATCAAGTGCCACACACCGCCGTCCTTGCCATCGGTTATACCGACGTTTTTCACGACGCAAGCCTTTTTTTCCTTCTTGGCAGTCTTGCTAATCTTGTGGACGTTCGGACCTTGGGCCGCAATGAGCAAGTCACCATCAGGGTGATGCACAATACCATCGGAACCCGACATTCCATCGGACATCCCACAAAGGGTATCCTTCTGCTGCAACTGCAAATAGCCCGCGCCATCGTAATAGTACTTCAGGCTCTTCACGGCGTCCATGTTGTAGTTCGCAAACTTCGTATAATACAAGGTGGCATTGGTACTAGCATGAGGAACAATGTCCCCCTTCTGCTGGATCCAAATACCATTCACCGGGTTTATCGGTTCTTGCATGCCAGCAAACAACAGCCCCGTTGCCGCGAATACCAGCATGGCGATCTTTTTAGTTAGCATCTTCTTCATAACGTTAACCTCAGAAAGTTACTTGTCCAGAGACTTCAAGTTCAGGCCGTTCTTGCCCGCCTTGACGCCCCAGTTGTAGTACCTTTCATATTCAAAAGTTTCCTTGGCGCCGAACACCTTGACTCTGAACTTGGCCAGATACACACCGATACCCACCTTGCGGCCTTCGGCGCTTCTCATGTTCCAGCGGAAATAAAGTTTTTTCTGATTTTCAAGGCAGTTGCCTTTCGATTTTCCCTTAACGCCTTCCGGATTGAAATACGGATCGTCGCAGTAAATATCACCCGAGGAGTGTGCCACGTAGGCACCCAAGTTGGTGTACACGTACATTTCCCAGGAAAGTCCAATGTCGCCAAGATTAGGCACATCGCTGCCTACAGAATCCTTGGTCATGATGGTCGAGAACCCGATGTTCATCAAAACGCCGAGCGACATTTTCATTTCGTTTTCCAGCGAGGAATCGGCCGGGACGAAGCGCACGGTAAAGTCCTTCTTGTCCGAAAGCAGGTCGGCATAGTCCTTCGTGGCGAGGGATGCGGTTTTCGCAAGCACACGCGGATCGCCCTGGAGCATTACCGTCGCAGGAGTCTTGAACACGCCGTTACCGGAGGCATCCTTGAACGCGGTATACTTTTCATTGAAACGGATGTAATCGGCAGGATTCACTCGGCGGTCCAGTTCCTCGCCAACTTCAAGTTTGAGTTTCACAGACCTGCCGTCGTCAGCCCATTCCACACTGGACACGTCCACATTGTCCCAACTGTCGCCATTCTTGCTGAACTTCAGGGCTTCCGAAATATCGGACACGTTATCAACGTCAATCTTTTCGGAGAAGGTCACCACCAGTTCGTCGGCCTCCATTTTCTGGAATGATTCCGGGGAAAGGAACGTTCCAGAAATCTGCGGCGGGATGCGGTCGTTCATCGAAAGCGTGGACGCCTTCTCTTCTGTTTTGCCGTCCACCGTCACCTTGTTGATGACCTTGGCATAGCCGTACTTTTCACTATCGATGGAAGTGAGCATCTTTTTCACATCGTATTCCTCGGGGTCAATATTCACTCCGAGAATCTTTCCATCGTCGTACAAAGTCACGACACCGGCTTCGACCAGAGAATCCAGGTCAAGAAGGGGTATTTCCACTACATCGCCCTTGGAATCCAGCCAATACAACAGCACATCCAAGTTTTCGAGGTCGGAAGCAAGTAGCGGAATATCGAACGCGACCGAGGCACTGTCCATGCGACCATCACCATCGCGGTCGTAGAATCCATTGTTCTCGTCATCTACGTAGACCTGTCCGGCATTTTGCACCACGACAGGATTATTCTTGCCGACCGCGTTCCCGTCATAAGTCTTGAAAAGGCCATCCGGGCAAGCGTTCTTGGCACAAGTCGTTGCAAGTTGCAGGGAATCGCCAGCGAAGACCAGACCGGAATCGAGTACGAACGTCCAGGTATCGCCTTTTTTCACGATGGCCGTCTCGGGAATGGACTTCCCGTTCACCACAAGGCCCTTGCCCGAAGTCCAAGCGGAATCCAGGGACTTGTTGAAATGCACCACCAAGGTGTCGGTACTGCCGGCGCCCTTGATTACAGACGCGGTCTTTACAACGGGGCCAATGCGGTCCACAAGATCGGCCGGACCGACAGTCGCCTTTTCGCCGGAATTGGTGGAAAGCACCTTGGAACGGATCAGGCCCTGTGCAGAATCGCCAGATGCAGACATCTTGGCATCCTTGAGGCTGTACGTCTTGCCCTTATGGCTCTCGCTCCCGCCAAACTCCTGGAACTTTTCACCTTCGGGCCATATGTATTCAAACGTCTGCACATCGATGTAATCCATGTTTCCACCGAAGTACACAGCAATACTATCGCCTACACCATCGCCATTGGTGTCAAAGACAAAGGCGCTGTCGATCGAAGGCATGTCGTGATTATCGAAACGGAGGCCACCCGGGAAGGTTTCCTCGACAATAAAGTTCGTATCGCCCTCGGCGGTATAGTCCGGGTAGCCATCGATTTCAAAGGCGGATCCGTCGGTAACGGCCTTGGTCGAAGTAATCTTGAAAACGGACTTGCCCGCATAGAAATTCAACTGGTAACCCAGTGAACGTTCCGGCAGCGGATCGCCAGACTTGTCGAGGAAAATCAAATTCTTGCTGTCGCCATTAGGATTGATGTAGAAAGTCTTTTCCAGTTTTTCTTCGGTCTTGCCGGCGTCCGGTCCATCGGGAATCACGGCTCGCACATAGACGGTCAGGGTGTCCCCCACTTCCATCTTTGTTTCGGCAATGTTCTTGTCGTTGATCACCTTCTCGCAATCTTCATCCAGGCAGTACTCGATGGAGGGCGCATAGAAGTTGAAAATACGGGTCACGGAGACGTCGCTCATGTCTTCATGAGTCGCAGTACCAACGGCCACGTTGTAAATGGGATAGATGGAACGGACCCCCACGGTGACCCTACCCGTCTCACCGGAGTTCACCATCTGCTTATTGGTGACCGGAGAATTGTCGGAAGCCAGGAAATAGTCCACCGAATCGTTCCCCGAAAGCGGCGCATATACGTAAAAATCCTCGTTCAGCAGAATCTTGGACATCACATCGGGGTCGTTCGGGTCGGCATCGGCCGGAAGCACGTACAGTTGAACTCCCTGCGCACTTTCGATGATGTTGTACTTGCAATGGATGTCCGTGCTTGAAGTGTAGTTTCTGCAATCAATGGATTCAGCAAAAGCACCTGTCCCCCCCAGAAGGAGCAACAGTCCAGCAAACATCGCACGGTAAGCATTCAATCGACACATATCAACCTCAACGCACAAAAACATTGCCTCACGAGACAATTACATAAATAAATGTAATTTTTTTTTTCCAAAAGGGGTGTTACGGCAAACACAGTGTCGCTTTTTTCACTTTCAAAGCGGTTTATTCCAGATTGGAATACGGTTTGCAGTCGCAAAACAGGTCTTCTACGACACGGTCCATAAAGAGCCAACCATCGCCAACAAGCACAAAGTAATCCCCGTTCAAGGCGGCGTACCCCTGTTTCACCCACTTTTCGATGTTTTTTCCCGGTATTTTCCACCCCATTTTCTGCAAATTGGCCAAATTCAGGCCAAATCTCGTGCGCAACGAAAGTTGAATCGTCTCGGCAAGGATTTCGGAATCCCCGATGGGATCGATTTCGAGCATTTCACGTGGCATCCCCTCTCGCACATATTCGCGCCAGCGAGCGTACATCTCGGGAGCGTAAAAGCGCTCTCCGCCCCAGTAGCCGTGGGCTCCAGGGCCAAAGGCGAGGTATTCCCCGCGGCGCCAGTAGTTCAGGTTGTGCAGGCTTTGTTCCCCCGTCCGCGCAAAATTCGACGTTTCATAACGTTCAAAGCCTTTCGAGGCCAAAAGAGCCACCCCTTCGCGATACATCGGAGCGTAAAGATCTTCGTCCACGAACAACTCCCCACGGGCAATGCGATGTCCAAGACGACTCTTGGGATCCACCTTGAGTCCGTAAAAACTGACATGTCCTATCGGGTAGTCCGATAGCCGGTCCAAGTCCCCCACGAAACACTCCAACGTTTGCCCCGGCAGGTTGAACATCAAGTCGGCACTCACGCGAAGGCCCGGCATAGAAGTCAGCAAACTCAAGGCTTCCGAGCCATCGCCGGCCTTATGGCTGCGGCCTATACAGCGAAGCAAATCCTCCTGAAAAGTCTGGATTCCAAGGCTCACCCGATTTACGCCAAACTCCCGGATTACAGACAAGCGGTGGTGGTCGCACGACTCCGGATTGAATTCCATCGTCGACTCTTTTAGGGAATGCAGCGGAACTCCAGCCTCCTGAAGTATTTGGAAAAGACGTTCCAAAAGGGCTGGTGCCAACAACGACGGGGTTCCGCCGCCAATGTACAAAGTTTCCACTTTCTGCAATTCGTCCGGATGCTGTTCGGCGAAATGACATATTTCGGCAGAAATCAATTCCAAATATTCCGTATAGAGACTTTCCGGCGCCTGAATCGCAGAAAAGTCGCAATAATCACATTTTTTTCCACAAAAAGGGACGTGAAGATACAACCCGAGCATTTTTTATTTTTTTGCTTTATATTTTTTTATATTACAATTTTGAAAATTGAATCATACCGGTCACATGGACGAAGAAAAAGTAAAAAAAATCAAAGCGAAATTAAAAAAGCGTTTGCCGCTTTTTGTGTTTTTGGCGCTTTCCACGACAACATTCTTCTTCGCCTCCTCCCTTTTCCTCGATGAAGCCTATAAAGATGTCATTCTCATAGTGATGATATGGGCTTTACCCTTATTTATTCACTAGCCATGGTAATATCACGTCAAACAAAGCGCAAATTCAAAGCCATCTGCCTAAACTTGTCTAGTTGGGTGGTGATAACGGCAGGCGTGACTGCGCTTTTCCGCTATGGCTCCGGTGGATTCATAGATATACGCAACATCCTGTTCATGCTGCAGTTGTCCTTGTTCATGGGACTGTCGCACGGCATTTACGATGTCGTCATTCTGCGAGACGAAATGGACCACCGTCCGGCATGGCTCGCCATGCTCATCCGCTCTTTATTCTTCCTTTGCAGTATCTGCGCCAACCTAGTTCTTTGCACACTGCTTTGGACCGCGAGCAAGAACGGCACACTCATTACCGAAGAAAGCCTGCAGAACGTAATTGACATGTTCAAGCGGACCGAAGACCAAGCCCTCATTGTAGGCCTGTTCCTGATAGGCCACCTCATCACCTTCATTCTATCCGTTCACAAGAAATTCGGTAGCCGGGTCTTTGTAAATACCCTTTTAGGAAAATACCAAGATCCCAAAGAAGAAGAAATTGTTTTCATGTTCATCGACTTGCGCCGTTCCACCGCCATTGCCGAAGAACTCGGGCACGTCACCTACAGCAACTTCTTGAAGGACTACTACAGGCTGCTTTCCAACTGCTGCGAAGAAAACCGCGGCGAAATTTATCAGATCGCCGGAGACGGCGCCTTTATCACTTGGAAAACATCGCTCTGCAAAAAGAAGGCTCGCCCCATAAATATGTTCTTCGATTTTGCTGAATGCCTAGAAAAAACAAAGCACAAATTTTTGCGCAAGTATGGCGTCAGTCCGGAATTCAAGGCCGGAGCCCATTACGGCAAAGTCATATCTACCGAAGTGGGAAATTTCGGAAGCGAAATGGCCTACCATGGCGACGTTTTGAACACCACCTCGAGAATACAGGCACTTTGCGCCAAACTCGGACAGACGTTCTTGATTTCGGACGACCTCTTTATGATGCTCCCCAAGCCCTTTCCGCACGATTACATGAGCAAAAAAGAAGGCTTTTTCGAATTAAGAGGAAAAAAAAGAGAAATTTTGATATTTTCTTTGCAAAAACCCTTGACAGATCTAAAATAATATTCTATAATTGGCTCTGTCCTCGCGGGAATAGCTCAGTTGGTAGAGCACGACCTTGCCAAGGTCGGGGTCGAGGGTCCGAGTCCCTTTTCCCGCTCTAAAGAAAACCACTCATTCGAGTGGTTTTTCTTTTTTTGTATGGAAAGAAAAGGGACGAGGACCCGAGACCCCTTGGGGGAGAGGGTGCGACAAAAAGTGCGAAAGTGCGAAGCACGTTCCTGAGCACTTTTTGAGCTTGATGCGAGCTTGCGAGCATCGAGCCCGTAAGGGTTGCTCGGCAGCCGCGTAGCGGGGACTGACGGGCAACATTCCCTTTTCCCGCTCTAAAACAATCTACTCAGATTTTGCGTTAAATAAGCAAAACGCTCGTTTAATCCCATAAAAATGTACAAAAAACGGCCCGCCGGTAATCCGGGGGCCGTTTTTAGCAGTTTATTTTGGGTGCGACGTTTCCGCCTACCGGGTGCGACGCCCTTATTGGGCGCAATGTTCCTATCGGATGCGTCGCGATTTTACCCGAGCAGCGCGGCTCAAGCCTTCGGCTGCGTCTTGTCCGAGAAGCTGTGGTTGTAGCCCATCTCGCCGCAGTTATAACTATCGCTGCACTCGAGCAGGCTTGCACGACGCTTGAGTTCGACTTGCTTGAGTTCGGGCTTCTTGTATGTCTTTTTCATAAAAGTTCCTTTTTTTATATAATTTACATTTTTTATGGACCCCGTCGCTTGCGCTCCAGGGTGACGCCTTCACGTGCCGTCATCCTCGACCCCGTCGCTGCGCTCCCCCCGCGAGTCATCCTCGACCAAGCGTAGCGCGGGAGGGGATCTCCAGGGTGACGACTTCCTGTACTGTCATCCCGGACCCCGTCGCTGCGCTCCCCCCGCGAGTCATCCTCGACCAAGCGTAGCGCGGGAGGGGATCTCCAGGGTGACGCGCTCCTGATTACTTCACGATCACTCTCTTGCCGTTGTTGTAGTAGGCGCCCTTCTGCGTCGGTTTCTTGTTGCCGAGGTAGCGGCCGTTCAGGTCAAACCAGCGGTCGTCTGCGAACTTGAACTCGCCCGTGCGCGTGTTGATGCGGCCGATGACCTTTAGAGTTCCAGAATCCGCGCGGTTTTCGTCGACTGTTTCCGTACTAGCAACCACGATGCGGATTTCTTCGGGAAGTTCTATTGTCATTCCGAGAGTTCCCGCCACACTTGTCATTCCGGGAGTCGCGAAGCGACGAGCGGAATCCATACTTCTCGGTGCCGGCGTTACAGAATTATCCTCGTATTCCAGGTACGCGCGCATCGGGTAGATGTAGGCGCCCGCGCCGGCCTTCTTGAACTTGCCGACTTCCGATGCATCGTTGCCGCCTGCGCCGACAAAGCCGTATGTCTTGCCGAGGCCGGCGTCGCCCGTTTCCCAGGTCTTGTACTCGTAGGTGCCGACAATCGTCCAGCCGGTGCCGGAGAGTTCCACCTTGTAGCCGTTTTCCGAAGCGCCGCCGGTCGTCGTGTTGAACGTGCCGCCATTTTTGAACACGAGTTCGGTAGCACCTGCGGCCTGCACCAGGTACGGCGTGTTGGCCTGGAGAGCGCTCAGGCTCACCTCAGAGACTCCGACAGTCGCATTTTCATAATTGGAGAATGCGTAGAAGTTCACGTCTTCGACGCAGTCGTTATTAGAGCAATTCGGCGTGAACGGCAGCATGATGGTGGAGTAGCCGCTACCCGCAAACGTGCGCTTGAACTTGATAGGGCCGGAGACGACAACGTTGTTCGGGAAATTCACGGCAAGTTCAGACGTGGCGTCCACGTAGGCGGAATCGATTTTATCATCTTCGCCGTAGAAGAACACAATGCTACCGTACTTGTGCCCGACGGAACCGCTGAAGTCCGGCAAGGAATTCGCATTTGCCAAGTCCTGGCCCCAGACGGAGCCGTTTAGGCCGCCTTCCTTGCAGGTTTCACTTCCGTCTTCCTTTTCGCACCAGTCGTGCAACTGGAATGCGACAGCCCCGTTATGGAAATCTTCCAAGGATGTTTTTGGGGTGCCGCCGTAACCATCGCCGTAACCACCCGTCGCAAGGAAGAAACTGTTCGTGATGTTCGATGGATCACTATTCCGCCCCACAAGGCCGCCGACTTCACTTTGTCCTCTCACTTCACCCGCGTTGTAGCTGTTCGTGATAGTCATTTCACCATAGACATACCCCACAAGGCCGCCGACATAATCGTATTTACCGCTCACGGAGCCCGCGTTGTAGCTGTTCGTGACGCTCAATGCATTATCGCTATACCCCACAAGGCCGCCGACATCGTAACTACCGCTCACGGAGCCCATGTTGTAGCTGTTCGTGATAGCCATTTCACCATAGACATACCCCACAAGGCCGCCGACAACGTAACTACCGCTCACGGAGCCAGCGTTGTAGCTGTTCGTGATAGTCATTTCACCATAGACATACCCCACAAGGCCGCCGACATAGTCGTATTTACCGCTCACGGTGCCCGAGTTGTAGCTGTTCGTGATAGTCATTTCACCATAGACATACCCCACAAGGCCGCCGACATAGTCGTATTTACCGCTCACGGCGCCCGTGTTGTAGCTGTTCGTGATGCTCAATGTGACGTTTTCTCCATCGGCACCCCCCACAAGACCGCCGACATAATAGTAACCTCCTTTAAAATAGGAATCCACAATGCCCAGATTGCTGATGGAGAGCGAATCCTTAACGCTACCGAACAAGCCGACATAATCCTGAACAGCATTGAAGTACAGTCCGCTGATGGTATGGACGTTGCCGTCAAGCGCCACCTTCACGCCTCTCTTGACGTTCATCGGAGTCCACGATTTGAAACCATCTCCGTTGCCGTTCAACTCGCCTTTAGCGTCAAGCACATTCTCGTTCACGATGATGTCATTCATGAGCTTAGCGCAAATTTTGCCACTGCTAGCATTATTCACAAAATTTGCGAATCCATAAAGTTCCATTGTCGAGGCTATTTCGAAGCAACCATCGCCATTCAGCTTCTTCCACTGCGCATAGAACGTCTTTTCGCCCGTTTCGCCCTTCGCGATGGCGGTCACGAGGTCGGCATCGGACGCAGCATTCTCCTTTACGGACCAGCCCAAGAAAATGTAGCCTTCGCGAGTCAAGTCTGTCGGAAGTTCAAGCCCCAAGCCCTCTAAATATACTG
>JAZLMK010000094.1:0-29626 GCA_045598645.1 Fibrobacter sp.
CCCATTCCGAACACGGAAGTTAAGCCTCTCTTCGCCGATGGTACCTGGCCTCCGGGCCCGGGAGAGTAGGGCGTCGCTGGATTCACGGGGCCCCTGAGCAAACGCTCGGGGGCCCCTTCTTTTTTTATACCGACCGCGGCGTCGCACTTGCAACCGCGGCGGCACTTGACCGCGGCGTCGCTTGCAATCGCGGCGGCACTTGACCGCGGCGGCGCACTTGCAACCGTTATGATTTAGGGGTGTGGACATCGTGTCAACGTTTTGTCCTCGCCGTGCACGAAATTTTTCGATATTCAATTCCTGAAAACATATTTTACCCTTAGTTGTTCGGGTAAAAGGGAGAGTTTCTTTATGAAACGCTGTTTTTTGGGTGTATATATCGTTTTATTTTGTGCGATTTTTGCGCATGCGGCCTTGACTATTCATATCCAGTCGCCGTGGCGCGACGATTCCTCGAAAGAGGGCTATTTCCTGCATATTCTGGGTTCGGCCGGCGGTGGCTACAATGCGTCCTATGGCGCATCTTCCACGACGATTACGACTGCCGATGGCGATGGCTGGTACACTTACGTCTGGGACAAGACTCTTTCCGATTTCCAGGACTGGATGTCCTTTACCATAAGCCTATTCCCGAATACCGAAGACCAGAATTTCAACAACAATAACGGCACGGCCTGGAAAGAGGCTGGCGAAATTAAGATGGGCGAACTTTTCGGTTCCGATACCGAGATTTGGCTCTACACGAACACAGCCGACAAGAGTTTTACCAAGTCCTTTGTCGCGCCGGGCTCCAAGATTGTAATGTTCAAGAGTCCCTGGGGCAACAAGGCGCTTCCGCAGATGTTCTTTGGCACGGATTCCGTGCTCATGCGCTTTGTCAACGACAATCCCGCCTATTGCGGTTGGTTCTACGGGGCGATTACGCCGAAAATGCTTGCGGACAATCCGATTCATTCTGCGTACTTCACTCGTTACAGGACTCCTTACATGGTCTTGCCGAAGGAGGGCACTCTCGATTTGGCGGCAGCCCTTGACTTGATGGATACTTTGTATATCGATGGATCCAACGGTGCGCTTGCACTTGATTTTACGATGGGCTCCACGGGCGAATGCTTTGATTCCACGCGTACGTTGCATGTTTTCCACCCTTGGCGCAGCAATACTTCGTTCAGGGATTCGTTGGTGTACATAACCGTCGGCAACAATATCATCAACAATCCTGTGCCCATGGTGGCCGACAGGGAATTCAAGTACTGGAACACGTACAGTTTTACGCCTGCGCAGGTCAATACGCAGAACTGGAGTTCGAACGGAGCCCAGTTCAACATTTACCGTCGCCAGAACGAGTGGCCTCAGGTGACGTTCTTCGGCGAATCCCAGCGTCCGTTGATTTCTGAATTTTTCCCGATGGGCGTTTACGAGGCTTGGATATACACGCGTACCGGCGGTGCGTACGATTTGATGTTCTCGCCGCTCGAGCCCAAGGTGGTGCGTTTGCTTTCGCCGTGGGACAACATGACGCCTGCTATGTTCGTCGCGGACGATACCATAAAGATGGGGCCGCTCCCTACGGATATCCATAAGGATACTTGCGGTTGGTACCAGGGGGTTTACTACAAGCATACCGATGACTGGTCTGTGAAATTCAGGCAGAGTTTCGGCATGGAATATTACGGCGGCACGGGCATTGTGGAAGAAGGCAAGTTGGTGGATTCCCTGATTTCGTTGGATTCCATTTTCGCCTTGCACGATACGGTGTGGATTTATCCGTACCCGGTTTCGAACAGTGCGCCGAGGGATACGAACGCTTTCCCGGGTCGCTTGGGTGTCTGCCCTTCGATGAAGATTTCCGCGCTGGTGGTGGACTGGGCGGGCGAATCGTTCGACAATTCCATCGACGTGGACTTTGGCAACATCTATAACGGAAACGAGTATACCGAGGTGACGTTCCTGGATTCCACGGGCACTTTGATGACGAAACAGACTTGCGGCGGGCTCGCGAAGGGCATGGTGCAGGATAAACTTGTGAACGGGCTCCCGGCGCGCGTGGATTCGCTCGATTTCCCGTGGAGTATTTGTACGGCCGGCCGCGAAATCGAAAAGTGGTTCGTGCCTGTCGAGGTGGCTAAGGATGCGCTTGGCAATTCCTACACGAACGGTGTTTGTCGCGATATCGAACTGACGCTTGACGAAGAGGGATTCTGGCTTGCCGATATTACGGGTAGTGATGGGCGCATGTTCTTTAGCGTTAAGGACAGTAGCGTCATCGAGGATACGACAGGCATTCCTTCGAGCATGTATTTTTCGAAGGATACGATTACCGGGTTCTTCCCGGTCGACGATTTTGAATACCTGGACGAGGCGAAGACGATTGTGAATCCGAAATTCGACAAGAAGCGGAATCTATCGGAATACAACAAGCAGATGCACAACTACAGTTTCGCGATGAAGGTTTCCGCGCAGTTCAAGTACATTCCCGGGCAGTATTTCGAGTTCCGCGGCGATGACGATGTGTGGGTGTTCATCGACAATCGGCTTGTCGTGGATATTGGCGGCTGCCACAACCCCGAAGAGGGCGCTGTCGACCTCGATACCATGGGGCTCGAAGAGGGCAAGGAATATTCCTTCCACATCTTTTTCTCGGAGCGGAATGCGACGGGTTCCAATTTCAAAATGCGCACTTCCATCAATCTGCAGACGCAGAAGACGTACTTGCCTGTGGAGGTTCCGCATGTTGACGGAATTGTCGAATTCAATATTCTGCAGTTGCTTATCGACGAATCGATAAGTTGCGATGTCTCGAGCACTACAAAAATAGATACGGCCCTTGCGCAGTCGATATTTACTTTGTACGATGGTGCGGGGTTCCTGCCGAAGGAAGGGAAAATCCTGGATCCCGGCTTGAATTACGGTGGCATAAACATCAACGAGAACATGGCTGGGTTCACCATCGATACGAGTGCGATTGTGCGTTCGCGTTCGTTGCCGTCGGGCAAGTACCTGCTGCGGTTTGCGCTTGCCTCGGATCCGTCGCAGTATAGCGAGGTCGTGTTCACGGTCCCGGAATATCCGCTTTCCGAAATTGCGTTTGTCGACGAGAACGACGAGGCGATTCGCGATATCGATGGGAATATCCTGACGGTTATCGAGGATGTTCCGCTGGGCGAGTACGCCTTCGTGACCTACCCGGTGCGTATCACCATACTTTTCCTCGGCAACATTCTCGATTCCAATGTGGTTTCGTTGACGCTTTCTTCGCCGGACTCGCTGATATTCTTCAACAGCAACAACGAGCAGGTGACTTCCATCGAGACGGACGGTACGGGTTTTGCTGATTTCTATGTGATGGCCACGGACGATGTGGTGAACGGGTCTTTCTCGATTGGCGGGCCTGCGGTTGGCAATTCGCTGACATGGAGGAACATCAATTTGAAGAAGCCTCCCGTACCTTACGCGAGCAACGGTTTCATGTACGACCGCAATGGCGATGGAATCCCGGACAGTCTGTATGTTCCGTTTAACGAAGATTTCGGCGACGATGTCCCGGATACGCTGGACTGGACATTTGGCGATTCCGTGTCGCACAAGATTTCGTCGGTGGCGCAGGTCAGGAACTTCATCCGCGACGAATCCATGGTGGTGATTGCGGACGATTCCTTGCTGAACAAGGTTTTCACGGGCAAGGACAACGAGGTTTACAATGGTTTGTTCAGGTACCACTACACGCATGTGGACGATGAGACGGGCGACGTGGTTCCCCTGGACATGAAGGCTCCCATACACGACAAGGTTGGGCCGATTCTCACGAAGGCAATCATCATTCCGCAATCCGACACTTACAGCAAACTCACGCTGACCATGAGCGAGGGCATAAAGTTCAACAAGGAGGATGCGCGTTCGCTGTTCGAATTCAAGGTGTGGCGAATGGGCATGGAATCCTCGGCGCAGGCGGTGATTTCTTCGATAACGCAATCAAGGAACAAGTCCCAGATGGAGTTGCTGTTCTACGCCCCGGAAGGCGGCGTCATTCCGACGGTAGGCGATAGCGTGCGTCTTGTTCCGGACGGAGTATTCGACTTGAGCGACAATCCGGCGCACGTTAACAATCCCTGGGTGCGCATTACGGGCGAGCCTCGCGCAGAAATCGAGGTTCCCGGGCTCGTGCACCTGAATACGGAAACCATGCCGGAATGGCAGAAGGGCGAAGAGGGAATAGTGCCGGTTGGCGCTGCCATCAGCGAATCCATCAAGGATGTCATGGGACGTACGGGTTTGCCGGGGCATCTGCTCCGTTACGAATTGAGCGAACTCGCCGTCACCGACGAAATGATTTCTACGGTGCGCATCAAGTGGGAAGTGAGTTACTTCAGCAACATGGGGAATTTTGTGAATCATAGCAGCGGAGTCGTTGCCTGTGACGATTCTACGGTGTTCAACCTGGATCCGACGCTGCCCAAGAATTGCCGCGACAATCCGGCGAACTTGTTCTTGCAGTGGAACGGTCGCAGCGTTGATGGGCGCTTGGTAGGGACCGGCGTCTACATTTCCAAGTTCAAGTACAAGATTCTGTCGGATTCCGAGACCGTTACCGACAAGGACGAAACGTATACACTCGGAATTTCACGCCGCAAAAGCAGATAGTCGTTGTTCATTAAAGCCGTTCTTTGGAAGTGCGGAACTTGACTGAAGATTGTCATCCTCGAGGCACAAAGTGCCGAGGGGATCCACAAGGTCGTTGTGCCTTTTTATATTGCGATTCAAGATGTATGGACCCCGTCGCTTCGCTCCAGGGTGACGCAATGTGGCACAGCATTTTTTTCAGTTAATGAACGTCATCAGGGTGACGCAATGTGGCGCTATTGCTAGGCGAGCGAGCTTATATCGGGTACTTGTCCTTGGCGGCTTCAAGTTCCGCTGATTTCTCTTCCCAGCGCTCGTAAAACTCGTCGATTTTCTTCTTGTTGTCGTCCATGTCCTTTGCGATGGCCGTGATGGCGGCACCGTCGGCGGATTCCGATGCGGCGACAAGTTTCGCCTCGAGTTCGGCAGTCAGCGCTTCTGCGCTTGCGATTTCCTTTTCGAGTTTTTCGAGTTCCCTTTCGAGCGGCTTTATCACCTTGCTGCGCTCGGCGATGTAATCGGCGCGGGCCTTGCGGTCTTCCTTGCTGCGCGGGGCCCCTGCAGATGCCGTTTCTGTAGCGGCCTGCTGTGAGAATGTTCCCGATTTGTCGGTTTGCACGTCGATGTTCGAAACCTTGATGTTCGCGGATTCCATTCCGCCTGGCTTCTTTTCGCTTGCCCAGCCGACCTTTTCGAGGAAGTCGGCATAACTGCCTTCGAACACGCGGCATTTTCCACCATCGAATACAACGAGTCGGTTTGCGAAGGCGTGCAGCAGTTCTTCGTCGTGCGTTACGACGAGGGCTGTGCCTTCGTAGTCTTCCAGCGCGTCGATAAGGCTTTCGATGCTTTCCATATCGAGGTGGTTCGTGGGTTCGTCGAGCAAAAGCATGTTGCACTTGCTCGCAAGAATTTTTCCAAGGAGTACGCGGCTGCGTTCGCCACCGCTCAGCACCTTCACTTTCTTGAGCGCGTTGTCACCGCTGAACATCATGAGGCCGGCAAGGCCGCGGGCGCGGCTCTTTTGGGCGACTTCCTCGATGGCCGTCGCAATTTCTTCTTCGACGGAATTTTCGAGGTTTAGCCTGTTGATGTTGGTTTGCCCGAAATAATTGATTTGCAGGTTCGGATTGTGACAGATTTCGCCCGCAGTGGGTACAAGTTCCTTTGCAATCAGGTTCAAGAGCGTTGTTTTTCCGCGGCCGTTCGGGCCGATGATTGCAATGCGGTCGCCCTTGAAAATTTCCATTTCGAGGTCGGTAATGAGTTCCGGACCGTCGCCATAGGCGAAATGCAGCCCGTGAATCTGCAGCATGCGCTTGCCCGGGAATTCCGCTTCGGTAAAACTGAATTCCAGGTTGCGTTCGTGAGCGAGTCGTTCGCCGTTGGCGAGTTTTGCCGCGGCCTTGATTTTCGACTGCACCATGGCGGCCTTGGCCGCCTTGTAGCGGAAGCGTTCGATGACCTGCTCCAGTTGCGCTTTTTTCTTGGCTTCGTTTTCCTGGGTGCGCTGGGCCACTTCCTCTTCTTCGGCGATGGTCTCGCGCAATTTTTCTACGGTCCCCTTCACCTTGCGAATCTTGTGACGGTGAATGCCGATGGTGTGGGTGCAGACCTCGTCCATAAAGTGGTGGTCGTGCGTAATCAGGAGAACTTCGCCCTTCCAGCCGCGCAGAAATCGGCTGAGCCAGCGCATGGAGACAATGTCCAGGTAGTTGGTGGGTTCGTCGAGCAAAAGCATGTCGGGTTCGCTCGCCAGGACTTTCGCCAGGTTCAGGCGAATCTGGAAACCGCCCGAAAGGAGCATCGGGCTCTTTTGCATGCTTTCTTCGTCAAAACCGAGACCGAAAAGGATGGCTTCCACCTTGTGCTCTTCAATCCAGCCGTCCTCGTTTTCCTTGAGCACGCTGCAGGCTTCTTCGTGTACCGTGGCGTGCGTAAAGTTGATGTGCTGCTGCAGGTAGCCGATGGTGTATTTTTTCGGGATGTCGATGACGCCGCCGTCAATGCATTCTTCGCCGAGAATCATCTTGAACAGCGTAGATTTTCCGCAGCCGTTGCGACCGACGAGACCGACGCGCTCGTGTGCGCCCACCATAAAACTTGCATTGTCCAAAAGGACCTGCATGCCAAAGGATTTGCAAATGTTTTGAACCTGAATCACGACGCCAAATATAGAAAATGCAAAAATGGAAATCGAAAATGCAGAACTAGAACACAGGCTCTTCAAATTCGCCGTAGAGTTCGCGCCCGTCAAAGACCCAGACGACGGCTTTCTTGCCTTCTAGGAATCTGTTCTTGCCTTTGAAGAGAGTGGGGCCGATGTTCCCGCCACCGATTTTACTGATGGTGAAGGTCTCTTCGCCCGTGGCCTGCGCAATGTAGGCACCGATGTTCGTAGAATTGTTCGCCCCTTGCGAAGTATTGCTGTCGCCGATGACGACGATGGGGGCCTTCTTTGAACCGTGGTACTTTTTGCCGTCGGTCGTCACGACCTTTTTCTCTTTTATGTTGTACTTGGCATCCTTCTTGTGGAGGGCGCGGTACAGGTTTCCTGTTCCCGGGACGATTGTGTCGCGAAGGGCGTACCGCTTTTTGGGCGAGTCCTCGAAAATGGGCTCGAGCGAATCGGCGACCATGCTTGCTAGCAGTTGGCGCGCTTCGCTTGTGCAGTGGCTTTCGTTCTTTTCGAACATGGGAGTCGTCTCGCCTTGTTCGCGGAATTCGTCAAGGGCGTCGATTACGGTGACGTCGTTTTCGCGAAGTTCGTCGAGCCAGTCCTCGTAATTTTTTGCGGTAATGTCTTGACTTGGAATCCCGCTGTAGAATTCGGACGAGGCCTGCAGTTTATCGGGAACGGGGACGACGACGAGTTCGATATCGCGGTCTTCGAGGGAATCCTTGAAGGCGATAATCTGCTTGGTATTCGGTTTCCAGTCGACAAGGAGGTTCACGAGACTTTCTTGCAGAAACAGCCAGTCGTCTTCGCCTTCGATGACGCATGCCTTTTCGCGAAGTTCGCCACCGCACTTTTGAATGTCGCTGTTTACTTTTTGGTAAAAATCAAGATAGTCGGAAAGAATCGTCCCGGCGTAGACGATCACAAGAATCGGTAGTGCGATTGTCAAGGCGATAAAGCACCTTGTTTTAATCTCTGCGCTATGCTGTTTCATTTTTTTTGAAAAACCCCGTCGTTTTTGCGGCGGGGTTCTGCAGTTACTTGATGAGGCTTTCGCCACTTTCCACGCTCTGGTAGATGAGCGTGTTGATGGTCATGGGACCCACGCCTCCAGGGACCGGCGTGTAGGCGCTCGCGATATCGTCGAGGCCCTTCTCTATGTCGCCGACTCCACCCGGATGGTAACCGGCGTCCACCACGACGGCTCCCTTCTTTATCCAATCCTTCTTGATGAATTCCGGCTTGCCGACGGCGCCCACGAGGATGTCCGCCTGCTTCACGAATTCGGGGAGGTTTTCCGTTTTGCTGTGGCAGATGGTCACGGTGCAGTCGGCGTTCAAGAGCATCTGGGCCATAGGCTTTCCGAGAATGGCGCTGCGGCCGACGACTACGGCGTGCTTCCCTGCAAGCGGGATGTTGTATGCCTTCAAAAGGCGCATGATGCCTGCGGGCGTTGCGCAGCCGTAGGCCTTTTCGCCCATGGCCATGCGACCGAATCCGAGGCAGGTCACGCCATCCACGTCCTTACGGGCGTCAATCGCTTCGAAGGCGGCGCGTTCGTCGATGTGGCGCGGAACCGGGTGCTGCAAGAGGATGCCGTGCACGTTCGGGTTGTCGTTCAGTTCCTGGATCTTGTTCAGGAGTTCCTCGGTCGTGATGTTCTTGTCCATCACCACGCGGATGCTTTCCATGCCGATGCGGGCGCAGGCGTTGCCCTTCATCTTTACATAAGTGGCGCTTGCCGGGTCGTCGCCCACGAGGATTGTCGCGAGTATCGGGGTCTTGCCGGTCGCTTCCTTGAGACGCGCGACGCGTGCACTGAGTTCTTCTTCGGTGGTCTTGGCAAGAGCCTTGCCGTCCAGGATGATTGCTGCCATAAAATCTCCGTTTTGCGCCTTTTTTGCCTTAAAAAAATAAAAGCGCAGTTATGGGTGCTTCTTTACGCCGTTAAAGATAGAAATAAAAAAACTCTCCCTAAAGGGAGAGCCGCATGCTTTATTTGGGGTTTTTGGATTACATCATGTCGAGCACGGCCGGAATGATGATGCAGACGATGGCCCAGGGGTAGGAGAGAGCTCCACGGAGCCAGCCACTTCCCATGCGCGGTTCAGCAGACTTCACGATGACCGGAGTCTGGATGCTGCCCTTCAAGGATTCCTGGAGTGCGTCCCTGACACAACTTACGGAAGCGTCGAACTGCTCTTTGCTCGCAGCGGCGGATTCGAAAATATGTTCAAAGCGATTACTCATTTGATGTTCCTCAACCTTCTTGTGTATAAATTTAGAAATATTTACCGGATTTCAAAGGGTCTTGTATGCTTTTGGTAACAATATGCAATTATTGGTGAAGTCTCTCACAATCAACGACTTAGAATGCTTTTTTTTGCGAAATTTCGGCGATTTTGCATACCTGGAAGACCCTGAAAAAGCCGTTTTTGTGCAAATTTTTGCCCCTCCCGGAACAAAAAAGTGTTCACGGAACGTTCTCATATTTTGCGAAAAAAGAGGTTTTCGCCATTTTGGCCACTAATTTCCGGCCCGTATATTTCTAATTTGCGGGGAGAAGAAACAAAGAATCACCCCAAATGAGGATGTTTATGAAGTCTGTTTATGGAATTTCCTGTGTGCTTGCCTGCGGCGCCCTGGTCGCTTGCGGCGGCAACAAGAACGCGGCCCCCGCTACTGAACCTGCTCCGGTCCAGGCCCCCGTGGTGCAAGAGAAGAAAATTACGTTGGACACTCCCGTGGACCGTTACAGTTATGCGCTTGGCATGGATTTGGGGAGGGCCGTCGCGAACGTGAATGTTCCTCTCAAGATGGACGTGCTTATCGCTGCCATCCAGGACCAGGTGGACACGAATCGCAAGGCGCTCATGAGCGATTCCGCCTCGGAAGCCGCCCTCCAGGATTTGCTTTTGCAAATGCAGAACAAGAAGGAAGCCGACGAGAAGGCCGCCGCGAAGAAGGCGCTGGATGAACAGGCCCAGTTCCTCGCGAAGAACATCGTGGATTCCACGGTGAAGGTCACGCCGAAGGGAGTGCAGTACAAGGTGATTACCGACGCTGCAGGAATTTCACCCAAGGCGAGCGACAAGGTGAAAGTCCACTACGTGGGCACGCTGCTCGACGGCACCGAGTTCGACAACAGCGTCAAGCGCGGCGAACCGCTCGAGTTCCCCGTGAACGCCGTGATCGAAGGCTGGCAGGACCTGCTTCTGGTGATGAAGGAAGGCATGAAGGTGAAGGCCTGGATCCCGAGTGCGCTCGCCTACGGCGAAGAAGGCGTCCCGCCGCTGATTCCCGCGAATTCCCTGCTGGTGTTCGAAGTCGAACTCTTGAAGGTGTATGCGGAAGTCCCCGCGGTGATTCCCGTGGACAGCGCCTCCATGCAGCAGCCCGCAGCGGTGCCTGCCGATACCGCAGTGAAGGCTGAACCTGCCGCCCCCGCCGCCGAAGCCCCGAAGGCCGACGCAGTCAAGCCCGCGGAAGCAGTTAAGCCCGCGGAAGCATCCAAATCCGCCGAAGCAGTCAAGCCCGCAGAAGCAGTTAAGCCTGCCGAAGCCGCCAAGCCTGCAGCCAAGCCCGCCGAAAAGAAGCCCGCTGCAAAAACGGAAAAGCCCGCAAAGAAGTAGTGTCAACCCGTTTTAGCAAATAATAGGGTAAAATCCCGCATTTTTTGAAAGGCCGCAGACGTAACCTGTCGCGGTCTTTCTAATTTTTACACTATGAACTCAAACGATTTTTATTCTCAGCACTTTGAAGTCGCCGGATTCATCCGGGAAGTGTTCGGCTATGCGGAACGGTTCAAGGGCCAGTTGTTCGTCCTGAAGATTGACGACAGCCTCATGGATCACCCGCTGTTCCCCGTGCTCATGCGGGACATTGCGCTTTTGCACAAGACAGGCATCCGAATCATCATCGTGCCCGGCACGCGCAAGAGCATCGACGCACAGCTTAAGGCCTGGGAATTGGAATCCAAGTTCCACAACGGCGTGCGGCTTACGAGCGAAGAAGCCCTGCCCCTTATCGAGCAGGCGTCATTGGGCGTTGCCCAACGCATCATGAGCCACCTCACTGCGAGCGGACTTTCCGGCATCCAGGGCAACTGGATTTTGGCGCGGAGCCTCGGCGTAATTAACGGCATCGACTACATGCGCACCGGTAAAATCGAACGCATCCAGCGCGACATTCTCGAACAGTTGATGGACGAGAAGTTCGTGCCCATCATAGCGCCCATCGGCTGGAACAAGATTGGACACGCCTACAACATCAGCAGTACGGAACTCGCCACCGAACTCTGCAAGTATCTGAAAGTCGGAAAACTCTTCTTCATCGGAAACCAGGACGGCATCAAGCTTGGCGGACTTGTGACCGGCAAGAACACCAAGTATTTAGAACCCACCGACAACGGGCTCATCTCCGCAATGGACGTGGACCAGGCGAAGGAACTTCTGGAACTGAATTCCGACACGCTCGGATTTGCGCAGATGGATTATCTGATGAACGCCATCAACGCCTGCAAGGCGGGCGCGAATCGCGTGCATTTGCTTTCCGGTGAATTCCAGGGAAGCCTTTTGCAGGAAGTGTTCAGCGCAAGGGGCGACGGCACCATGGTGTACGCGAACCAGTATTCCAGTATCAGGCCCGCGAACATGGAAGACATCCCCGATATCCTGCGCATCATGCAGGACTACATCGACAAGGGATTCCTTGTTCCGAGAACGCAGGAAAGCATCTCCGAAAAACTCAAGGATTACGTTGTCTATAGCATCGATAACAGCATCCACGGCTGCGGCGCGCTGCATGAATTCGAAGACGGCATGGCCGAAGTCGCAGGCATCGCAGTGGGCGCGAACTATCGCAAGTCCGGAATCGGCGACGCGATTGTGCGCCACCTCATCTCTGTCGGCCGCATGAAAGGCTACAAGAAACTGTTCCTGCTTACGACACAGGCGCTGGATTGGTTCTACCAGTTCGGATTCGAGGACGGCACCGTCGATGAACTGCCCAAGAGCAAGCGTGAACACTACAATCAAAAGCGGAACTCCAGAATACTGATGCTCCCGCTCGAGAAGTAAGAAGTCGCACTGTATTCAGGAAGGGAAAATTGACCCCAAAGAGGTATGTGCAAAATTTGCACATGCCACTCCGGTTTGAAGTCGGGAATTCCTGGGGGTCCTTTTTCTGTTAAATGAACTCGTCGGCATTTGGCTGTTTCCCGTATTTATTCCTTGTTGATGGCGACATTGCCAATAGGGAATATTATATTTCCTCACGTAATCATCCAACGAGTTTGGGTTTTCATTTTAAGGAAAGTACATGGCAAAAGTGGCGAAAACGACCAAGAAGGCTGTTGTTGAAAAGTCTGTAGAGGCATCCCTCTGGGAATCGGCTAACAAGTTACGCGGAAGCGTTGAACCGGCTGAATACAAGCATGTGGTTCTTTCCCTGATCTTCTTGAAGTTTGCTAGCGACAAGTTCGAGGAACAGCGGGCAAAGCTTAAGGAAGCTGGTCGCGAAAAGTACCTTGAAATGCCCGAGTTTTACAACAAGGACAACGTGTTCTACCTGGAAGAAACTTCACGCTGGAGCTTTATTGTAGAACACGCCCGCCAGGCTGACATCGCCCTGCTCATCGATACGGCTCTCTCCAATATCGAAAAGAAGAACAAGAGCCTCCGAGGTGCACTCCCTGACAACTATTTCTCGCGCCTCCAGCTGGATGTGGCAAAGCTTGCCGCCCTGATTAGCGACATCGATGGCATCGACACCATCAAGGACAAGGAACAGGATGTCGTCGGCCGTGTGTACGAATACTTCCTTGGAAAGTTTGCCATTGCCGAAGGCAAGGGAAAGGGCGAATTCTATACCCCGAAAACAATCGTTGGCCTTATCGCCGAGATGATTGAACCCTACCGAGGCAAGATTTATGACCCCTGCTGCGGTTCGGGCGGAATGTTCGTGCAGAGTATGAAGTTTATCGAGGCCCATAACGGCAACAAGCGCGAAGTTTCTGTGTACGGTCAGGAATACACCGGCACAACCTATAAGCTTGCCAAGATGAACCTTGCCATCCGTGGCATTACCGGCAACCTGGGCGAAAAGCCTGCCGACACCTTTGCCGAAGACCAGCACAAGGATTTGAAGGCCGACTTCATCATGGCAAACCCGCCGTTCAATCAGAAGTCCTGGCGCGCCGAAAACGAACTCCTCGATGACCCCCGCTGGAAAGGCTACACCGTGCCGCCCACCAGCAATGCAAACTACGGCTGGATCCTGAACATTCTCTCCAAGCTCTCCGACAATGGCGTTGCCGGGTTCCTGCTTTCTAACGGAGCCCTCAGTGGGGAAGGAGACGAACTCCAGATTCGTAAGGAACTTTTGCAGAACGACAAGGTGGAAGCAATCCTTATTTTGCCACGCAACATGTTCTATTCTACGGACATCAGCGTAACACTCTGGATCTTGAACAACAACAAGACTGCCCACGAGGTAAAGGTGGGCGAGGAATTGCGCAAGTATCGCAGCCGAAAAGGCGAAGTGCTCTTTATGGACCTGCGCCAGATGGGCGAACCCTTCGAAAAGAAATACACCCAGTTCAGTGCTGCTGACATCGAAAAAATCAGCGGAACCTATCACAAGTGGCAAGTGCAGAAAATCAAGGACGAACCGGAATACTGCGCAACCGCAACCCTCAAGGAAATCGAAGCCAAGAACTGGTCCCTTGTCCCCAGCAAGTACATCGAATTCAAGAACCGCGATGAGCAGGTGGACTTTGACGAGAAAATGCGCGGGCTCCAAGCTGAAATGCGCGAGCTCTTGAAAAAGGAAAAGGAATCCGAAAAGGAACTCGCCAAAGTGTTCAAGAACCTGGGATTTGAACTGTAAAAATGCTGAAAAAAGGGAGTGGTACTACCGATTTTAACAGAATTTCGGGAGTGGTACTTCCTTTTTTATGTGATTTATTGGCTATTTTTACTTAAAATTGCTATTTTTGATGAAAAAGGAGTTTTATGCTAGAACGAATTTTAAAAATATCGGAAATAGAAGAAGACAGCCTTTTTTTATGGGGTAGCCGTCAGACAGGAAAAAGCACCCTGTTGAAAACGTTGTTCCCCAAAGCTCGTTTTTACGACCTGCTCAAGACTGATTTGCAGATGGCATTCAGGCTTCGTCCCGCACGATTGAGGGAAGAGTGCGAAATGCTCGAAGATGGAGAACTTGTTATCATTGACGAGGTTCAGAAAGTCCCCGCCCTTTTGGATGAAGTTCACTGGCTTATCGAGAACAAGGGAATAAAGTTTATCTTGAGTGGCTCCAGCGCCCGTAAACTGCGCAGAAGCGGAGCAAACCTGTTGGGAGGTCGCGCTTTGCGCCGGACGCTTTTCCCGTTGGTCAGTGCCGAAATCCCAGATTTCGATATAGATCATGCCTTGAACAACGGAATGCTACCTCGTCATTATCTTGCTAAAAATGCTGCGCGGCGAATACAATCCTATATTGGCGATTATCTACAACAAGAAATTGTGGAAGAATCTGTGGTGCGTAGGCTAGATTCCTTTACTCGCTTTTTGCAGGTAGCCGCTCTCAGCAACGCAGAAATTGTCAATTACGCAAACATTGCTCGGGATTGCGGAGTGTCGGCAAAGACTGTGAAGGAATATTTTTCAATTTTGGAAGAAACCCTGCTGGGGTTCAATCTGCCTGCCTATACAAAAGAAATCAAGCGTAAAGTTCAGCAATCGCCCAAGTTCTATTATTTTGACGTGGCAATACCAAACCACTTGTTGCAAAGAATTCCGTTGGTGCAGGGGACCGAAACTTACGGACATGCCCTGGAACACTTGATAATTCAGGAACTGCGAGCATATCTTTCGTATTGCAAGGTTGGCGATAAGCCACTCAGTTACTGGCACACTTTGGATAACCACTACGAAGTTGATGCCGTTATTGGCGATGCCGAAGTGGCGATTGAGATAAAGTCTGCAAAAAATGTAGAGTCTCACGACACCAAGGGGCTGAAAGCCTTTGGCGAAGAACATCCCGAAGCAAAGCTCATTCTTGTTTCTATGGAAGAAACTCCTCGAAAGTTGAATGGAATTGAAATATGGCCAGCAACCCAGTTCCTGAAAAGACTTTGGGCTGGAAAAATTTTGGGAGAAGTTTCTTGTTAGAAAAAATGTTGCTATTTCCCAATTTTTTGTTTTTTTCGTTTTTGGGAAATAGAGTCGAGCCGGAATGGTGAAATTTAAGGGATCTATTTGATGTCTGAAAATGATTTGAAACGCCTAGGTGATTACATACGCCCTGTGGATGTAAGGAACAGGGATTTGAAGGTGACTAGATTGTTGGGGGTAAGCATAACAAAAGAGTTTATGCCCTCTATCGCCAATATCGTTGGAACAGATCTATCCACTTATAAGGTTGTAACCAAAGGTCAATTTGCCTATGGCCCTGTAACCTCTCGTAACGGCGATAAAATTTCAGTTGCCTTGTTGGATGAATTTGATGACGCAATTATTTCTCAAGCATATTCTGTATTTGAAGTCATCGACAAAAATGCTTTGGAGCCAGAATATCTAATGATGTGGTTCCGTCGTCCAGAATTTGACCGCTACGCTCGTTTCAAAAGTCATGGAAGCGCTCGCGAAGTATTTGATTGGGACGAAATGTGCGAAGTTCTCGTACCCATCCCCTCAATAGAAAAACAGCGCGAAATCGTAGCCGAATACAATACCCTCCAAAACCGCATCGAAACCAACAAGAAACTCATCGCCACCCTCGAACAAACCGCCCAAACACTCTACCGCCACACCTTCGTCGACAACATCGACCCCAACAATCTGCCAGAAGGCTGGAGGATGGGAACGGTTGGAGAACTTTTTGAATTGCAGAGAGGGTTTGATCTTCCTACACAAAACAGAGAAAATGGGGAATATCCTATTTATGCATCAACGGGAATAGCTGAGTATCATAAAGAGTATAAAGTAAAGGCTCCTGGAATTGTTACGGGGCGAAGTGGTTCTATTGGAGAAATCTTTTATGTCGATGAAGATTTTTGGCCTTTAAACACAACATTATGGGTGAAAGAATTTAAGAAATCTGCACCGTTCTACGCATATTATTGTTTGAAAAACATTAATTTAGAAAGTTTAGCTCAAGGCTCTGCCGTTCCAACCTTGAATAGAAAAGATGTTCACTCACAAGAATTCCTTGTGCCGGATGAAGAAACATTGCTTGATTTTGAAAGACAACAGGTTATAATTTTTAATCATAAGAAAAATCTTATGAAAGAAATCCATTCTGTAAATCAACTACAAACTCTTCTTCTTTCCAAAATGGGCTCGTGATTTTAAAGAATATATTGGGATATCGGAGGAAAAAATGAGTGTTCCTTTTGAAATTGTTTTTGACGACGTTGATGTTAAGTCTTTATCAGATAACCCTGAATTAAAACCATATAATAATAAACGTGTTTTAGGACTGACGAATGATTTTGAAGATGGGTCATGGAGGTATGATCATTTTCAAGATTACATTTGGGATAATTTGCATGAGACTGCATTGTCTCTGCGAGAAAAGCAAGCCTTATACGGAAAACCAAGATCAATTTTGAAATCAGCTGCAAAGAATTTGAAGATTGTTCTCAACGAAAAAATGGAAAAAGGTGGGGAAATCGCTGAAATTTTATTGTATGGGGTGATGAAAGACTATTATGGTGCGTTGCCTGTCGTGCCTAAAATTTTTTATAAACAAAATCCTCAAGATCCAGCAAAAGGTGCAGATAGCGTTCATATCGTGATTGAATCTGACACTAAGTTCTCTTTATGGCATGGAGAAGCCAAGTTTTATAACAGTATTGAGGATGTTCGATTGCCAGAGATACTAGATTCTGTACATGATATATGTGAATCAAAGAATATAAAAAAAGAAAATGCAATCGTAACTAGTGTGTCCGACATTGACCTGATGGATATTCCTGAGCCTTTAAAAAAATCCATAAGAGAAATGCTTCAACCTGGAATCTCTGTTGATCTTGTAAAGCCTATTTTGCACATTCCCATCTTGTTGTTGTATGAGTGTCCTTTAACTAAAATTCAAAAAGTTCGTTCAGATGATTATATTCGCAGTGTTAAAGAGTTTCAAAAAGAGCGGGCAGTATCATATTTCAAAAAACAGATAAAGAAATGTGAAGATATTGTAAAATATGATGAAATAAAGTTCCATTTGATTTTATTCCCTGTTCCTGATAAGGGTAACATTGTTTCGAGTTTTAGAAAAATTGCGGGAGAACTTAGGGAATGATGGATGATAATACTTTGTTTGATGAATGCGGTAAAATATCGGCTCTTTTAAATGAACGAAAGGAAGATGATGCACGAAATATGTTAATTCAGCTTTTGGATAAGGTCCAAAAGCAAAAACTTCCTTACACTGATTTCTTGAATCATTTAATCAGAGAAACGGGATTGTTCCCATACTTTAAGAGTGATTCTGCTGACTGGAAAGATGCTTTAGCATATGAAATGTTTAAGGCGGATGTCGGTGGAAATAAAGAAGTTGCTTTGCACAGGGAACAATCAGTTGTATTAAAAAAGTTGCTTGGTGGAATTAATCTTGCGGTAAGTGCTCCGACTAGTTTTGGAAAGAGTTTGATAATAGATGCTTTTATCGCAATAAAGAAACCAAAAAACGTTGTTTTGATTGTTCCTACAATAGCTTTAATGGATGAAACAAGACGACGTTTATATAGAAAATTTTCTAGAGATTACGAGATAATAACTCAATCAGATTCTTCTTTAGGAAGTCAAAACATATTTATTTTACCTCCTGAACGAGCACTTGCTTTTTCTGGTATAATAACCAATATTGACATTTTGGTTATAGATGAATTTTATAAAGCAAGTGTTGAACTTGATTCTGAAAGGGCTCCGGCTGTTATAAAGTGCATAATGGAATTTTCAAGTAAATCGGCGCAAAGATACTATTTAGCACCTAATATATCTTATTTGGTAGATAATCCGTTTACTAAAGATATGGAATTTTACCCAACTGAATTTAATACAGTTTTCCTTAATAAAACAGATTATTGCTCGCAAGTGAAGAATTTTCCTGAAACGAAAAGTACGATATTTTTGGATGTATTGAAAAAGAATCCGGGCAAAACGTTGGTCTATGCAGGAACTTTTACTGAAATAAAAAAATTAAATGAGATATATCTTTCCAGTCAAATTGTTCGCAATAGAAGTGCTCTATTAGATTCCTTCTCTGAGTGGCTTGTCAAAAATTACGAACCTGATTGGGGACTTTCTAATCTTGTGAAAAATGGGGTTGGAATGCACAATGGCCGCATGCATCGTTCGTTAGCTCAAATACAGGTTAAACTTTTTGATGAAAAAGACGATGGATTAAATGATTTGATTTCTACGTCTTCGATTATTGAAGGGGTTAATACAACTGCGGAAAATGTAGTTGTTTGGAAGAATAAAAATGGAAATAAAAAATTAAATTTTTTCACGTACAAAAATATTGTTGGTCGTGGTGGACGAATGCTTCGACATTTTGTTGGAAATGCTTTCTTCTTGGATAAAACTCCAAAGGAAGAAGAAACCCAATTGTCAATAACATTTCCGGAAGAAACGATATTGAATCCTGATTTATTGGAAACATTTGATGTTTCAAAAGAAAATTTGGAAATAATAAAAAAACAGCAATATGATATTGAATTGGAATTAGGAAAAGAATCTTTTGCTAATTTAAAAGATGACTTTTATTCTTTAGATGTAAAGAAAAAATCAGTATCTCACATCATAAGGAATTTAAAAGATAAAGCTAGTAAATGGAACGGTTTGTCGCATCTAAATTCAAATGATCCTAATCAATGGGATTTTTGTTTAAAACAAATTCTTTTTTTGATGCATAGTATTGGAGATGTTGATGCGGTAAATCGAATAGCGGCTTTCGTAAAAGCTCTTTCTCATAATTGGGATAAGTCTATTGCTGAAATATTGGAGTCAGTTTCGGAGTATGATTTTGGTATAGATGATTTCTTTGAATGGGAAAAGAAAATTACGTATAATTTTGTGCAATTCTTTAGTTTGTTTAATGGCTTGCAAAAGAATATTCTGAAGCAAGGACATGATATTAGCCCGTTTATTCAAAGAATGAAAAGCGCTTTTTTACCACCAGTTGTGCTACAATTGGAAGAGTTTGGCCTACCAAGAATGATATCGAAGAAAATTCATAATGCTGGTGTAATCAATTTTGAGGATGATTCGTTGACTACAAAGAGTGCTATTAAAAAGTTTGATGAAATTGGGAAGAACCAGATTTGTCAAATAAAGTCGTTAGACTCATTTGACAAGTATATCGTTGATTTCTTTTATGATGGAATATAAATGTTTTAAGAATAGGAGGAAACATGCTTATATATAAGAATGCTGCAATTAACAGGATTTCAAATTCATACGTTGATACACTTTTTGTGTGGCGAGATGATATAGATGATATTTATCTTATGGATAACCATAGGTGTGCATTGTGGTGTTGGGAACAAGCAGTGCATAAGACTAATGCTTCAAATTTCTATTTGATTCATGTTGATCAACATGATGATATGGCTATTCCTTCTCCGAACGCTCCATTAAAAGTCTCATCGATGTCCATAACTGATTATCTTAATAGCAATGTAAGCGGCTTTTTTGATTTTCAATGGGATAACTATATTCGTCAATACTCAAAGATTCATCCGAATCTAAAGCAGAAAATGTATTTTGGCCCGAATTTTAAGAACTTTTCAAAGTTGTCAATAGATCTAAATAGTATTACGCTGAATACGCAAACTGATTTTATTGCTATTAATCTTGATATGGATCTTTTTTTTACTAAAAATAAAAGAAGATTAAAGGCAAATTCCCTGAATCACATGTATGGAGTTTGTTATGACTGTTTAAAGTTGTATAAAAAATACAGGAATAATGCTGTGTTTACTATTGCTTTATCCCCGACTTGTTGTGGTCAAAAAAAAGATTTGTCAGACATCATCGTTGTTATAAAAATGATTGAAAATGTATTGAATACAGATATTAATAAAGATGTTGTTTTTTGGGATTTCCTTTCGGAATAAAAGAGATGTATTTTGAATTGGATTGGTAAATGATTACTCCTCAACAATTCTCAAACATTTTTTATAGACAATATCTTCTCCTAGAAAAAGACTTCTTGAAGACGGATGAGTATGTGACTATTCACAAAAGCAACTACAAGACGTTCTCTAGTCGCTATACTTACCTTTTCCTGAATATCTGTAGTGAAATTGATTCACTTGCGGAGGAGTACTGCAAAGTCTTGGGGCGTAAACCGAAAACAATTGTCACAAAGATTAAGGCGATTGTTACGGATACTCCGCGGATAAAGAATGAACGTGCTATTACAAAATACCCGTATGAGTTGATAAAGCTTGCTCCATTCCAAGCATTTGATGATAAGGTTGCGGCTGAATGGTGGCGTAATTATAATTTGGTTAAGCACGCAAGAGCTGATGAACCGTCAGACAGTATTCCAAATAGTCAGCTTGCTAACTTAAAAAATGTGATAAGTGCCCTTGCTGCACTCTACATCCTATGCCAAAACCTCTACAAGAAACTTGAAGATTCCCAAATAGAATTGGAACCGTCAAAGTTGTTTGAATGATTGCTGTTTATGATTGATGATGAAATAATTCAACAACGATATGCAGGGAAATTATGGGATGATGTACAAAATATCGCTCGTTCCTTGAATCTTGTATTTAAGTTAAAATATAATGAAGAAGATGAAGATCCATTATTTAGATGGATTTCTTTTTTATTTCGTTGTATAGAACCCAAAGAGAGATTTGTTTACTTCGCAAAAACATTTTGGGAAAAGGTGCCTTCTAATAAGTTGGCGACAGTGCATCGCTTAGCTGATTTGTTTGAGTATGGAAAGGATGTCAATCCTTATCAATCAAGGGGCTTAAGAAGTTTTTGTTTGTCTAGTAAGACGAAAAAGACTGATATGCTATGGGCGGATTGGGAAATACATCACTTCCATTTACCAGACGAAGTTAATCTTGATAATGATGGATTCTCCAAAAGATCTGGATATTTAGTATTTGCCATTGTTGGCAATGATTTTGTGTGTTTTTTAGATATCAAAAAGCATCGGGATTCATATGCTTTTGATGATCCAAATCTTGTCAAAATAATTAAGAATAACTGGCCTGAATTGATTAAAGACAATACATTGAAGGGCGTTCTTCCTGGGAAAGAATTAAAGGCCGAAGAAATTCAATCTTATAGGAATATGGGAATGAATGTTCCGTATACATTAGATGGAGATGTTTATGTGTTAGGAGGAGGTTATTCTGTATCAAAAGCACCGATGCGATGTACCATAATGTGCGACATGGTGAGATTTGAAATAAATGAGTTAGCAAAGCGAATTGTTGAAAGTTTGCAAAAAAGTCATGAATCGATTGATTCTCAATATTTTTCTCTTGTATTAACTGATAATGGATTGTGTTTGCGATGCAATAAACTTGATGGCGAACGTCTTTTAAAGAAAGAAGATTATCCTAGGTTAAATCAATCTCTAAATGTAAAATGGGTAAAAAATATATTTGTTCGCTAAAATTATTGGAATTATTCTACATTGAAATAAAAACTTATTTTGAACGTAAATAAAAAAGTTGTTTTCTTTTGACTCCCCAGCAATTCTCCAAAATTTTCTGGAAGCAGTATCTTCTGCTTGAAAAGGACTTCCTCGAAACAGATGAGTTCGTGACGATTGACAAGAGTAACTTCAAGACGTTCTCCAGTCGTTACACTTATCTGTTCTTGAACACCTGTAGCGAAATTGATTCCATCGCAGAAGAATATTGCAAGGTTGTGCAGGCTCCTTCGAAGGTCAAGAACATCTTGCAAAAGATGACCGTCATTGTGAATGACGACCCGAAGATTAAAGATCAAAGGGTTTCTACGAAGTATCCATACGAGATTATCAATTTTGTCCCGTTTGCCGGTTTTGACAGTGAGTCGGCTGCTGGCTGGTGGCAAGATTACAACCTGGTCAAGCATTTCCGTGCGGATGTTCCAGAAAAGGGAATCCCGAACTATCAGCGAGCGCACTTGAAAAATGTGATGAACGCCCTCGCCGCCCTCTACATCCTCTGCCAGAATCTCTACAAACTCCTCGGCGAATCCGACCTGCAACTCGAACCGTCAAGATTGTTTGAATAAATTCTTGTGACTGTAAAATTTCCTTACTCCCCTTGCCAATTTTGGGCATAATAGGTACATTAATGCCCGACGCGTTTTTCCGTCTAATGGAAAAATGCGTCTTTTTTTATTCTGGTTTTCTGGAATAAGGGACGCCTCAACTACCCAATGGAGGCGCAATGAACAGCGAAAATCATCTTGTTGAATACAAGCGCGAATTGTCCGAAAGCTTCGAACGATCTGTAATTGCTTTTCTGAATTCTACAGGCGGGCATATCTACATTGGAGTCAATGACGATGGCTCTGTATATGGAGTAAAGGACATAGACCATGTGCAGCGTCAAATAGCAGATAGGGTCTTGAACAATATCAAGCCGAATGCTATCGGACTCTTTGAAGTCGTGACGGAGGAAAAAGACAACAAAAATATCGTTCATGTGGCGATTTCGGGTGGCCCGGAAAAGCCGTATTATCTAAAAAAGGCGGGCATGACGCCCGAGGGTTGCTTTGTGCGTGTGGGCAGTTCTGTCCATGGAATGAGCGAAAAGATAATTCTAGAGACGTTCGCCTCTCGTGCAAAGATTTCTCTTGCCAGGATCCCGGCTCCGCGACAGGATTTGACGTTTAGCCAGCTAAAAATCTACTACGAAGAGAGCAAAAAGCCCTTGAACAGTCAATTTGCCAAGACACTGGAATTGCTTACTCCCGACGGAAAATACAACTACAATGCATATCTCCTTGCTGATGAAAACGGAGTGTCTATAAAGGTGGCGCGGTACAAAGGTGCGGACAAATATGACCTTATTGAAAATGAGGAATTCGGCTAATGTAGCGTTATTAAGGCTGTAAAATCAGTGCTCATGCGATTGCAGGTGGCGAACATTACGCATGCTCAAATTACACCTATGGAACGTATCGAAAAGCCCCTGGTCGACCCGGTTGCCTTGCGCGAGGCGGTAATCAACGCTGTCGTTCACAATGATTACACGAAAGAGGTCCCGCCCCTGTTTGAGATTTTTTCTGACAGGATGGAAATAACAAACTACGGTGGGTTGGTGGAAGGCCTTTCTAGAGAAGATTTCTTTAATTGCTGTTCAATGCCGCGCAATCGCGAACTTATGCGTATTTTCCATGACTTGGATATGGTCGAACAGCTCGGGAGCGGCATGCGGCGTATTCTGCGTTCCTATGACGAGAAGGCGTTCTCGTTTACGGATCATTTCATGCGGACTTCGTTCTATTTTGAAGGATTGCAGCGGTTGGGTGATAGGATAAATGATAGGATAAGTGATAGGATAAGTGATAGGATAAAACTTACGGAAACGGAATCGCTGATTTACGCAGAAATAAAGCGGAATCCTTCCATTACAGTTCCCTTACTTATGCATGAAACGGGTTATTCCGAACCGACGATTAATAGGACTTTGAAGTCTTTACGGGAAAAATCTTGTATTGCTCGCGTTGGTGCTCGAAAGAATGGTTGGTGGGAAGTGTTGAAACAAGGGTCTTGACAAATCTGCTCTAGGAATATATATTTAGTGCACAAGTGAGTAGAAGATGGTGAAGGTATGTCGAACGAACTAGCCAAGCAGATATCGTATATTCTTTACAGCAGTCCTGAAGAAGATGTCAAGGTCATGGCCTTAGTCAAAGACGAGACCATCTGGCTGACGCAGAAGGCTATGGCCGAGTTGTTTGATGTTAATGTTCCGGGCATTTCGAAGCATTTGAAAAACATATACGATGAAGGAGAGCTTAGTGAATCCGCAACTGTTTCCATTTTGGAAACAGTTCAAAATGAAAATGGCCGTTCCGTAAAGCGCAATGTCTCTTTCTACAATCTCGATGCAATTATTTCCGTCGGTTATCGTGTAAATTCTGCGAAGGCCACAAAGTTCCGCATTTGGGCTACGGGAATCCTGAAGGAATACATCAAGAAGGGTTTTGTGCTCGACGACGAGCGCTTAAAGCAGGGTAACGCCGTTTTCGGTAAGGACTACTTCAAGGAACTTTTGGAAAGGGTCCGATCTATCCGTGCGAGCGAACGCCGCATCTGGCAGCAGATAACGGATATTTTTGCCGAGTGTTCCATAGACTACGACAAGGATTCCGAAATAACGAAAAAGTTTTTCGCCACGGTTCAGAACAAGTTCCACTATGCGATAACAGGGCAGACGGCTGCAGAAATCGTGTACGAGAGGGCCGACCACAAAAAAGAGCACATGGGGCTTACGACCTGGAAAAATTCTCCGAGCGGCCGTGTGCTGAAAAGCGATGTGAACATTGCCAAGAATTATTTGTCAGAAAAGCAGATCCGTCAGCTGGAACGCGCTGTGAGCGGTTATTTTGACTACATCGAAGACTTGATAGAGCGGGAGATTGCTTTTAACATGGAGCAGTTTGCCGCAAGCGTGAACGAGTTCTTGGAATTCAGGCGCTACGATATTCTTGATGGCAATGGAAAAGTCAGCCGGGACCAGGCGGACGAGAAAGCTTTCGGGGAATACGAGATTTTCAACCGCACGCAAAAGATTGACTCTGATTTCGACAAGGTAATCCGGAAAATAAAGAAGAATTAGGGGCTTGAAATGCCGTCGTTCATAATATGAAATTTTCTACGCAGTGCGTGGAAAATTTTCTCTATCATTTTATGGATGTACGTGATTTGCACAAAGTGCAGGGGTGATTTGCAAAAGGGAAGAGGCGAAACTCTCCTGATTGTAAAATTTCCTTACTCCCCTTGCCAACTTTGGGGATAATAGGTACATTAGTGCCCGACGCGTTTTTCCGTCTAATGGAAAAATGCGTCTTTTTTTTATTCTGGGGTTGACGCACCCAAACGGAGGTTGCATGTCAATGCCTATAGATGTCGAGACCCTGTTGAACAGGCAGCGTATCGAAAGTGAGCGAATAGAATTCAAGAGAGGGTGGAACCCGACTGGTATCTACCGCACGATTTGTGCATTCGCCAACGATTTTGAAAATCTAGGCGGTGGGTATATTCTTGTTGGCGTAGAACAGGACGAAAGGGGCGTCGCGAAACGGCCTGTTGTAGGAATAGAAGACTGTGAGATTGACGGTATCCTGAAGGATATGCTTGCTTATAACAACAAATTCGATCCATTTTACCAGCCACGGACATTCGTTGAATCTATCGATGGAAAAAAGGTTCTTGCAATATGGGCTCCCAGTGGGGCGTATAGGCCTTATGCAGTACCGATCGACATAACGGTCAAGGGGAAATGCGAAAAGGCGTATTACATACGTTCGGGAACAAGTTCTGTTGTTGCGAAGGGGGAATCGCTAGACCAGTTGCGTGATATGGCAAATCGCACGCCCTTCGATGAACGGCCCAACCCAAGTATTGGCCTGACCGATATCTCGATGGTGTTGTTACGCGATTATTTGGCAAAAGTGAATAGCAAACTGGAACAGGATCTGTTTAAGCAGCCGCTTGAACAGACACTTGAGCAGATGGATTTGATGACCGGACCGACCGAAAACAGGATGCTCAAGAACGTGGCTGCGATGATGTTCTGCGAGAACCCTGAAAAGTTTTTTAAGTACATGCAGGTGGATGTGGTCGTTTTTCCGGAAGGCCGAATAAGGAATCCGCAACGTTTTACCGAAAAGACGTTCAAGGGGAGTGTGCCCCAGCTGATTAAGCAGACAATGGATTACCTGCGCACAAATATTCTATTTGAAACAGTACAGAAAGTGGCTGGCCGCGCGGAGGCCAAGCGTTTTTGGAACTATCCTTACGAGGCTTTGGAAGAGGCTGTCGTGAATTCGCTTTACCATAGGGATTACAGCCTGTATGAACCGGTGGAAATTTCTATTGAGCCCGACGGAATTGACATCTTGAATTGCCCTGGCCCGGATCACAGTATTCCGATGTCGGCAATCGAGAAGGGTGACTATCTTAAAAGCAGGCGTTACCGCAACCGTCGCCTCGGGGACTTTTTGAAGGAATTAGAACTAACGGAGGGACGTTCGACAGGTGTCCCCACCATCCAGGAAAAGCTTGCCAATAATGGTTCTCCACGTGCGACATTTGAAACCACGGAGGACAGGCTATCGATTTTGATTCATATTCCCGTACACGAAGGCTGCGGGGATGTTGTGGAGATGAATGGTGACAAAATGGCAAAGAAATATGAAATGTCCAATAAAATGTCCAATAAAATGTCCAATAAAGATCAGGATCGTTTAAAGGCACTTGTGGATTATTTGGATACGAATAGTTTTATTGCAAAATCTGAAGCAGCCAAAATTCTGGGTGTTGAAGATAAAACAGCTCAAAGGCTTTTGGTTAAAGCGGTTAAGTTAGGCGTTCTAGTTTCGGAGGGATACAGAAAATCAACGGTTTATAAGTTAAAGTAGGCGAAATAGACCAATTATTGCCCCATTTTCCCCAAAATCGCCATTTTGCCTATTGCGCAGAAGAATAATGAATTTATTTTTACGGCATGGCGTTCAAGGAAGCCGACTTAGAGAAAGTGTTTATTGACCTCCTGGTTCAGGAGGGCTGCAAGTATGTGCCCGGCGAGGCGATTGTCCGCGGCGAAGGCGAAGTTCTGATAGAGCAGGACCTCCGCGATTACTTGCATCGTCGTTACGATTCCGAGGGCATCACCGAGAACGAAATCCGTTCGGTTGTTCTGCAGTTGCATTCGCTTTCGGCGAGTGCGCTTTACGAGAGCAACAAGAAGTTTTGCGATTGGTTGTCCAATGGCTTTAACCTGAAGCGCGAAGACCCGGCCAAAAAGGATATCCATATTGACTTGGTGGATTACCGTGCGTTGGGGGATGGCGCGAAGGCGGAATTTGGCTTTGATTCCGAAGGCGTGGAGTTCTCCGCTGTGGCCGATGTTCAGGCAAAGTACAGCGCCGACTGCAATATCGTCAAGATTGTAAACCAGTTTGAAATTGTCGGTTCCGAAAAGCGCATCCCTGACGGCATTCTTTTTGTGAACGGTTTGCCGCTTGTCGTGTTCGAATTCAAGAGCGCCGTGCGCGATGAGGCGACGGTTTTCAATGCGTACGAGCAGTTGACGGTTCGATACCGCCGCGATATTCCTCAGCTTTTCGTGTATAACGCCTTCTGCGTCATTAGTGATGGCATAAATAACAGGGCTGGTAGCTTTTTTGCCAAGTACGATTATTTCTATTCCTGGCGCCGTGTTGGCTTTGGCGATAAACGCCAAGATGCCGAGGGTATCGAAAGCCTTTACACAATGATCCAGGGAATGTTCAATCGCAATCGTCTGTTGGATATTTTCAGGAATTTTCAGTATTTTCCGGATAGCAGCAAAAAGGAACTGAAGGTCCTTTGTCGTTACCCGCAATATTACGCCGCCCGCTCCTTGTACGAGAATATTTGCAAGGCTCGCAAGCCGTTTGGCGATGGCAAGGGCGGCACTTACTTTGGTGCGACTGGCTGCGGCAAGAGCTATACAATGCTCTTTTTGACTCGCTTGCTCATGAAGTCCCTGGAATTCAAGACTCCGACAATCGTCCTGATTACGGACCGTACGGATTTGGATGATCAGCTTTCGGGCCTGTTTGTAGGCTCCAAGAAGTACATCGGCGATGAACGTGTCGAAAGTGTCGAAAGCCGCGCGGACCTTCGTGAAAAACTGCTTGGTCGCAAGAGTGGCGGTGTATTCCTTACTACAATCCAGAAGTTCAGCGAAGATATTGAACTTTTGACAGACCGCGACAATGTTGTCTGCATTTCTGATGAAGCTCACCGCACCCAGACCAATTTGGACCAGAAGATTACGGTTACGGAAAAGGGCGTAAAGACTTCTTTCGGTTTTGCCAGGTATCTGCACGATTCCCTGCCCAACGCGACTTATGTGGGCTTTACGGGAACTCCTATCGATGCGACTTTGGATGTTTTCGGCAAGGAAGTGGACATCTACACTATGACGGAATCCGTGAAGGACGGCATTACCGTGCCGATTGTTTATGAAGGCCGTGCCGCCAAGGTGGTGCTGAACAATTCCGTTCTTGAAGATATCGAAAAGTATTACGACGAAGCCGCAGAACAAGGAGCCAATGAATACCAGGTAAATCAGAGCAAGCGCGAAATGGCGCAGATGGGCGTAATCCTGGGTGACCCGGACCGTTTGAAAGCTGTTACCACTGATTTCGTGGCCCATTACGAGGCCCGCATCGAGGAAAAGTCTTCGGTCCGTGGCAAGGCCATGTTCGTTTGCTACAATCGCAAGATTGCTTATCAGCTTTACAAGAACATCTTGGAACTTCGCCCGGAATGGGGTGTAGCTAAAGTTTGCGATGACTCTTTGCTGGTTCCGGGAGAGGAATTGAGTGACAAGGAAAAGCGAGAGCTGAAGCCTGTTGAATGCATCAAGATGGTCATGACCCGCAGCAAGGACGACGAAGAGGACCTGTGGAATTTGCTCGGTGACAAGGATGACCGTAAGGATTTGGACCGATTGTTCAAACAGGAACGTTCCAACTTCAAGATTGCCATTGTGGTGGATATGTGGCTTACCGGTTTTGATGTTCCCTGCCTTGACACCATTTACATTGACAAGCCCATTCAGCAGCATTCCTTGATTCAGACAATTTCTCGCGTGAACCGCACCTTTGCCGGCAAGGACAAGGGCATCGTTGTGGATTACATCGGTATCAAGCGCAGAATGAACCTTGCTTTAAAGCAATATGGTGCGGGTTCTGAACAGAACGTAGAAGATATTACTGCCGCGATAACTGAATTCCGCAACCATTTGGATTTGCTGGATAAGTTGATGTATGGCTTTGATGCCAGTGAATACTTCACGGCGACAGGGAAGGGGGCGGAACTTCGTAAACTTGACTGCTTGAAACGTGCTCAGGATTACGCCCAACGTACCAAGGAAATCGAAGTCCGCTTTATGGGGCTTTCACTGCGTTTGAAAACCGCTTACGACATTTGCGTGGGGAACGAAACCCTTAAGCAAAATGAACGTGACCGCGCCCATTTCTATTTCGCCATTCGTTCAATCATCCATAAGCTAACCAAGGGTGACGCGCCCGATACGGCGCAGATGAACGCTCGCGTCCGAGAAATGATTGCCGAAGCATTGCAAAGCGAAGGCGTCGAAGACGTATTCAGCCTGAATGACGGCGAAGCCGATAATGTTGTACAGAACCTTTTTGACAAGGAATATCTGGAACACATTAACCGCATTAAATTGCCCAACACAAAGATTAAACTTCTGCAGAAACTGCTGCAGAGGGCAATTGCACAAATCCGCAAGGTGAACAAGGTTAAGGGCGTTGACTTCTCCAAGAAAATGCAGGCCCTTGTGGAACAGTACAATGACCGTACTGAGCAAGACATTCTGAAAAGCGAAGTTTACGAAGAAATGGCCGAAACGTTGACCAACATGATTATGGAAGTCCGCGCAGCCTTCAAAGATGGCGAAGACAAAGGCCTAAGCTTCGAAGAAAATGCCTTCTATGACATCCTGAAATCTCTTTGCGAAAAATATCATTTCACCTATCCCGAAGATAAATTAATTTCCTTGTCCAAGAAGGTCAAGGAACTTGTAGATGAACAATCCACTTACCCGGA
>JAZLMK010000095.1:0-13049 GCA_045598645.1 Fibrobacter sp.
AACTGGCTGACAAAATCCATCAAGGGAAAGATGGAATCCAGTATCTGGACTATAAGGTCTTGGTGCAGATACTTGTTGATATGGGAGGTTAAGCCATCTTGGAGATAATCTCTGCGAATCCGTCATTGTCCGCCAGGGCAATTTCGGAAAGAATGTCGGAAACGGTGGCTGACAGACTCTACAAGATTCGCAATAGCCTGAACATCGAGGGTGTAAAGCGAACGCTTGCCTTGTTTGCTCCGCCAATAGATCCGGGAATGCTCGAGAACTACGAGCGCGAAATCGAGCTCAAGGACGAAATGTACGAGCACCTTTCGGAGAAGTACACGAACAAGGATTTGTACACATGGCTCATGCCCCCGTGTTTTACTAGGAGACTAGGGTGAAAAAAATTATTGTTTTATGCGTTTCGCTTTTTTTCTGCTCTTGTGGAATTTGGCAACAGTGCCAGGAAAATAATACGGAGCAACTGAAAATCATTTCTGTTGTTTTGGTGGATTCAATTATATCCAACGTTGATTTTTATAAAACGAGAGAAACCGAAAAAAATGTATATTCTACGGGTATAATAAATTTACCGGAACCCGTTCATGTCAAAGTATATGCTAACGACGATTCCCTAGAATACAACATAAAAATTGAAAATGGAATGGACGCTTTTATCTACCTTGACACGATTCCGTTTACTTGCGATACTGCATACAATCGTTTTTCAAGGAGTAGGTTGAATCATGTGTATTCGAATTCTTCTAAAACTTATTCGTGTACATTTGATTACGAGCCCTCATGTGAATAAAGTTCCCCGCGCTTTGACGGTCGTATTTCCCATATAAAGTCGTCCGTTCAGGCATCCGGCGGTACGGTTTCAAGCGATAATGCGTATATTTACGATATGATGGACGTGAATGCCTCAATCCCTAATGAATACTGTTTCAGCGGAATGCTTGACCGTGACTTTTACACAGGTGCGCGGGCATGGGGCGCTTATGCTGAATATGCGCAGAATGGGGGATTTGACTGGAACGGAAGAATTGGTGGAGGGATTATTGATTTATGAATAAATATACTATTTCTCTGTTGCTTTCTTTTGTATGGCTTACGGTATGTGGGGTTACGTGTCATCCGGTTGATGAAGAATCGTTTGAATTATGTGATTTTAGTTCAATTTGTTCAATTTCTGCTTCGAGTGGATATTATGTGACTGCCGAGTTGTATAAGGGGGATTCGTTAATTATGGTTAGCGGTTGATTGGGTTGGACGAATGTTTCAAGCGATATAAGTGCAGTGGATGATACCCTTACATTACGTTTGTCTATTTATTGTAATGGACAATGGATTCAAGGAGATGACTACACCTTCATTGACAAAATGGATTCTGTTTTTCATATTAGTTATGGTTCATCAATCGAAAATGGTGTAGATATATTTAGTGAGGAGCAAAAAAAAATATGCCCTAATTTGAATGGATATTATCTTCACAAGGAAATTGATTCGTTTTGTCAGGAATACCAAAAGCAGAAATAAGGTGGTCTATTGTGAAAAAGAGAATTGTTCTTTGCGTACTGCTTTGCTGTTTTTTGACGCTTATTTGTGGATGTATCTTTGATGAAGATGATGAATTGTGCCCGGCATGTCAAAATAATTTTTACTGTAGAGTAAATGTTCCTGACGATAACTATATTAAGATGGAAGTATACGGAAAAGATACTTTGTTGTACATGAATGTAACTTATGTCAGATATGGGGCTGGGCCTTATGATATTGTTGAATTTCTAGATTCGTACACGTTGCGTATATCTGTTAATTGCAAAGGAAAGTGGTTGCAAGCCTCAGATTATGTTTTTTCTAATGAAAAAGACAATTTCACATTTGTAGAATTTAAAAAGACAACGGAGGCGAAGACTGAAATTTTTAACGAGGAACAGGTGATGGAATGTCCAGACCTTGCTGGTTATGGAATTGTTGAAAAAAAACTACATTGATGAAAAATTAAATGCGGCCGATGACCTTGTGGAGTTCGTCGCGTTCCTGTTGAAGTCGTCCGATTTCCTTGCTACTTGCTGGCTTTGATGTGTTGTTTTTCATTTTTGATTCCTTTTTCATGTTGAATTTAGCCTTTGTTTTTTCACTTAAGGAATCAAATTTGTCTGTCTCAAATTTTTAAACCGCTATACCTCTTTATCAAGGTGATATATTGTCGTGGTCTGAAAATATTTACGACGCCATTGGCGGTGTTAATAAGTTGAAGTTGGCCTCTGATGGAAACAATCTTTATCTTGCTGTTTCGTACGAACTTCCTGATGAAGACGAAAATATAAATGAAAATTCCTCTTCCAGTTCCCAAAGGGTGACTTCAAGTAGTTTATCTACGGGGTCTTTATTGAATCCGACTCATGCTCTATCTGTATTTAAGGGCTCTATCAGGAAAAATTACGTAGTGAATGGGAAAACATATTCGTCATACTTGAAGTGGGAACCTCTTAAAGACTTGTCAATCAAAGCAACATTCATGGCTAAAAATGTCCAAGAGGAACAAATTCGAATTGCTTATATGGACGAAAATGATGATTTTGATTTTGCCGTAAGAAATTCCATTCCCTATCTGATGTTTAGAAATAAGGACAACGATGATGCAATCAGTGTGATTTCATTTACAAAAAATCAATGGTTGCCTATTGGAAATCCAGGTTTTGCTTATCCGAATGTTTCAAAGAGCAGTGCTGACTTGGGTGTAAATAATAATGGTAATCCGTTTGTTGTCTTTAGAGCCAAGGATTCCAAGGAAAACATAGGTAGGGCGAACAAGATTGTTGGCATGCATTACAATTCAAAGAATGCAAAGGATTTAACATTGTTAGAAGTTTCGTCAACTGATGCGAACTTTAATAAAACTTGCGCTTTTAGACCATATATCTTGCATTATATAGCAAATTTAGACAATGTGGATAATTTTGTCTTTAATGTCAAGTTTAGCAAGCCTGGCGATGTAAAGGAAATTCTTGTTGCGGTAAATGGCAATATTAAATTTACGATAACAGATTTTAGTCAACCAATATCGGTTCCTTTGGAAAAAGGAGAAAATAAACTGGAAGTTAGGGTTGTGGGTAATGATGGCTCAACTCTTTCGTATAGATTTGATTTGTATAGGTATTATCCCGAAAATCCGAATTTTTACACTGTTGGACTCATGGCGAATGTTCAGACGGGGATAAATATTAAAGGAACGATGGTAATCGGCGTGGAACCCAAAGTAACGCAAAAGAATGGTACCGTCCAGTTTGATGTCCATTTTGAAGCTGGTTGGACTTTAGTCCTTGTCATAAATGGAAAAAAGGTTGAATACGATGTCGCAAGTACCGTAGAAATTCCGGTTGATGCTTTACCTTTGACAGGAGGTTACATCTACAATAAAGATGGTTCTATCATTCCTGTAGAAATACACAATATTAAGATACCGATTGATAATCCGAATGATTATCCTTGGTATTTATCATCGTCTTCTAATGATATAAATAATAGTAGTTCATCATCCGATATAAACCAAAATCAAAGTAGTAGTTCGTCGTCTGTTTTGAATAAGGATATGTCGGATAACGTACCTGATGAAATTAGGAACCTCACGACAGCCCACTTATTCGCTTCGCATGATATAAATGTTGCGGACCGTGTGCATGTCAAGGGTGATGCCTTTTCTGGGAATGACGCTGTTGTAGGGGCAGATGCCTCGGTAGATGGCGATGTATATTCAGGTAAGAGTGTTGTACTTAGAAACCGTGCTCATGTTGAAAATGTTCACTATGGTGTGACATTTAACGTTCAGGATGGGGCTTCTTATGAATCTTCAACGCATTTATCATCTGTCAATGTTCCTGCTATTCCGACGTTCAATTTTATTTCTGGTGAAAACAACGTACTCATTGAACAGTCTCAGCAATCATCAATGATTGCTGGAACTTACAAGGATTTTACGGCAAGAACTGGGGTGAACGTAATTTTTTCTGCCGGTGATTACTATTTCCGTAATTTCTATACGGATTCACGAGTGAATTTGAATTTCACTCCTGGAACTCGGATATGGATAGGTGGTGATTTGCGCATAGGGAATGATTGTAAACTGTGGCATTTGGGTCAAAATGGAGATTTATTTGTGTATGTCAATGGCGGTATGACTATAGAAACAAATGCAGATATCCGTGCGGTTCTCGTTGCGCCAAATGCGTCCGGATCGATTTCAACAGGAACTAAAATCCATGGATATGTCATTGGAAAATCTCTTAATATTCAACCGAATGCTATCATTGAATAGGAGTGTCGTAATATGTATCGTAAATATTTTTTCCCTATTCTTTTACTTGTCACAATCCTTATATGTGCAGTAAATGCAGAAGAGATGGTTGTTAACGAGCAGATTACTGGTCCCGAACGCACTTGGAATAATGGTGTACGTCTTGGTATGCCTGGATTGGCAAATATCTTGAAACATTCAGGTAAATCAGATTTCGCGCATTTTGAAGATTATCTGCCTTTTGGAGACAACAAACTTGTTATTCCGCTTAAGCATGATGTTTTGTATGGAGGCAAGGTGTACCGCCATCTGACAGTCGCTTCGGGAGGTCGAATATTTTTAGGAGACTATGGGAAATACGTCCTTCCTGAAGATGGTTCAGACGGCTCATATCCCTATGTGAAAGCGGTTAATAATGATTTTGTCCCTGTGGTGAATACTTCGGTAATTCCTGTCCGATGGCGAATGTTTTCTGACCATGGCGATATTTTTACGGTTGTTGAATTCGGGCCTTTTAATGTTGTTGGGCATAATGACAATTTGCTTTGCCAGGTGTCTTTTTATGATGATGGTGAAATCCAGGTACAACACTGGAACTTGGACAGAAGTATTTACCATGTTTTAAATTTTGGTTCTTATAGTTCTCTTGTTGAAGGCTCTTACATGAAGTCGCCTTATGTATATAATGGTGGAAAGAGAATTGCTTTGAACGAAAATGATTTTTTGGAAGCTTATAGTATGCACGTCATAAAAATATTTGAATATGGAAACATTCGTGAAGGTTGGATTGCAAAACCCTTCAATAGTAATGATCCCATGTTTAAACTTACAGATGAAGGCGATTATAAAAGAAGATATATAGATGTAGATTTAGGCTTGGACCCCTATTCTGGTGGAGTCATTGCCTATGATCATGCTCGAGAAAATCCTGTTGTTGGAAGTTTTCAAAAGTTTAATTTTCAGGTGTCCCCCTCTAGTGGTCCAGAAGAAGAACCAGTGTATTTATGGTATTTTAACGAGAATACCACGAACTATGCGTCAAAAACAGATGAGGCGGGTTATCCATATATAATAAATACAAATAAGATTTTATCCGATAAGGCTCGTTCATTGGGGGTTTCGGAAAATTGTATGTCCAGTAGCATAGCGCCTTGCGCTTATCTTTATTCGTGGATTCCATTGAAAAATCCTTCCGATATTGTTGACACCGTTATTGCTCCCGCTATAAAGTTGCAAGTTGTACACAAACTTAATGATCAAAATTATAAAGGAAGAAAAATTAGAATACACAGTATTAGTTTTCAACCAATGCAACCACGAGCGTTCCAGTTCCGTCCTGCGGATGTGCATGAAATAAAGTACGAAAGCAAAAGTAAAGATTCTAATGCTGATAAAGAAAATGTTGGATATTTGGAAATTGCTGGATCAAAGGCTCCGCTTAAGATGGCTGACGGAACAGATATTGAGGCGCGAATCAAACTTCCGCCGGGTTATGAAGTAGCTCAGATTGAAATAAATGGCTATCTCGGCTATGATGACTCTAAAAAAAATCCATTTATTGGTGGTGTTGGCATGTCCTTGGATGAGGATCCTCTTACAATGGGTAATCACCCTTACGTGCCTTTGCTAGGATTTTATATAGAAAAACTTGCAACTCAGAATGAAATGCTAGTTCGTTTTCCTTTGATGAGTGATGTGACGATTTCTGTAACATATCGAAAGTGTTCTGAGAAGAAACTTTCTCCGGTAGTCCCCTCCTATGTAAAAAACGAAGTCTATCTTGACCCGTCAAATAATACGAAAACATTGGAAACTTATTCTGTCAAGAACGGCTTTGGACAGGTGGTGCAAACTCAGACTGCATTGAATAATGGTCTTTATTCTGTTTCCGCAGAGTATCTAGATGATGCGGACAATATTCAGTATGCTCCTAAGTCTTATGTAGTGAAAAAGTCGGCTTATAGTTTTGAGAATATGTACTGTTACGATTGTGTGCGGAAATCTGCAGCATATTATGATGGTCAGACTAACGTCTCCAAGGAAAGGGTTGATTCCTATGGATTCCCTTATACGGAACGTAATTATCACTATGGTGAAAATTTAGCTCTTGTTGGGGAGATTGCCGGAATGGGTGAAGCTAGTTTTGAACTAGGCAACAATCCTGTTAGAACATGGAAGTTGCCCTTAAGAACCAAAGCTTCTACGGAATTCTTTGATGTGAAGCAGATAAAAGATGATTTTTCAAATAACCCGGATGAAGTCGGTAACGTTTTTAATGCTTATTATCAAGATCGTCTTAACGCTCTTACGGATGAGGAGCTATCCGTAGATGGAGCGGTCACATATCCGTATGAGTTAACTATAAGTCTGTCTATGGATGGCGTTTTTACACAGAGCATATCTGATGTTGCAGGAAATATTGTGGCTACATGGATGACCCATGATGGTGAAATTCTCATTACTAGAAACGAGTATGATGACGAAACGTCTCAATTGATAAAATCGTATGTTGAAGGACGTTCAGGTTTTGAGACCACTTATACGTATGATTATGCAGGGCGGTTGGTTGTGACTGATTCGCCTGATCGTGGTCGTTCGGAGACGAAATATGATTCGAAGAACAGAATCCGATTTACTCGTGATGCTCGTCAAATAGCTAATTCGAACAAAGACTATTTCAATATATTTATATACGACGAAAAAGATCGTCTGGTCAAGACGGGGGAAGTTCGTGGTCAGTGTAACGGCTGTTCGTTTGACACCCCTGATAAGGACGTACCTGAGAATAGTATCTATTTACTTTCTGAGACAATTTATGGCGTGCCTACTGTCGATATGCTGACTGGGAAAAGTGGCCTGTTGAGTAACGTTCTGGCGACCGATATTATTAATTCCATTGAGGGGGTGGGAAGAAATGATGTTGGAGCGACTATTGCTTATGACGGAAATGGAAATGTGAATACGATAAAGATGGCTAGCTATGACCGTCTAGGGCGTATAACCAAAAAATGGATTGTCAATCTTGTAGATAATGGGACGCCAACTATAAAAATCTCGTATACATACTCTAAATCTGGGTTGATTGCAAGTACTGACATAAGTGAATGGAATGAATCTCTTGGTGCCTGGAGCACGATTTCAAAACGTGAAATGGAATATGCTGCCTCAGATCGCTTTAACCATCTTGAGAAAATTTATGAAAAAAACTTGAATAATAACGAGAAAAAACTGTTGGCTCTTTATAAGTATAATGATGTGGGAACCCTCGAAAAGACTACTTACTATGATAAGGGACAGGAAGTTTTGACGAAGGTTGTAGATGTCGATATTTATGGTCGAATGACCAATGTCGCATACAAGGATAACAAGGGGGACAACCTTTACAGTGAAAAGTTGGAGTACAAAGCTCCGCTTATAAGCCGTCTTTCGTCAATCCAGCATTCATGGGCCGACAATACTGCACAAAAAAAGGTTGCAAACGAATCGTTTGACTACGACGACCTTGGCCGCTTGACTACATTTACAACGGATATGAGCGAAATGACCGGTGGGCAATATTCTTACGACATTTTGGGACGTCTGACCGCAAAGTCGGAGGCCGGTTCGTCAATTGCGTACGGATACGTGGACGGGAGCTATCGCCCGGTCTCCTTGAGTGTGAATAATGCGCCTGTAAGTCGAGCTTTGGAATACGACGCTTCGGGCAATTTGTGGCTAGATGGCAACAACAAGGTCGCGTATAAGATAAACGCCCTTGGTTTGCCCGAACGCGTTGCCCGTTATAATGGTTATTTGCCGGCAGATCTTTCGTATGCCGATTTCATGAACGACAAGGATTACGAAGGCGAGGGCGGCAATGGCGGCCCCGGAGGTGAATGGGCGACGGTGGGCTTCAAGTACGATGACGGTGGAAACCGTATATTTGAAAGGAGCGTGACTCGTGGCGCTTTTGAATATGGACGTTTGACAGTACCCGGAGTCGGCGTGTTCGAACGAGAGCGCAATACGGCGTATGACTTGAAGCGCATGGACCTTGTTGATGGTGGGTTCCGCCTGGGCTTGAATGGAGACGCGTTGTTCCCGCTGTCGGATGCCCAGGGCAACGTTCGCGGCTATGTAAGCCATTCGGGTTGGATTGGCATGCATGCGTATTACCCGTTTGGATCGGTATATGATATTCACAATGATGCTGGCGAGGATAAACGCCGATGGCAGTCGAAGGAGTTTGACGGCGAACACGGAAAGTACTACTTCGGCGCACGTTACTACGACCCGTTCCTTGGCTTGTGGCTTTCGCCGGATCCAGCCGGTCAGTTTATGAACCCGTACAGCTACGGCGGCGACCCGCTGAACTACATCGACCCCACGGGCATGTGGTCGTTTGGGCTCGGTCTCGTGTTCGGGTGGGATTCGGAACGCGGCTGGCACGTGGGATTCGGCATGGCCGCCGATTTGACAAATGGCGAAGGTGAGGGTTTCGGCGGATTCAACCTGTCGTACACCTGGCATGATGACGGCTCCAATTCTTTTAACATTGGCAGCAATGCCGGTTTCTGGTTTGCCTATGTCAATTTAAACGCAGGTCTCTCCTATAGCTATAACACCTACTCAGGGAGTGTTCTTTCTGCAAGCGGCGGTGTTTGCTTTGGAGTGAAAGATGCAGCCTGTGCCGGTGTCGAGGCTGGTGGCAGCCTGTATTGGGATAGAAGTGGTGATTTCATGGGAGGTACCGCTTTTGCCGGGGCCTACGCGGAGGCCGCCGGCGGGCTGGCGAGGATTTCCGGGGGGTACGAACTCGGCCTCTTCGGCATGGAGGGCCGCGGGGTATATGCCGGCGGAACTGTCGCCGGATTGCACGGGGAATGGTCCCATAGGGACGGCACAAGCTGGGGATTTGAGGAGAGGGTGTACTACGGCTCCACGGACGAGGGCAACAAACTGGCCGCCGACGGAAAACATCGTGAAGTCAGCCGCATGCTTTGGCTTCCGTCTTTGGGGAGCATCGGTCGGTTCAAATTCGGCGGAAGCTACGACGAGACGAATAAGCATATGCAACAGTATCAGAAGGAATACCTTTTGAAATTGGCGGAAGATGCTGGAGACTCGGAATTTCACGATTTTCTAGAGAATGCGTATGGTAACGGTACGGCTCTTTCTTCAGAGAATTTTGAGACTGTCCGTAAATGGTTGCCGTCGCTTGGGCTTGTCGAAACCTTGCGCCCTAGCTTGGGCTGGCTACCTTTCGGGAATAAATATGAAAAATATACGTTTAGGCGCAGCGGTGCCTGGTGGGAATACGGGAACGTGGAGTTCAAATTGTATCCGGGCAGTAAAGCCGTCTCAAGTTTCAATTCTTCAAATAACTGGATAGACCATTTCTTTATTGACGGAATCGGTTATATAATGTCCAACTAAGGAACTTGTAAAAATGAAAAGATTTGTTTTACTTTGTCTTGTATTTTGCACGCTTTCGCTGGCTCAGGTAGAAGGTCTCGAAACGGCTTTTAAATCATCGTCAACACATCGATATTTTTGGAATATGGAAGACTGGGCTCGAGATATGAAGCGTCAGCACAAATGCAACTCTTTTAACTGGCGTGGGGAGGGCTTCTATATAATTCGTCATTTGGACAATAATCACTTTTATGGAACTGCGGTGGCGTTTCTTCCGGTGAATTCTGTATTCTTGACATCGCGTTTTATAATGAAGCCTCCTAATTTTTACAGTGACGACGTGTATGAATGTGACGATTGCCTCTTGAATACGATCCATCGTCATCGAGAAAAGATAAAGAAAATGTGTACGGCAAATTTCACGATAACGAAGGAATTCTATAACCTGATAAAAAGGTTCATAGATGAGGACAGGCTATCAATAGGAAGAATTGCGACAAAGATTGTTAAATCCTTTTATACACCAAAAGGAGACCTCTGCACTTATAATTTTTTCGTTATCTATCAGGATAAGAACGGGAACCGGAAATATTTTGACATGATTCCGTCAATGTGCATTGACAACGAAATGCGCAAGAACCCGATTGTTGACGAGTACATTGAACTGTACGATACCTTTGACTCCCTCTTTACCACGAAATACTACGATTGCCGTTGGGATCGCGTAAGCAGCAAGGAAGAAATCATTCAGCAGTGCGGCAAGTGCAAGCTGGAATTCATAAATTATGAGGAATAGGTTTCGACCTGAAAAGGGAATGGCTGAAAAAAAATAGCCGCGAACCACTGACGAGAATTCTCCGCGGCACGGAAAATAACTTATATTCAAAGCCGTGCTTGGTTAAACATTTGTTATATAATGTCCAACTAAGGAGCTTGTAAAAATGAAAAGATTTGTTTTACTTTGTCTTGTTTTTTGCACGTTTTCGCTAGCCCAAGTGGAAAACCTTGAAACGGAATTTGAACCATCGTCAACTCATTTTTATTTTTACCGTATAGAGGACTGGGTTCGTGATATGAAACGTCAACACGAATACAACTCTTTTCACTGGCATGGGGAGGGTTTCTATATAGTTCGTAGATTGCACAAGGATAAACACTTTTATGGAACAGCCGTGGCATTCCTTCCGGTGAATTCGGTTTTCTTGACATCACGCTTTATTATGACTCGCCTTGATTTTTACAGTGATGAAGTGTATGAATGTGACGATTGCATTTTGAATACAATCCATCGTCATCGAGAAAAAATGCAGAAAATGTGTACGGCGAATTTCATGATAACGAAGGAATTCTACAACTTGATAAAAAAGTTCATTGATGAAGATAGACTGGCAATAGGAACTGCATCAAAGAGTACTAAAGTATTTTATACACCAAAAGGAGAACTCTGTACTTATAATTTTTTCGTTATCTATCAGGATAAAAATGGAAATCGGAAATATTTTGACATGATTCCGTCAATGTGCATTGACAACGAAATGCGCAAGAACCCGATTGTTGACGAGTACATCGAACTGTACGATACCTTTGACTCCCTCTTTACCACGAAATACTACGATTGCCGTTGGGACCGCGTAAGCAGCAAGGAAGAAATCATTCAGCAGTGCGGCAAGTGCAAGCTGAAATTCATAAATTATGAGGAATAGGTTTCGACCTGAAAAGGGAATGGCTGAAGAAAAAAATAGCCGCGAACCACTGACGAGAATTCTCCGCGGCACGGAAAAGAACTTATATTTAAAGCCGTGCTTGACTTCACAAAAAGAATGAATCAACTTGCAGGCGGCCTGGCCCGTGTATCCGGGGGGTACGAACTCGGCCTCTTCGGCATGGAGCTATCTCATTATCAACAAATAAATTAGCAATATAAGCAAATTTGTAAAAAATTATTTTCCTAGTAACTTACACGGTTAATGGCATTAGAAAAACCATCTATTAAACCTTATTGATTTTTCTAGTTCATTCAAAAATTTTTTTCAAAAAAAGCCCAATCAAAACAAGTCCACATCAAATCAATAAAAATATTTCACATTATCAACTCATCCCTATACGTAAACGATATCGTTTTCGAATTGAAAGATCTTAAATTCCCATGATCACCAATTCCTTCGTTGCTTAATGGGCTAACCATTTCTATATTTCTCTTAAAAAAGGTCACCGCTTTGAAATACTACTTACTTTTCTTCCTTGTCTCGCTTTCTCTTATCCTCACAGCCTGCCTTCAGGATGACGACACCGATTCCCGCATTCCCGTACGCTACACGGTCATAGTCACGGACTACTCCACAGGCGAGCCTGTAGAAAAAGCCAAGGTCGAACTGACAAACGAAGTACAATCAGCGCAGTCGCTGGAAACGAAATCAAGCGGTATCGTCATTTTCCCGACCGAAGAAAGCTACGTGAACCAGATTGTGGTTACAAAAAAAGACTACTTCCCGAAGGATACCGTAGATGTCATCAGCAGTCCGGATACAACACTCAAGGTCATCCTCCGTTCCATCAACATAGTCCTTGTCCCGGTAGATACTGCCGAAACAGATTCCACGAAGTAGTATTCCCCATATGTCTTTCGAGCTCAAGAATCCACCACCACAGGCGGCTATGCGGTTTTTCCCGCAAGAGCTCATGTTACGCTATTCAGCGATTCCCGTAGATTTCGACGAAGAATCCAAGCGTTTGACAGTCGCCATGGCGGACACCGCCGACTTTGATTTGATTAACGACTTGCAAGTTGCTGCCGGTGTCTACATCAAGCCGGTCCAGGCGGAGGAAGAAAAAATCATCCAGTGGATAAACGCCTTCGCCGAGAAGGCGGTTCCGGCATTCGGTTTGAATTCCGTGAACGGCAAGGCCAACTCCCCTGTCATCCGTCTCGTGAACGAAATCATTTCCGAGGCCATGCATACGGGTGTTTCAGATATCCATTTCGAGCCGGGAGAAAAATCGTTCCTGGTGCGTTTCCGCAAGGATGGCGTACTGAAGATTGCGCGTAAATTACCGCTGCGTTCCATTTCCGAAGTCATATCCCGCCTCAAAATTATGGCGAGCATCGACATTGCCGAAAAGAGGCGACCGCAAGATGGCCGCATCCACTTTGACGACGGTTCCAAGGCGGTAGACATCCGCGTTTCGGCCCTCCCCACCGACTACGGGCAGAAGATGGTATTGCGTCTTTTGGACAAGGGGCAAATCATCCATCGTCTTGATTCTCTGGGCATGACGCCTGCGCAAATCGGTGTTTGCGAGCAAGAGATTCACAAGCCCTACGGGATGTTCCTGATTACGGGGCCTACGGGTAGCGGCAAGACGACAACGC
>JAZLMK010000096.1:0-82333 GCA_045598645.1 Fibrobacter sp.
GATTCGTCCTCGACCTCGCTGTACTTCTTAAATATATAGAAATTTTTGTACGTGAGGTCGCCCATCAGGATATTCGGGTCGCTTTCCTCGCGGTTTTCGAAGCGGTAAATTGCCTTGCCTGCACCGAAAATATCCGTCGGGCAAAGAAACAGAATGTACTGTTCGCGGAGTTCGTCATATGTAGCCCCCTTGCCGAGCGCATCCAAGTCGCACATGCTCTGGTAATAACGGGAGCGCTTGGGCAATTCCCCTGTATTTTCCATTTGCATCTCTACATCAAAATATCGAGCGGGCTTTGCGTCGTTCTGTTCCGCGGTGGCATCGGATACTCCCTGCTCTTTGGGCGAATCCTCCTTCACAAGCACATCGAAGCGGACACTTTTGTGGAACGGATCCTCTTGGGAGGTGGCCTCACTCACGACAGTGATTTTCTCTTCTAAATAATTGTCACAAAAGTGACACAGAACGAAAACATTCGAAATTATCGCCGATTCCAGAAATTATCGCCGATTTTGGAACGTTTCCACGTCCCCCTACTTGCGGACATATCTCTGATTTTTGCTTTTCGGCTTTTCTGGAATCGTGTACTTGAGCAGGCCCTTCTCAATCATCGGGGCCACATACTTCGCCATCAAATAAGCGATTGTAATGCGTTCTCCGAATCTTGTCGAAAGTTCGTTACGGCTTCTGGGTACGGAGCAAAACTCAAGTACAGATTGAGCGAGCTCGTCAAAATTCTCATCGGCGACAATCTCGTTGAACAGGGTCACCCTGAACACTCCGTGAACGTTTTCGAACAGAGGTTTCTTCAGGTGAGCCGCCGCCATGGCGTTCCGGATGGTCGGGATTCCTGAATAGCGGTTTTCGGTTTCGCCGATAATTTCAAGCGCATTCGCAAGATAAGGGTTTCGCGTGTCCGCGCCGTATTCGCCGAGGGTCTTTATGGTATTGCGTCCGTAAAGTCCACCGGGATTTTCAATTTCGATGCGGTCCGAAAACATTTTTATGGTAATCGGGCAATTATCCGTATGGATGCTGTAGTCGCGGTGGACAAGGGCGTTCATCACGATTTCGCGGATAGCAATCACGGGGTATTCAGGTACGTCTTTGCGCTTGCCCGTGGCTTCGTCTATCACGGTCCTGAGTTTCATATTGCGCATTACAAAGGCGACGGCGTCATCGTGCATCTGCCGGATGGTTCCTTCAATTCGCCTGTTGTCCAAAAAGCGCTCGCCGATTTTCCCGGTGCAGCTCATTTGCGTACCGCACACAGAAACCGCGGTAATGCACAGTTGCGGGAAATACCCCTGCGGATACGCCGCGAACATAAAAAGTCCTGTCACGGTCGGGTTCGCGCCGGCGACAAAGCCCAGCAACTGAAAAATCCGATGCTGGTCAAGGGAAGCCATGTTAGGTTTCGCGACGGCAAGACGCTTCTTGAAATCCTTCAGTGCGGGAGTCCGCAACTCCGAAACATCGGCGCGCTCCACAGGGCGCAACTCGTCTTCAATCTTTTTGCGGAAAGCCTCGTAACTGTAGACTTCGTATTCCGTCATCTGACGGTCACTATCTCCAACACGGACAAACGATCCGCGCAACCGGCCGGCACCCTTGTAAAAGCAGGGCTTCTGGAAGTTTTCAATCTCGGGAATTTCTGCACATACAACAGTCTTTCCGTTGTAATCGCATACGGTGCAGAAGGCCTTCACTTCGGGCTCCATCTGCAGGCACTGTTCTGCAATTTTTCTTTGCAGGTCAGCGGCGTCGTACACTCCGCAGACCTCGAAATCTTTACTTTCGTCTATGCCGAACAAGACGATTCCGCCGTCACACTGATTCGAGAACGACGAGAGTGTGTCCAAAATTTTAGGGCACCCGGTAGCGGCCCTTTTCACCTCGATACGGTTGCTTTCGGACTTCAATCCGACAACCGTCTCGATAATTTCTAGAAGTTCTTTGTTCTGCATAGGTATTTTATTAGACTACTATTTCTTTTAAAATATACAATTTTTCTTATAAAATTAAAGTTTTTCCAATAATTTAACTCATTTTCACATAAATAACAACAAAAGGATGTTCATTATCAGAATATTTTTCTACCTTTGCCTCCATGCGAATTCTTCTCCAGTTAGCCTTGATTCTTGGCATCAGTTTTGCGGGTGAACTTCTGCACCGCTACGTGGGCGTGCCAATCCCCGGGAACATCATCGGGATGCTTCTTATGCTTATACTGCTTTGCTTGAAGATTGTGAAGCTCGACCACATCAAGGAGGTTTCGGACTTCTTTTTGAAGAACATCGCGTTCTTCTTTTTACCGCCGAGTATCGGCATCATGGCCGCGGGCGAAGAGGTGATGAGCCAGTGGCCGCTGCTTATGTTCCTCTGCGTAGCCCTCACGATTGTCACCATGGCAGCCACCGGCTGGACCGTGCAACTGCTGAGCCGGAACAAACGCGAGAACCCAACCACCAACCACTAACCACCAACCCTCTCGTCTAACCTCAAACCTCAAAGCGAAGCGACCTCATACCTCAACCCCTCTCGTCTAACCATGCCTCTCTTCGGAATTCTCCTTACTCTTATCGCTTTTGAAATCGGCGTCGCACTCCACAAGAAATGGCGTCATTCCTTGGTGAACCCGCTCCTGATTGCAAACATTCTCATCATCGGTTTTTTGTGCGTCACGGGCATCAGCTACGACACGTACAAAGTTGGCGGCGACTACATTTCCATTTTCCTCGGGCCTGTAACGGTCGTCTTGGCGGTTCCCCTGTACAAGCAAATTCAAAACCTGAAAAAATACTGGTTTTCCATTCTTGCCGGGATTTGCGTAGGGAGTCTCACGAGCATTTTCTGCGTGATTGCGACGAGCAGGATTTTTGGGCTTAGCGAGACGCTCATGCTTTCGCTGCTTCCAAAATCCGTCACCATCCCGATGGGTTCCGTCGTCTCGGAACAGATTGGCGGCATTCCTAGCGTCACAATCATCGCCATCACCGTTACGGGCATTACGGGGGCGGTCACATCGCCTGTCGTCTGCAAGTTTTTCCGCATAAAGAATCCGGTGGCGCAGGGCGTCGCGACAGGTACCGCGAGTCATGCCCTCGGCACGAGCCGCGCACTCGAAATGGGCGAAGTTCAAGGCGCCATGAGCAGCCTTTCCATCGGGATCACAGGCGTTTTCTCGGCGCTCGCCGCCCCGATTATTTTAAACTTCATTCATTAATCGCGATTCGGGGACGTATGGCTCCTGCAGCCACTTCGCGGCTTCAGGATGACTCGAACGTTTTACTTCGAGAAATGCGCTTTGTGCATGTTTTTTCCAACGACAGAAAGCGAAATGACGCTTTCATTTTCGGGTATGCCGCAGAATTTCTTCAGTTCGTCTTGATACAGGTAATGTTCCGCGCGGGCGCACTTATTGAGTAACCTGGCGCCAATCCCAAGTGTTTCTTGCAAAAAGCCCGCATTCAAGTTCAAGTAGCGGTAGGCACGTTCCCCAAGCACATTGCAGGCCTCCCCTAAATCCGCCGTAAAAATCACAGCGAACGAAAGGTTCTGCGCCTGCTCGGGAACAGCAATGCACTTCGTGAATTTTTTCACGTCCAACTTTCCAGCCTGCATATAAAGCGACTTGCGCACAGGAACGTAGCGGTAGGCGCCAGGGTACACGAACATCACATCGAATACCACCACCCACGCTTTCAAAAGACCGGCACCAAAAGCATTGTACTGGATGTTTTCCAGCCACCGCAACATCGACGAGAAATCGTCCAGGTCCATGGTAGCCGCATCAAACGGGCGAATGGACTTGTGGGGCGGCGCCAAGAACCAAATTTCACGCATAAAGTAATCATTGGCGAACTTCGCCGGCGAAAGCGGGAATTCTTCACCCGGCAAAGCCTTGGTAACCACACGACGAACCTTTACGCACTTGGACAAGTCACTAATGCACTCGCAGCGATTTTGCCAAAAGAAACGCGCCGGATAGCGGGCTCCTGGTTCGAGAATCTCGCTCCTGTTGGAATAGGCGAATTCCCCCACTCCATCGTCAAACGAATTAAAGGCGACTACGCTATTTTCAGGGAACAGGGCAAGGGCCGCCAGCGGTATTTCCGTAGAGGCAAGGTCCAGCGCGACAGCTACGGAATCGTCCACGAAGGCACCCAGCGGGAAAACCTTCTTGCCCTTGGACTTGGCGTAAAGCATGGTGTTCGCGACTGCGGCACCCACGTCCTTCTGCACTTGGCGATAGGCAGCCTCCCTGAAGCGCCATACGGAACGTCCCAAAATCCCCGTATACAGGAAAAGTACTTCGGCCTGCGAAACCACGTCACGTTCGGGGAACGAATCTACGATAGAAGTCATCATCGACTTCCCGCCGACATTCACCATCTCATGGCAGGCGGCGTCGAAATAATAAACTCCATCAGGAACGGCTCCGTTCCGGACTACCGCATATACGCAAACCGAATCCAGCGCATCCGCATAAACAGGATTGTGCAAAGGGCAACGAGTCTCGCTCAGGGGGAACCGCTTGGCCCCCACATAACGCTTGTCCAAAAGCGGCATGGATTCCCAATGCAAAGCGATGGGGTCCCCGTTACTGCGGGGCATGTACTGCGTAGACTCGTGATATATCTCGGAAAAGAACGCCACGTTGAAAAAATAACAAGTTTACCCCCAAATCATGCGAGAATTCTCCACAAACACCCTTTTTTGACAATTTTTAGTACAGTTGGTACAGTTAAAAATTTTTCCATCTTACTAAAACGGGTGTTATATTTATATTGTTCACGTATTCACGATGAAAAAGGATATTTTCATGAAATCCAGCAAAATATACTCTCTCGCACTAATTGTCTCCGCTACAACTTTCTTCGCAGCCTGCAGCGGGAACGACGACGAAAGCCCAAACATCACGCAGGGCGACCCAAACATTCCTGGCGAAATTATTAACGACTCTCTGCCCCCAGTCACTCCAATCGACACCCTCCCCCCGGCAGACACGAATGTCACTCCACAAGATACCGTCGCATCCTTCACACTCCCCGAAGAAGCCGCCGAAATCACGCCGAAACTCACAATCACAGCCGACTCCGGCAAGGGCCTGCTAGTCGAAGACATGGAAGATGGCAACAGCGAAACCCTTATTCCGGGAGCATTCTGGTACACTTACAACGACGCAGACAATGGCGGAGCCTCCCAAATATTAACCCCTGTGGATGAGGATGGCTACGTCAAGGGCCGACGCACAGACAACGGCACCAACTACGCCATGGCGGTGTACTATCGTTTGGACAAGGGTGAATACGCCTACGATCCGTATGTTGGTTGGGGTTTCCAGATTCCCGAAGATCTCGACATGAGCCGTTTTGGCGGCATCACTTACTGGTTCAAGGGCGGAGCGCACGATGTCCATATCGAGACAAGCGACGTGAAGGACTACGACGTCCACCTTTCCACTGTTCTCGTAGCACGCGCCTGGCAGAAGGTGACCATCCGTTTCAAGGACCTCACCCAGGGAGGCTGGGGTAAGGAAGTTGAATTCATTCCCGCACACATCACTGCAATCAGTTTCCAAGCCAAGGGCAAGAACAAGATTGACTCCGTGCTCATTGACAACATCTACCTGCAGGACACCAGCGAAGTCGCAAAAGATACCGCCGATATGCAAATTGCGGATCCCGAAATTCCCGAATTGACCATCGGCGACATCACCATCACCAACCCGCTGCAGGAAAAGGCGATGAAGAGCCTAAACAAGGGCATCAACATCACCAACTGGCTCGAAGAAAACGGTACTGTTTTCAAGGGCGAATTCAAGTTCGACGAATCCGACGTGAAGCTCATGGCCGACAACGGCATCAAGTCCCTGCGATTCCCCATCGACCTTGACCAGTACGTCACCAACCGCGATGAATTCGTGGCCGGAACAGCAACAGAACTCGCATTCGACGACGCAAACCTCTTTGGCGTGCTGGATTCCTTTGTGGAATGGACCGGCAAGTACAAGATGGGTTTCGTCATTGACTATCACGAATACGACAACGGCTACAACACAAAGACCGCCACCAACGAGAACTACAAGGCCATGATGGCAGGCCTCTGGAAGCACGTCGCCGCGCACTTCGCCACAAATGAACGTGACGACATCTTCTACGAACTTTTGAACGAACCCGACATGAGCGACGGCAAGGTGACTACCGTCAACTGGCGCAAGGCCGCCCAGCAGGATATCGATTCCATCCGCACCGTGGACAAGGTCCACACCATCATCTTCGGTGACGCCGCCTGGTACTCCATCTCGAACCTCGCCAAGGGCGCCCCGCTGAACGACGACAACGTCATCTACGCTGTCCATACCTACGACCCGTTCGTATTCACCCATCAGGGAGCCGATTGGACCGACGCCAAGACTATCAAGAACCTGATGTTCCCCTACGACAAGGAAAAGTGGAGCGAATACAGCGCAGACTTCGGCGTTAACAAGAACACCATCAACTGGGTGGCCACCGGTGTCAAGGAATACTACAAGACCGCCAGCAAGGAAGGCATCATGAAAGTTGTGCTTCCCGCCAAGGAATGGGCCGTCAAGAACAACGTGCCCGTGATCATCAACGAATTCGGCGCCTACCGCAACAAGAGCGACGCCCAGTCCGTCCTCAACTACCTGACAGCCCTCCGCGAAATCAGCGACACCCTCCAGATTCCTCTGCAGCACTGGGGCTACACGGGCGGATTCTCCCTGTTCGATTCCGATGACGGCGTAAAGGGCACAAAACTCTACGAAGGCATCAAGGAAGCCTACGGACTATAATTTTCCATAACTCATCCCTTAAAGCCGTACGATAAAACGTGCGGCTTTTTCTTTTATAGAGGCCGGATTTACGCCATTCTTTGTGGGTTTTCAAGGGCAAATTTCCTAAATTATCGGTATGCACTTTGATTTGAAAACCATCTTGCTGTTATCGAGCGCGGTGTTTGCCGCGGGCTTTTACGGCAACCAGAGCGACCTCAAATGGAAAACCGCAGGCACCGAGCATTTCCAGTTCATGTATCCTGCCGAATATTCCGAACACGCCGCTGTCGTTTCGACATACGCCGAAGCCGTCTACGACTCCGTGGTAAGCCGCTACCGCATAGACCTGCCCTCCCGCGTGAACGCCACCTTGAACAACGCCCTGTACAGCAACGGAAGCGCAGTTCCAAGCGAAAACGCCATCAACCTGTGGCTCACCAACTGGGACTTCAAGGTACGCAGCAGTCATGGCTGGGTATCGGACGTGGTAACTCATGAATTCAGCCACCTGGTGAGCATTGAGAACGGAAGCAAGTTCGTCCCGAATCTATACGGTTTTCAAGTAAGCTACGTGGACTACTACAACGAACGTACCACGACAAACCTTTTGACAATGCTCCCCTTCACGCTGCAACCCCTATGGTTTGCCGAAGGTACTGCACAGTACGAATCCAGCCGCATGGGATTCGACGCCTGGGACACCCACCGCGACATGCTGCTAAGAACCGCGGCGTTGAACGATTCGCTACTACCGTTAGAATACATGCACGATTTCAGCAGCAACTCCCTGCTGGCCGAACTTGGCCCCTACAACCAGGGATTTTCCATGGTGCGCTACATTTCGAGCCATTACGGCGAAGACGCCGTCCCGAAAATCTGGTCGGAACTTTCAAGGCCCCACCGCGTAACCCTGAACGCAGCCATAAAGAACGTCCTCGGCATTGGCGAAGAGGAACTTTACGAAGCCTGGAAAAAGGAAACACTTGAAAAGTACAAGGCGCAAAAGGATTCCCTGGGAACACTGGTGGAAGGAACAAAGATTACCGCCGACGCCTTCTGGCAAGATTTCCCTGTCGTGGCGGGCAAGCACCTTTACGGCGTTTCAAACTTTGGCGGGCCGTGGTTTGACGGAAGCGTATTCAAAATGCCCATCGGACCGGAAACAGACAGTTCCATGAGCGAAGACGTCAATGGAGTTTCCGTAGGCGAAATCACCGTGGAAAATTCCGACAGTTCCACCATTGACATTTCCGAATACGCCAAGAGCGGATTCAAGGCCAAAAAGCCATGGTTCGACAAAGGCATCGATGTTTACGAAGACCCGGAACGCGGCCCATACCTGGCTTACGTGAGTTACGAAAATCGAGACAAGGACGGACATGCCCACTTCGACATCGCCGTCAGTGATACCAACAAGAACCATATCAGCCTCACCTACCTGGCCGATGCCGTTTATCCGGCATTCAATAAGCAGGGAACAGCCATAACCTTTGCTCGGCGAGAACCTTTCAGCACCCGGTTCGTTTTGAGTATGGTCCCCTTTACCGCCGACCTTAGCGAATACGTGAGCGACGACCCCATCGACTTGTTCGTCCCCGACAAAAGTCTCAGGTACTACAACGTGTACAGCCCCAAGTGGAGTCCCGACGGAAAACGGATTGCATTCGGATTTTTTGACGATGTACATCGTGGCATTGCCATCATCGACAGCGACGGCAAGAACTTCAAGGTCGTAAGCGACACCGCCTTCGACGAACGCGACGTGAACTGGATAAACGACAACAAGATTGTCTATGCGAGCAACAAAAACGGCATTTTCAACTTGTTCGAAAAGGACTTGACCACAGGAAGCGAGAACCCGCTGACCAACGTCGTTGGTGGTGCGTTCACTCCGGAATTTGCAGGCGACACCATCTACTTCACCGAATACGACAAAGACGGTTTCTCGCTGTACAAACTTCCCTACAAAGCCCCCGTCACAGCCACAGCCGACACGGCAATCAACGTTACAGTCAGGGACAGCATCATCCAGGTTGCCGATACACTCTGGAGCAAGTGCGACACCGCAAGCGCCGCAACAAATTCCGCGGACTCTACCGTCACAAATGACTCCACCGCCGCCGATTCCTCCGCAGCAAACGCTACGAAATGCATTCCGCAGCCAATAATCACCCTACGCGATTCCGTCATCAAAATCCAGGACACCGTCCGCACGGTTACGCAAAAGCAGAGCAATGCCATCGTACTCAAGGGAAGCCATCCTCCGCCCATTCAAAAGAAAATCGAACTGGAAACTCGCGAATTCGCCGGTGCAGAACACGACTACAAGGCTATCCCGACCGAGGCCATGTTCGTACCGATGTTGAGTTTCAACGAAAATGCTCCCGACCTGACCGTATTCGGCGAAGGCGAACTCAAGACAATGGCAGGCCTCGCGGTAATCTTAAGCGACCCGCTTAAAAAGAACGTCGTTCAATTGGGTCTCATGCTGGAACTTGGCCAGGGTCTCGACTACATCAATTCCGATGGATTGAACCCGGAACAGGAAAAAGAATTTTTCGCCATGTGGCAAAACCACAGCACGCCGCTGGACCTTGGACTTGCCTATAGTTATGCCAACTACACCAGCAAAGACACCGTTCGCTACGAAGACGTTCGCGCCCACGGTGGTGACAGTCTCGGATTCAACAACTACGCCATCCCCATGCAGTCCATCGTCGCGAGTGCAGGCTACAGCGTATTCAAAAGCATCGATACTTTGCAGGTGGCCTTGGGTTACGACTGGGCAGACTTCAACCTTTACGAAGACGATTTCAGTTGGACATACCAGAAACGCATCAGCGCATTGGCTGCCATAGGCCTGTACAGTGGCGTAGACGAAGAAAGTTCAGGCATCGAAGGTTCCGGCAACGGGCTCATGCTCTACTACCAGTACGCCAACAGCGACCTGTACCGTCCGGGAACGTTCGCCGAAAGTTTTTACGTCACCGAAAGCGGTTCCATAAAGCCGAAATACCGCAACTTCAATATTCACGAAATCGGTCTGAATCTTTACGGCAGCCTTACCATGCCTCTCACGGGAGCAACACTTGCCGCCGGTGGAAAAATCAACGGCATCATCAACTGGAATACCGACGCAAACCAGGACACCCTGGACTCCTACTATTTCAGTCCCATATTCCTGGAAGGCTACCCGTACTTGCGTAGTTCCGAAGACTACACGCGCGCAGGCACAAAAACAGCCATGGCCGAACTCCATTACCTGTTGCCTATCTACAGCGACTGGCGCAAGTCCGCATGGATATTCACCACGCGCGACTTCTATATCGACATTTTCGCACAAATCGGTGCCGCCTGGAACAGCAAGTGGATCGATACTGACAAGTTCACCGACCACGATTTCTGGGATAGGGACGTCGGCTTCAGTCTGAGAATGTCCAACAAGGTGTTCTACAACGTGCCTCTCGATATCTCGCTCACCTTTGCCAGAGGACTCAGCCGCATCGGCGAATCCGACGACTTGAAGGGAGGCTGGAAACTGAACCCCATCGACTTGCCGCTCTTGCCCAAGGACATCTGCCCAACTCGCATCAACTTCTCCATTGGAATGGGATTCGCGAATTCCTGGCAGTAGACTTTAGGGTTGCCTGAATTTTAGGTATTTCCAATTATTTCTTTACGCGGTCCGCTTCACCCGGCAGCAACTGGCCTGGGCTTGTGCGGGTTCCGTCACGTCCGGTGAAGTTCGGGTTGAAGGCCTTCACCTTGTTCTTCTTGATTTCACCCTGGACTTCGGTCAAGTGAGTTTCCCACTCCTGCATGGCATTGTCGAGGTCGGCACGGGCACTCAGCATGAGTTCTCGCAACTGCAGAAGTTCCTGCATCTGTTCGCGTTTCATCATCCAAAGTTCTTCTTCTTCGGGCATGCGCTCGATGTTGAAGAGCAGATTCAAATACTTGTCCTCGGCTTCCTTGTATGCCTTGTACATTTCGGTGTACATCATATGGCGGTCGTCCACCATGGTCTGCTGGGGCGACGGGTGCGATGTGCAACCCACCAATGCGACAGATAACAATAAAAAAATGTGATGGCGCATACTATTCCGCGGCAGGTTCTTCGTACTTGACCTTGAGGTTGTACAGGCGTTCATTGGTCACATGGCTTTCGAAACGAACTGTGTCCTTCGTTATGGGGTGCACCATGGTATGCGTTCCGACTTTCACTTCACGTTCCTGGCACGGCACTCCATTTTCGGGGTCGATCATGATTTCGAACTGGGTCTCGTATTCAGCCTTGTGGCCAGCCCTGTAGGCCTTGTATTTTTCGGGAATGATGTTGCTGTTGACGTGCTGTTCCCAAATGTAGTACGGGAAACTTTCGGTTTCGTGCAGATACACAACGTAATCCAGGCAGCGGCGATGGTCGCGACGTTCAAAGCCCTTGGTCACTACGGAATCGATTTGTATAAGGGCAAAGTTCAGGCGGCCCTGGTCCTTGAGCATCTGGGTGATGTTTCCCTTCACGGGGACTGTACCCGTAATCAGGTGATCCATTTCCCAACGGTGCTTTTCCAAGCGTTTCAAATGCGGTTTGTATTCGGGATTCAAAAGTTGGTTGCGCCAGCGGTCGGGCATAGGCGTATGGGCCAACAAGGAATCGTACCCTTCATCCAAGCCTTCGATGCTCAATACATTTCGGTCTATGGCGGTCGTGTTCACTTCTTTCACGCGCCAAGCCAATTCCGACGGCATGTAGTTCTTGAGGTATCCGCGGGACTTGTCCATGGTGTACTTACGCGAAACCTTCACCGTATCGCCGGCGGAGGAATAGTTCATGTCCACATAGGCTGCCGTAATGGTCCCCATCTGTTCGTCGCCCTTCATGTCGACCGTCGCAAAATAACTTTCGGCATAAAGTTCAATTTCCACAGGGGTGGCGATTTTATAGTTCACGGTCACATCGGATTCTCCGCAGGCCAAGAACATCAAGGCTACACCAGATACGCTCAATAACTTTTTAAACATCGTCGGTTTCCAAATCGTTTTAGGAGTTACTACTTGTTCTTTACAAGGGTAATCTCTTTAGAAGCTAGCAATTTACCATTCGCGGACATCTCAATGACCACAGTTCCGGGAGTCTTATGACGGGTAAGTTCGCGAGCCGTCATGTAATCGCTGTGCTTTGACCTGCCCTGCAATGTGTAGGAATTCATCTTGTCGGTCACTCGCGCTTCGTGGCTCCAGATTTCCGCACCCTTGTTGGCGATAGTTCCTTCGAAGAACGAAATCTTCAAAGCATTGAAATCAAAGCCTGTGCCGTAGCGGAGTTGCACAATGAGTTGGTCCTTGAGGTCGAACTCGCTTGCCGTATCGGCCACAATCTGCGAGCCGGGATTCCATTCCCTGCCACAGACTATAATCGGGTTGGGTTCGTTGCAGGCGCCAAGCATGCAGGATAGAGCAACGAGCGCAACTGCAATTATCATTTTGGTTATTGTTTTCATATTCATTCCCTCTTTTTGCTTTTCTAAACTTCTAGAACCAGAAGCGCAGACCTATGCGGAAATAAAAGTCAGGGATTTCCCACTGGACATCATCGTCGTCATAAGTTTCGCGCTTTATAGGGTCTTCATATTCCCACCACACATACTGGAACTCGCCCACCGGGTTCAGTTCCAGGTAAAGTTGCAACGGTAAAACAGGAAATTCCCACTGGTAGCCCCCAACAACACCGAAGCGAAGGGCCAAGCCACCATCGTCCAGGCCAGCGAATTCATCGTCCCACCAACCAATGCCTCCGGCAGGACCAATATAGAATCCCATTCGACCGAGATTACCGGGAACTGCATTCAGGTAAAAATTCCAGTAGTAACCGAAATACGCTCCCAAATCGTTTTCGCCGCTGCTAAAATAGAAGTGCGCATAAATATCGATGGTCACATCGCCGCCCATGCGCATCTGGAAATCCAGACCGGCATGTTCGCCTGGGTTTCCGGCTTGCAGCCATCCGCCGACGCCCATCTGCTTTTCAGCGGCAGCGCTGCCGGCAAAACTGTATGCGACCAGCAAAAGGACTGCCAAAAGTAATTTTTTCATTCTTCGCTCCTGAAATACTCCGGCATGCAAGTTAGCAAAAAGCCTTGTAAAATGCCATAAACAAAGACTTTTTTTAGCGATTCAGCACGAACATCATCTCCAAATGCGGAGTTTGCGGATAAAAAGCGAAGCCTTCGGCCTTCTGGAGTTTAAAACCGGCAGCGGCAAACTTGGCATAATCGCGGGCAAGCGTCACCGGGTCGCAAGAAACGTAAATCAAGCGATTCACCGAACTCTTTACAATGGCTTCAAGAGCCTGCGGCGGAAGCCCTGTGCGGGGCGGGTCGACAATGAGAGTGGCCGGCGTATCCACGACGTTCTGAAGGAGCCATTCCTCGGCAGGGGCCGAGACATTTTCCCGGTCCGCCCCGCGCAAGTTGACCTTGGCATGAGCAAGGCAGCCTTCTTCGCGTTCCACTGTCGTAATACGCTTAAAGCGGTCCTGCAATATCGCGGCAAAGAAGCCGACGCCGCTGAAAAGGTCTATGAGCCAATCATCACTTGCAGCTCCGCTCCTGATTCCTTCATCTACGGCATTTTGCACGGATTCCACCAGTTGCGGCAAGAGTCCCAAGTTGCTCTGGAAAAACACCGAAGCGTCGGCCTCTATATTGCGGCCGCCGATTGCAACCAAACTAACCGACTTTCTTAAAAATTCCTCGGCGGGCATACCATGATAGTAATAACTGATTTCGCCTTTTCCGTTATCGAATACGTTCAATTCGCGAACGCCCGATTCCGCCAAGGCGCGAGCCTCGCCACGCAAGAAATCATTGAGGGCGGGAGTCAACACAGGACAATTTTCAAAGGGCACTAGTTCCTTGCCTTCCTGCTCGCGGAACCCGAATCCACGCTTGCCGCAACTTGCCACGCGGGCGCGGTTCCTGTAGCCCCACGGATTACCCGTGTGAATCACGAAATCGTCGGGCAGGTCCGCATGTGCGAGGCGCCGGAAATTTTCGCGTTCCACCCGCTCCAAGTACGCCGCCTGCCTTTCGCTGGCAAGGTGCTGAAGGGTGCAACCGCCGCAACGTCCGAAAAGCGGGCACCTGGGTTCCACACGGTCCGGGTTCGCCTCAAGGACTTTCACGGCACGTCCCCGGGCAAAATCCTTTTTCTGGAACGTGACCAGCACATCGCAAAGTTCGCCGGGCAGGGCTCCTGCCACAAAGCACACGCGGCCATCCGGCAAGCGCGCCATACCTTCGCCGCCCTGCACCATTTTTTCAATGCGAAGTTCCATATGGACGTTCTTTTCGGCCTGCTTTGCTCTACGGGGGTTTCTGTTAAACTGCATTTATTACCATTCATCTAGTAAATTGGCACAACTTTTCACGCAAAACTTAGAAATTTCTATCTTTGGGCGCAAAAATGGCATCCATTGTTTTACCATCTTCGCTTACTGCGGCAAACAGCAAAGAACTGTTGCGGGATTGCAAAAAGCAACTCCGCAGTGGCCCTCTGTGCCTTGACGGTTCCAACCTCGCCCACATGGACTACAGTGCCGACGCCTTTTTTGCACTTTTGGCGGAACTTTCCGAGAAAACGGGCAACAAACTCACCCTAGCCCACTTCAACGTCGAAATCAAGGAACATCTTGTAAACCTCAAGCGTCAGGATGTTCCGCAAAAGCCCACTAAGGAAAGCAACAACATTCTGGAAATGCTGGGCGGCGTTGGGTTTGCCATTTTAAAAGAGGCTCTCGAGGTCCTTATCCTCTTGTTCATGGCCATTTACTGGACTATCTTCGGACCGTTCGACAAGGGGAAAATCCACTTTGGCGGAGTCGCAAAACAGATGTTCAAGTTGGGCAGTGAAGCCATGGGCATCTGCTTCTTGATGGTGGCCCTCATCTGCCTCACGATGGCCCTCCAGAGTTCCATCATGCTGAACGCGGTGGGCGGCGGTTCGTACCTCGCCTCCGGACTTGGCTTCCTCATCTTTGCTGAAATCGGTCCGCTCCTCACGACAATCATCCTTTCGGGCCGTTCCGGCAGCGCCATGGCAGCAGAAATTGCGAACATGAGCGTATGCGAAGAAGTCAAAGCCATCAAGTCCATGGCCATCCCGCCAGTGCAGTACCTGGTCGTACCGCGCTTTATCGCCTTGAGCGTCACGACCCCCATTCTCAGTTTCTGCGCTTCCATTTTCGGGTGCTTTTCCGGATTCATCATCGCCTACTTCTTCTGCGACATCTCGTTCATGAACTACATGATGGGCATCCGCGACGGAATCGACCCCATGACGTTCCTCAAGAGTTCCATCAAGGCTCTCGTTTTCGGCTGGATTATCACCCTTATCGCCTGCAACAAGGGTTTGAACGCTCACGGCGGTGCCGAGGCTGTGGGTAAGGCCACCACATCGAGCGTGGTCGCCTCCATCTGCTGCATCGTGCTTGCGGACACCCTGTTCGCCTTCATTTTCTACTAGGAGAAACCATGGAAGAGATTCTCAAAGTAGAGCACCTAAAAGCAAGTTACGGCGGGGAAACCATTCTCCACGATGTGTCGTTTGGCGTACGCAAGGGCGAAATCCGCATGGTTCTCGGAAGTTCGGGCTGTGGTAAATCTACGCTCCTGAACAACGTGCTCAAGTTCATCAAGTCGGACGCGGGCTCCATCACCTACTTCGGAAAGTCGTTCGGCCCCAAGGACGGCCTGGACAGCGAGACCCGCATGCGCACTGGAGTGCTTTTCCAGAGCGGTGCTCTCATCGCAGACCTGACCGTTGCAGAAAACGCCATGCTCCCGTTAAAGCGCAGCATGCCCTACATGCCCAAGAGCCAGATGGAAGCCATAGTCGCCGACCGCTTGGAAAAAGTGCACTTGCTGCACGCATTCCACAAGTACCCTGGCGAAATCTCGGGCGGTATGAAAAAGCGCGCAGCCCTCGCCCGCGCCATCGCCCTTAAACCCGAACTTCTGTTCTGCGACGAACCGTCCACGGGCCTCGACCCAGTGACCGCCCGTTCACTGGACGAACTTCTAATCGAACTAAAAGAAACTCTTGGCGTTTCCATGGTCATCGTGAGCCACGAACTGGAAAGCATCAAAATTATCTGCGACCGCTTTGTATACCTCAAGGACGGTTACGTACTCAAGGACGGCTCCCTGCAAGAGGGGCTTGATTCCGAAGAACCCATCCTGAAGAACTTCTTCAGCAGAAGTTGCCCCAAAGAGAAGGGTTCTACGGACTTTTATAACTTTGAATTTATTGATTGAGTTGGAGAAATAATGGAAACCACCCGATCCGAACGAATAAAACTTGGCGCATTCATGTTGCTGTGCGGGATACTCATCTGCGTATTCCTGGGCTACGTGCTCAACAAGTACCTGAGTCAGAAGTACGACAACTACTACACCATTTTCAAGGAATCTGTCAACGGACTCTATGTCGACGCAAAAGTGAAGTTGAACGGTATCGACGTCGGTAGCGTCACCAGCATCACCATCGATTCCACCAACTTGAACCAGGTGATGGTCGCATTCAAAGTAAACCGGGGAACACCCATCAAGCAAGGAACCCGTGCGAACATGACTCACGGCCTCAACCTGACAGGCGAAAAGCAGATTATCCTCGCCGGCGGGAACTTCTCCGAAGCAAACGTCCCGGAAGGCGGCTACGTTCCTGCCGAAACCAACGGTTTTGACCAGTTCGCAAGCCAGGCAAGCAATATCGTCGCCAAGGTGGACACGTTGATTTCCAACTTCAACAGCATGTTCTCTTCCGAGAACGCCGAAAGCATAAACAAGTCCCTCAAGAATTTTGAAAGCATGACAGCAAACCTCAAGCGCGTCACGCAAGACATGAGCAAGCCCATCGAGAACATTTCCAAGTCGGCCGAATCCATGCACAGTGTGATGAAGGAAATCGAAGAAGCGAAAATTGCAGCAAAGACCAGCGAAGATTTGGATCTCGTAAGGCAGAAACTTGAAGCCATCGATACCAAGGCCATGAACGACAATCTGACCGAAGCCATGGAAGCCGTCAAGAACCTGACCAAGCGCATGGACCAAGCCATCTACAAGAACGAAGACCAGGTGAGCGAAGCCATCACTGAACTGAACGCCGTTCTCGAAAACATGGAAGAGTTCAGCCAGAAGATTAAAAACAACCCATCCGCCCTGATCCGCGAACCCGCCAAGAGCCGCCGCTAAAAAGGAGCCACTATGCGTAACATCATAACCTCAAGAATTTTCGCAATCGCCCTGAGTCTTATCGCGGCATTCGCCCTCTCCGCATGCATCGGTGGCGGAAGCAGCGAACCCACACGCTATTTTACTTTGGCTGTCGAAAACATCAACATGCCGCAGGCGAATCCCTCCGGAAAACGAATTCAAATTCGCAAATTCACTATCGACCAGGCCTACCAGAGAAACAACATCGTCTACCGCGAATCGGCATACGACTTCAGTTTTTACGACTTGGATTTGTGGGCCAGTCGTCCGGAATACATGGTGATGCAAGTTGCAAGCCAGTATCTTGAAAAAAGTGGTCTTTTCGCCTCTGTAGAATCCAAGGCCACGGCAAAACCGGATTTTGAACTTTTAGGCCATATCGAAGCCATTGAAGAAGTGGATGAAGGCAGCAGTCAATACGCCCGCCTCGCCATGCAACTCACCTTCCGCAAAACCGAAAGCGAAACGCCGTTGTGGCAAGAAACCTTTGACGAGAAAATGTCCATGGACAGCAGGGAACCCAAGGTCACCGCACAGACTGTTTCAAAACTGCTCGCCCAGTTCATGGAAAAGGCACTCGAAGGCATCAGCCAGTCAAGCCAGTCCAATTAACCTATCTAAACGTTAAATCAGCCGTTTTTTCGCAAAGCAAGGGCGCATGCAGCAAGCAGCGCTGAAGCCGTCATTGCGATAATCGTTGGGCCGATGAATTCCACGGAAAATCGGCTTGCGGCGTGATAGACGACAAAACCTACGAGCCACGAAAAAAGATTCCAGCGAACGAAGGGCTTGCATACAAGATAATGCGAAATGAGCAAAACGGCGGCCATCGGCGCAAATACGGAGGCTATCAGATAAAGGAAATCGGCATACCGGTCGATGATTCCGGAAATGGCTAGAGCAGCGCCAACGGCACAGGTAATGCAACCGACAACCTTCGGATTCAATTTATTGAAAATAGTGGAAGCGGATTCGCCCGAAGAATAGGCATCGAGAAACGTCGTCGCGATGGTCGAGAAAGCGACAATGGCAACGCCTGCGCCCCCGAAGCCGACTGCGAGAATGGCACTCGGGATATCGCCCACTCCCGAGTTACCGATGACAATTCCAATGCCGTACATCCACATGCTCACTAGCGTATAGACGAGGGCGGAGACAAGCGTCCCGGCGAAAGGCCTTTCTGCATTTTTCGTGTAATCGGAAATCAGCGGAAGCCACGACAGCGGCATGGCGACGGAAATTTCAAAAGCGCCCCAGAACGAAAGTCGAGACGCAGCATTTGCAGCAACCGCGCCCGAGCCGACAGCAAGCGAGCCGTCTGTCACAAGCGTGCCGCCTGTCAGCGCGCCACCGAAAATCTTGAACGTCAAAAGCGCAAAAAGAATCGAAAGGAGTGCCATGCCGACAGTCGCAATCGAAGCCGCGCGCTTGATGCCGACAAAAAGCCAGACAGCAATGGCAAGCGCTAGTCCCGCCGAAGTAAACGGGCTCCTCAGCGATTCCTCGAGCCCGCCGAGAGCAGCCGTCCCTTGCGCTATCATCACCGCAGTCCAGCCGACGAGTTGCAACAAATTAAGCGATGCAAAGAACTTGGAGCCTCTTTTTCCGAATGCGGTCGCCGTCGTCTCCATGGCGTTCTTGCGAATGCGAGCGCCAATCAAGCCCACCGCAAAAAGAATCGCACCGCCCAGCAGATGCCCGGCGATTAAAGCAGTCCAGTTGTTTTGAGATTGAATTCCGGCCTCGATTTCGGCGACGGACACCGCCGCGCCAAACCAGATAAGGCCATTAGCAAATAAGCCAGTCCTTTGATTCATGATACCTCCGCAGGAATTACCCTGATCAGGTGACAACCGGTTAAAAAACACTCGGCGCCATAAACGCGCTCGTCGCTATTTTTTAATTCGGTGATTCGGGTATTTCTCAGCACCCACGCACTCACGCGGTAGCACCCCGAATGACGGCGCAAATATAGAAAAAGCGTATTCAACAAGCCATAATTTTTCTAAAATTGTGCAGTAAAATTTACACCCGATTGAACAGGTGGTTTAGCGCTATGACACTTCGCGAAGCTTTTGAAAACAAGATGTTGCTGCTCGACGGCGGCATGGGCTCTGTAATCCAAACCTACGGCATCAAGGGGGCAAACAACGACATGCTCTCTATCGAGAAGCCCGAAATCATTCTCGATATCCAGCGCCGTTATGTGGCGGCGGGCGTCGATTGCCTCACCACGAACACGTTTTCGAGCCAGCGCATAAGCCAGCACGAATACCACCAGGAACACCGCATCGCGGAAATGAACCGCGCCGCAGTAAAGATTGCAAAGCAGGCCGCTCAAGAAGCCATGGAAAAGTTCGGACGCGAAGTGTACATCCTCGGAGACGTGGGTCCCACGAGCAAGATGCTCTCGATGAGCGAAGACGTGAACGACCCTGCAAGCAGGAGCATCACTTTTGACGAACTCGAAAACGCCTACCAGGAGCAAATCGAGGTCCTAATCGAAGAAGGCGTCGACGCCATCTTGATCGAAACGATTTTCGATACGCTCAACGCGAAGGCCGCCGCAAGCGCCTATGCAAAGGCCATGGAAAAGCGCACCGCCGCTGCCGAAGCCGCAGGTACTACAGCAAACCTCAAGCCTGTAGAAGTCATGTTCTCCATGACCGTCTCGGACGCATCCGGCCGCACGCTTTCGGGCCAGACCGTCGAGGCATTCGCCATCAGCGTGATGCACACGAATCCGCTTTCCATCGGCCTCAACTGCGGTCTTGGCGCCGACGGCATGGTTCCTTACCTCCGCCGCATGAACGCGATTGCTCCGTGCTACATCACCTGCCACCCGAACGCAGGGCTTCCGAACCAGTTCGGCGGTTACGACGACACGCCGGAAATCATGGTGAAGAAGGTACAAGCGTTCCTCGACGAACACCTCGTGAACATGGTGGGCGGCTGCTGCGGTACGACTCCGGACCACATCGCCGAAATCCGCAAGTTGCTCGACAGCCTCCCAGCCGATTACAAGCGCCATGAACCGGCCCCGAAGTTTGCAACTTCTCCGCGCCTGCGCCTCGCTGGCCTCGAACCGTTGCTCGTCCAACAGGTCCGCCCGAGCAAGGCAAGCGAAAACTGCAACGCAAGCGATTTCGTGAAAGTCGGCGAACGCTGCAACGTCGCAGGTTCCAAGAAGTTCCTGCGCCTGATTAACGAAAAGAATTACGAAGAGGCGTTGGACATCGCACGTAAACAAGTGGAAGACGGCGCCCAGGTCATCGACGTAAACATGGACGACGGCCTCCTGGATGCAAAGCACGAAATGCGCACATTCCTCAACTTGCTCGCCTCCGACCCGGCCGTGAGCCGCGTGCCTATCATGGTGGACAGTTCCCGCTTCGAGATTATCGAAGAAGGCTTGAAGTGCGCCCAGGGCAAGTGCATCGTGAATTCCATTTCCTTAAAGATGGGAGAAGAGGCGTTCATCGAACACGCGCGCACAGTGAAGCGCCTTGGAGCCGCAGTCATCATCATGCTCTTTGACGAAGAAGGCCAGGCCACCAATTACGAACGCCGCATAAAGATTGCAGAACGCGCCTACAAGCTCATCACCGAAAAGTGCGGTTTCGACCCCTCGGACATCATTTTCGACCCGAACGTCTTGACGGTCGCAACCGGCATGGCAGAACACAACGCCTACGCCCACGACTTCATCCGCGCCTGCCGCTGGATTATAGACAACCTCCCGGGAGTCCGCATTTCCGGCGGGCTTTCCAACCTGAGTTTCGCCTTCCGCGGCAACAACTACCTGCGCGAAGCGATGCATTCTACGTTCCTGCACTTGGCAACTCCGAACGGCATGGGCATGGCCATCATGAACCCGGCGGCCGCCGTGGATTACAAGACGATACCCATGGAACTGCGCCTCGCGATTACCGAAGTGCTTTTGAATACGGAACCGGAAGCGAGCGAAGAACTCATTGAAATCGCAAGTCGCATGAACGAGGCTGCGGCAAAGGCCAAGGAAACAGGCGCGAAGTACGACCCGAAGGCCATTTTTGCAACAAGTGTCGGCGGAAACTCCGGTGCAGCCGAAGCTAGCGGCAACGCAGAAGCCGCAAAGCAGACCACTCCGGAAGAACGCCTGCAAGAGGCCTTGCTGAAAGGCTCCTCCGCCACATTGCAAGCGGACCTGATGGAACTCATCAACCGCGGAGATAGCCCGGTGAATATCATTTCCGGGCCGCTGATGGACGGCATGAACGAAGTGGGCAAGCGCTTCGGCGCCGGGAGCATGTTCCTCCCGCAAGTCGTAAAGACAGCGCGCACCATGAAAAAGGCCGTCGAGATTTTGCAGCCATACATCGAAGCGGGCAAGGCAAGCGACGACGCAAACGGTTCTGCCGCAAGCCGCGGTAAAATTGTGATTGCAACCGTCAAGGGCGACGTCCACGACATCGGAAAGAACATCGTTTCTGTCATCATGGCCTGCAACGGCTTCGAGATGGTGGACCTCGGCGTCATGGTCGACGAACAAACTATCGTGAAGGCGGTCATAGAGAACAAAGCCGACATTTTGAGCCTTTCCGGACTCATCACGCCCTCGCTCGAAGAAATGTGCACGGTCGCCAAAGCCATGGAAGAAGCCGGCCAGAAGATTCCTATAATCGTCGGTGGCGCAACCACATCCCCGACGCACACTGCCGTGAAGATCGCCCCGTGCTACTCGGGCCCTGTTTTCCATGTACGCGACGCCGCAACAAACCCGGGCCTTGCGCAGAAACTCCTCGACCCTGCCACGAGTGCCGCAACCATCGAAGAGAACCACAAGTTGCAACAGGAAATCCGCGACAAGCAGGCAGGAGCCGCTGTGGCAAAACAGGCCGTCGAAGCAGCCAAGTCCGCCGCCGCCGGGAACACTCCGCTCGATCGCCGTTTCAAGTGCGACTGGGCAAACTACAAGCCCGTAAATCCACCTTTCACAGGCGAAAAGAAATCTGCGGAAATCCCAGTCAAGGAACTCGTTCCGTTCATCAGTTGGACATACTTCTTCCACGCCTGGAAAGTCAAGGAAGAAAGCGAAGAAGGCAAGAAACTCCGCAAGGACGCCGACGCACTCCTCGCAGACCTTGCTAACGCAGGCGAATGCGTCTGCGCAACGCAGGCGTTCTACCCCGCCGAAGGCACCGACGCAAGCATCAAGGTGCAACTCGGCAACGCGAGCGACGTTTCCTGCGCATCCGGCGTCTGCTGCAGCGACGTCATTGAAATCGCGACTCCGCGAGAACAAAAGTCCGAAGGCGAATGCCTCGCCCTCTGCGACTTCGTAGCCCCAGCGCAATCCGGAAGCCAATTCCGCGACTTTGTCGGAGCCTTCGCCGTGACCATTTGCGAAACCCTCGTAAAACGCCTCGAAACGCTAAAGTCAAAGAACGGCAATAGCGACTACGACGTACTCCTCTTGCAGACCGTCGCCGACCGCCTCGCCGAAGCAGGCGCCGAATACCTCTCGCAGAAACTCGCCGAAACAGGCTGGAAGGGCATCCGCCCGGCCGTCGGCTACCCGAGCCTCCCGGAGCAAAAGGCCATCTTCACCATCGCGAAGATGATAGACTTCGCAGGCATCGGCATAAGCCTCACCGAGAACGGCGCCATGTACCCGCAGGCATCCGTCTCCGGCGTCTACGTAAGCCACCCCGAAGCGAAATACTTCAGCGCAAAATAGGCTTCGCCTCAATACAAACAAACTGTTTTTTTTATTAAATTTTCGAACAAGGAAGTTCAATTCACTTGAACTTCTTTTTTTATTTTTTTTCATAACAAACAAGTAACATTGACATTAGCACTTCAAACTTCTAAATTTGGTCCAATTCAATTTCAAAATCTTATCTTTTGCCGTCTGCACAAGTGCAATTTTTATGGCCTGCGGCGATGATGTCACCCAAGTTCTGGACCAAGGCGAAATGACAAACCTCGCCTGCTCGGCAGCACCTCTCGAAGATTCCTCCGGCCTGAAGATTATCTGCGGCGGCGATAGCGTGGGCGTCATCTTGAACGGCGTCAACGGCGAAAACGGCAAAAACGGTAAGGACGGCAAAAACGGAACCTCCTGCACTACTGAATCCTTGAAGGACTCCAGCGGCGTCAAGATTCTCTGCGACGGCGACAGCGTGGGCGTCGTGCTGAACGGAAAGAACGGCAAGGATGGCAAATCCTGCACCGCAGCCGCCCGTGAAGACGCAAGCGGCATGGACATCTTGTGCGATGGTGAAAAAGTTGGAACCGTTCTCAACGGCAATGACGGCCAAGAAGGCAAGGAAGGCACTCCTTGCGTCGTCAAGGAATCCACCTTCGAATCCCTCACGGTCACCTGCGGCGGAACGGACTACGTTCTTGACCTCCCGGGCGCTATCATGAATCCGGAACTCAACAAAACGTACAACCGCACCATCGCGTTCTCAACAGAGAACCGCTACGATGCTATTGAATTCACTGTTGAAGAACTGGATTCCGTAAAGTTCCAGCCCACGGGCAAATCCTTCAAGTTCTACGCAGACGAATTCAATTTCCAAATTGTCGATCTTGGTTGGGTTTTACACGAAAAGAACATCACCCTCACGAACTTGCAGTCCCCGTATGTAAAAGTGAGTTATAAAACGGATGAAAATAGTAATTATATCTTCGTAACCCCGGACAATATCCTCTCTAGTTCAAGCGCCCAACCCACGTCGGCAGCACCAATGCCCACCATGTCGGAAGCACCTACGCCCACCATGTCGGAAGAATACTACGTGCCCAGCTCAGCTACTTCAACTGCTGAACCTAAAACCGTCATTATTGGAATTCCTCAAACCATGACGGCCCTGGTCGACTTACGCAAGGAAACTATCGCAGTCGTATCCATCCAATCCACCTACAAGTACGTGCGCATTCAAAACTTGCTTAAGGCTGGCGTCCAAATAGAAGAAGCCATCCAGCAGGCGAATAACGAATTTGCAGAAGCCATCACCTTTGGTGACGAATACGAAAACAACAATTACGGAGCATTGGACGATTTCAACGTTGCAAAGTTGGATAATAAGTTTGGCACGGATTTCTTTAAAGAAGTCGTAAATCAAAAAGTGGCCTACGAATTCGACGAAAAAATCCCCTTCGGTATTTTCTTTGAATACATCATCACGAACGTTGATGATTATATGATTCTGTTGAATGCGTATGCAGAACAGGGCAACTTCAATAAGAAAACAGACGATGGCCTAGGCTTAATTACGGATAAGTACTATGGGTCCGGAACAATCAGTGCAAGAATATTCGCAAAATCGCTCGGCTTCGACATATGCACAGATCAAAATGAAAACGATGTCAATCTCGTTACGAACGAAAATTCCGAATTCTACGACTACTATCTTATATGCTACGATAATTATTGGACGACAGCCTCCGCAGCACAGGCAGCTCCACTAATCAAGGGGGAATGCAATCAGGAGAAAGATGGAAATATCGTCTACTACCCTAAGAACAAATGGTATCCGTACGCCTTCTGTGGCGAGGGTTCAAACGGATATGAATGGTCATATACGAGCTTACCTAAATGTGACGAAAGTCAAATAGAATTGAATCTCAGGAACAAGATTGATCCCTTCAGCGATATTACGTACAGCTTCACATGCGATGGAACGGAATGGCAAGGTGTGCGTGTTCCCAGCGAGAACAGTTCGTCCAGCGGGGGACCCGTGGTAAGTTCGTCCAGCGGGGGACCCGTGCCCGTGGAAACCGAGGTGCCCATCGAACCCTAATCGGCACACGAAACACGCTGAATTTACGAAAAGGCGCCATCCGGCGCCTTTTTGCATTAAAACGAGCGACAAAAGAGTATTTAGCAAAACAAAACATCTTATTTGGAAAACTTTTTATAAATTTGCAGCATGATGGAAACGAATCAAAAGACAAGACAGAGACAAGACTTGCCGGAACTGGCAAAAGGTTATTTATTCAATATCAAAATTGATTTCGATAACGTCGCACCCGGCAAAGAAGAACAGTTCGAAAACCTAGCCTACGATTTGGCGGTCCGTTGTCGTAAAATCAGGTTCCTTAAAGAAGACATGAGCGATGTTTTCTCTGTCGTGGAAATATCCTTTGACGAGTTTGAAGACTATCTGATTACAACCTGCATCAAAAACGAATACCTAAACAACTTCCGCATGACCATTATTCACTACTCAAACCAAATGAAGCCCGTGTACGAAGAGAAGTTCTTTGACTGCAAGGCCGCCTACGTAGAAGAATTCTGCTACGACAAATTCGATAACAACCAGGAAAGGCTAATCAAAACAGTCGGCTTCAAGTGCAAGCGTTCCAAATAGTCTAGCCAGCCCTTACCGCCTTATTGTCGGGACGCTTTCCAACAGTTTTTTCGTGTACTCGTGCTGCGGATTCGAGAGAACAACATCGGCAGCGCCACGTTCCACTACTTTTCCAAAATACATGACAAGCACATCGTCTGAAAGTGCACGCACCACCTGCATATCATGGCTAATAAACAAAATGCTGAGTCCAAGATCCTTGCGCAAATCATCTAGCAAGTGCAGAATTTGAGCCTGCACCGAGACATCTAGAGCGCTCGTCACCTCATCGCAAAGAAGCACCTTCGGATTCACCATCAAACTTCTTGCAATGCACAAGCGTTGCCGCTGTCCCCCCGAAAATTCGTGGGGAAACTTTTGGAGCGCCCCCGCCGGTATAGAAACGCGCTCCAAAAGTTCCTGTGCGCGCTTTTGAGCATCCGGGAACGAGACTCCGCGCGCCGACAGCGGCGCCGTCAAAATTTCTTCCACGGTCTGCCGCGGGTTTAAACTGCTGAAGGGATCCTGAAAAATCATCTGCACGTAATCGGACACGCGTTCCGTCCCATTCGGGCCCTCTATACGGCCGGCCGTCACAGGAAAGTCAAACAACTTGACATCCCCTTTGGCCATGGGCACTAACCCCACCAGAGACTTCACCAAAGTCGACTTTCCGCAGCCCGATTCCCCCACAATCGAAAGAATCCTTCCCTGCGGCAATACGAAGGAAACATCGTTCACGGCCGTAAAAAACTCGCGAACCTTCCCAAGCACACCGCCACGAATCGGAAACTGGACCGTAAGACCGTCCACTTGAATTGCCGGTACCGAATTCCCGGCTTTGTCCAAAAGGCTTTCCAAAACGGCTCCCCGTCTTACGCTTCCACTTCGCCGTCAAGACTGGCCAAGGCGCTTTGGACATTTTTTTCGGTGGCCACCAAGATTTGCCTGCATTTCTTCAGCAATTCCGTAGCCTCCTGAACCTGGCCCGCCAACTCGTCAATTCCCATCTCGGAATTGTCAATGCGTTCCAAAATGGCTTCCAGGCGGTCCATAGCGTTTTTATATTCAAAATTTTCTGTACTCATACCCAGAATATAGTTACATTTATTTTCAATGGATTTGCTAAAGTCGCACAATTCCACCCTATTTGGATCGGTCCTGGCTATCGCCCTGACCGCATTTTCCGCGATGTTCACAGGATGCCTGGACATTCCCGACTATCCGGAATCGAACCGGGAAATAGAGTACGTGAGCGTCTATGCCGTCCAAAAAGGGAACTCCGACTCCACCGCCCTAAAAATACACCCTTCCGACTCGGCCACCTTAATGATAGACGTCTATCCGCGGCAGTACAAAAAGGAACTCTCCTTTGAATGGTTCGGCATGAGTCCGTCAACCGACACCACCGAAGTCATCAGCCTTGGCAGCGGCGACTATTTCGGCATTCCCTCGAACACCCCGCAATTCTTTATACCCAACAGACTCGTAGTTTACGACAAGCAGGGTTTTTCAAAGACCATAAACTTTCAAGTCTCCATAAACACGCCTCCGCAAATGGGCGGCGAAACCGAGCCCGCCAAAGGCGACACTCTTTACGGCAACCAGGCGACATCGTTTCTTTTCAAATGGAATTCTACCGACCCGGACCTCTACAACGGCGACAAACTCAGCCACACCTTGGTCATTGACGGAATCCGCTACAATCTAGGATCCATGCAGAGCATCCTCCAGTCCGGATTCACCCCCGGGGAGCACAGTTTTTACGTAATCGTCACCGACAACTACAATGATTGCGATTCCATTTCGCCTCGTAAATTTTATGTTATCGACACGCTGGGGAGGTCCAAATGAAACTCTGGGCATCCCTAATCCTGTTTACATCATTCCTTATCGTTGCCTGTACCAACAGCGATGACTACCTATACAGCGAATCCGATAGTCAGCCGATTTCCATCTCCGCCAAGATGGCGCCCGAACTGGACTCCATCAACCTGCAATCCAAGGCGGACACCATAAAAGTTGGCGACACGCTTACGTTCATTGCCGAAATCGACCCCTCCCGGTCCATTCGCATGCAGCGCTATTACTGGACCAAGGACAACGAGATTTTCGCCACGGAATTCAGTTTCAGAAAAGGTTTTTCCGACCCAGGGCATCACAGCGTCGCCCTGGTGCTCATCGATATCTTCGGCGATACTCTATCCGACACCTTGGACGTATGGGTGGCAAGCCCCCCTGTCTTGAACGATTCCGAATTCATCCCGCTCGCAGGCTCCCAGGGAATCACCTCCAACGGGGGAGTTTCCTTCGCATGGACTGCCTACGATCCAGATAGTCTCTACAGCCTGTACTACCATTTCACGCTTTTCAGTCAAAGCAAGGACTTGCAAATCGACACCATCCTGAACGAACCGTTCTTCACTTATAAAAAATCTCTGGCCCCCCTTCAATCGTACTACTGGCAGGTTTCCGCCTACAACGAACTGGACATGCCATCCACGAATTTCATTTCGGGTAATTTCTTCACAAAAGGCAATGGCGAAGAAAGCGGAGTTCTAGGAGAAATTCGCACATCCGGCTACAACAACCATGCGCGCTCTATCCCCATAAAGGCAAATATTCAAGTCAAGGACACCTCCGGAAATCTGGTCCATTCATCCGACATTACAGCAAACACGGGCAGTTCCATACAATTCCGCATTGCGCCTATCCCCCCTGGCAAGTACGAAATCATACCCAGCATCCCCGACTATCCCGACTACACCGTTAAAGCAACTAGTATGGAACTCCTGCCGGGAGAAATGTTCGAACTGCCGATCATCACTCTAGTCGACAAGGTCGCACCTCGCATTCAATGCGCAGACACAACTTACGGTGACACCTTAGACTATAGCGAAACGTACAATTTCATCATCACGGACGGCGGCGACACCATTCCAAGCGAAAGTGTCCTTGCGTACCTCGATAACCAGGCGGTTCCTGTGAAAAGAGTCAACGGGAACACCTTCAGCGTACAACTTCCGCCTTCTGCAGAATCGATAGTCTACAGACTTTTGACCATAACGACTTCCGACATCAGCGGCAACACCACAAAAAGAACTTTCCACATCAAGCCCGAACTACAATGGTTCGAAAGCAACAGCGACGCAAAACTGTACAACAACGACATTCTGAGCATATTCGTTCGTGACGTAAACCCTCTTGGATTCGAGCCGGAACTATTCTACTTCGACCTTTTCAACGGCGTCGACATCATTGCCATAGACGCAAGCGGAAAAACTGAATACACGTTCATGATCATGTACAACATGTTCAGTGACGAATCCAATTCCGTAAGGACCGGCATCCGGTACAAGAACGGCATCGTCCAATGGAAGACATGGAACATCAAGCGCATTTTTGAAACGAGGGACAACGATGAATAACATCATTCTAAAAACCCTCTTCGCCTTGCTCACCACGCTTTGCCTTTTCGGTTGCGGTGACGACGCCCTGTTCCAAGCCGACGAAGTCGCCACAATCAAGCAAAAAATCTACGTATTGCCCGAACGCTACAACGACGAGCCCTACACGTTCAACTACCCAACAAAGAACGTGTATCTGGAAGTCGACCAGGTAGTAAAATTCTGGGCCGTGTACATTGTAGACGACAATTTCTTGCACACAGACCTCTACGACACTTACATCGCCGAAAAGAACTGGGAAATCAACGGGGAATACTTCAACATCAATTCCTTCCGTTATTCTTTTTCGGCACCCGGGCACTACCTCGCCACCCTGAGTTCCGTCGACAAGATGAACGATTCCATCACAGATACCATGAACGTATTTGTGAACACGCCCATTTCGACAAGCATTGTTTTTCCTGAGAACGGCTACAACCTGATTGACCCGAATTCAAAAGACGGCATAGACTTGGTATGGAGCGTTTCTGGGCAGGACGAATGGGAACGCAGTTACTGCACCGTATATGCGGCCTACGAAAAGAAATCTGTCTGGCTGGCCCCGCAAGCCACGGGCAACTGCAAAGATCCGGGCCACATTATGGGACCGTTGTTCCCAAACGCAACTAGCGACACCACCAGGACCATTTTCTGGGGAATTGTTGCAACGCACTACACCAATGACGGTTTCATAGAGAAAGATTCTACGGACATCTACAGTTTCTCTACAAAATTCGTCGACACCGATTCCGCCCGCATCATTCTGCCGGTAAAACACGACAACATGTGGTCCTCCGATTCCGTGAATACCGTAGTCACCCTGGTAAGCGCCACGGGCGACACTCTTTCGACATACGTCAGTAACAAGTACGACTTCCAATTTGACATGCACGTTCTTCCGCAAACCGGTCTTGCCATTTTCATCGACGAACATCAAAAGAAGGACTACAAGTCCGAGAAAATCACTTTGGATGTTGCCGAGGCCGCCCTCTACAATCTAGAAGCCGTAGATTTAATCGACTCCACGCCTCCCTACGTCGAACCCGTAGCCCACGCGTTCCCGGCCAAGGGCTCCATCGATTTCTACGCTTATGACAATGGTTCCGGAATCGACAAATCCACCATCGCCGTCACTAACGGTATCGGCACATTGACCACATCGTACACATCCCCAATTCTGTCGTTCGAGCCACCCATATTCGCCTCCACCAAGTACAGTTACATCAAGATTTCTGTCCAGGACAATTCCAAGAACGAATCCCCGGACGTTTACTGGAAACTGGAACGCGATGGCGACAGCACCTACGTATCGGGCCCTTTCAGCGCATGGGAGGTGGAAGATGACTAGAATTTTCCTCGTGCTGATTTCGGCGTTCTTTTTCATCTCGTCTGGTGCTTTCGCCGCCGATACCACGTCCACACAGAATCAGGTTCGCTATTTGCATATTTCGACGAACCCGTCCTTTGCCGACGTGTACGTAAACAACACCAGGCCAGATTACGCGGACAAGCCCGACTACACCCTTCCAGGGTTCATTCCCGTCCCTGCAGGGGAAAACAGCATACTTCTAACATTGTTCCGTCCGGAATTCGCAGACACATCCATAAACGTGACCCTTTCGCAGAAAGACACTTCTTACCTCATTGTCGCGTTAAGGCCCGTGTACAACGAACAGATTTCCAAGGAACAGTACAGCGAACTTTCACATCGCAACCGAAGATCCATCGGCCACAATCTTTTGCTAGCGTCCATTGTACCCTTCGTTGCGAGCGGTATTTCCGCCCTTGTCAGTTGGTACAATATCGAACAGGCGAACGACAAAAAAGACGACATTGACGAAACACTGTTCCGCGAAAGCGAACAGTATCAAAGCGACTACGATAAATTTGCAGATTACCGTGACAATGCAAGGCAAGCCAAGAACCTTGCCAAAATCGGACTCATTTGTGGCGGTATAGTTTTTGCCGCAGGACTGGTACTTTCTTTTTAGGTGCATTATGAAAAAGATGGCAGCAATACTCCTAATACTTTTCGCGAGCCTTGCCCTAGCCGACGAGCAAGGGACTATGGCAAACGTAGAACTGCTTTCGGGAACAAAGCAGCACGCTCAGTTTTTGGGAATTCAGAACGACACCGTACAACTCGGTGGCTACATCAAGAACCAGTTTACCATCGTCCGAATTCCGAAGGACAAGTTCAAGAGCATCGTAGATGAACAGGGCAACGACCTGCTCAATCCCGTTCAGGTTCCCGTCGACACGGCTGCCACCCCCGTCGACACGGCTGCCACCTCCGTCGACACGACCGCCGCCCCCGTAGACTCCGTTGCCACCTCCGTCGACACGACCGCCACACCCGCCGATTCAGTTCTCGCGGCAAACGACTCCGCATCCACAGACATCGACTCCATTCAAGCCGCTCCTGCACCAAGCGTAGCAAGTTCCACAGTCCTTGTCGCATACGAAGGCCCAGCCGTCGACACGGCCATACAATCACAACTTTCCTCGCTTACAGCCCAACTGCTCGTTGAGTCCGGCGATACCGTACAAACCGCTCGCCGAGCCGATTTCCCGGACTGCAACGACGACATTTGTATTCAGAACAAACTAGCGTCACTTGGAGCAAAAACCGTTTTCATCGGAAAAACCGCCAACAGCGCCAAACCCGACAGCGTCACCATCGAACTCACCCGCGCCGTATTCGAGGACACCCTTCCCGAAGTCTACCGTGCACAAATGAATGTTCCCACCGCTGCCGTCATCGGAGAATCCATCAAGGACAACCACCTTGCAAACCTCATCGCCGTTGCCAAGGGCGACACAATTCCCGAAAGCAAGCCTTCCACCAGTTTCATTTTCATCGACACCGACCCCGAAGGTGCAACCGTTTCGCGCGCCGAGAAAGACGCCCTGTGCAAGACCCCATGCACAATCGCTGTCACGGACACAGGCAAGGTGGTACTGAACGCCTACTGGAATGTCGAGTCTAAACTATGGGGAGCGCAGACCACGGTACATCCCATCCCGGGAGACACGGCAAGGGTTTCGCTCAAACTCAAGCCAGTGAACCCGGAAATCCGCGTCGTCACCACTCCCACCGAAGCCGAAATTTTCGCGGGTTCCGAGCCCATCAACAAAAAGAGTTCTTCCATCGGCAAGACTCCAGACAAATTCTACCTGACCGAGCCCGGCATGGCAAGCATCACCCTGCGCCGAATCGGATACAAAGATACCGTGGTTTCGTTCTACGTGGCGCCGGTGCCCGAAACCCGGCTGGACATTGAACTCTCACGCCTCACCGACTTCAACGAAATCGCTAAGCAACAGGAATGGCAACACCAGCGCAAGATGACAAGGATTGGCCACGCCCTCATGGCAGGAGCCATCGCCCCCGTCATCGCAGGAGCCATATTCGCCTATCTCGGCAACAGGGACTACAACGACGCCGAAGACATAAAGGACGAACTTAAAAAGCCAGGCCTCACGAATGGCGAAAACTACCAAAAAAAGGTGAAGCAGAACAAGGACCTGGTAAACGACGGCGACAAGAAAATGATCATCGGAGCATCGCTTGTGGGTTCCGGCGTGTTACTGTTCGGCCTAGGACTGTTTTTGACCTTCTAGAAGTCGCCTCCAAAGTTGAATTTGGGGCAAAATGCCTCAAAAAACGGCATTTTCCACCCGGCCGTTTTCCTTTTTTCGGGTAGAATAGTTAAATTTTGGTCAATGCGTAAAATATTACTGACTTTTTTGATTTTCGCTGCAGCCGCCATGGCCGCTGATTTCGAGCGTTCCAACTGGCGAATGCAGTTGTATTTGCAGGCCGAACCTGCTATCCTTGTTTTTGAAGATTCCGACCCCCAGTTCCTGGTGAAAAAAGATATCGAGAAAGAGGTCTTCGCTGTGCCCCTGTCCCTCGGATTCTTGTGGAGTCCGCTCATCACGCCGGGCTGGAAGGCCGACATTCCCTTCACCATTTGGCTGGGCGTCGAACTGAACACGTTCCTTATGAATTTCAACGCCGAAGGTTTCGGTGAGTTGTTCGCCGACGATGACTACGCATTCGAAGGCATGAACGGCGACAAGCAGAAGGCCAGCGACCAGAACCTGAGTTTCCGCACCTACGCCCCGTCCGCCCTTGCCGGTTTCACCTTTAACCTGGGTGGCGACTTCGACCTCCGCGTTCTGGGCGGCTACGGCTTCCAGTTCTTCACCTTCACGAACGACAACAACGGTTCCCAGCGCGACGTAACCTCTTACGCTCCCACGGCATTCGTTTCGGGCGCTTTGGAATACCGCATTACCGAAGTCTTCCAGGATGTCGACCTCAAGGTGGGCATCAACGTCCGCAAGGAATTCCTGCCCTACGAAGATATCAAGGCCTCCAACGAATCCAAGGTCACGAACGACGAATTCCCGCCCGCCTACTCGGGTATCGAATTCGACAAGATTTCTTACAAGTACCCCGTACGCGTAGGCATCGAACTGAGTCTCGACTTCGGCCGCGAGAGCCGCCGCGACCGTCGCATGCGCTACAAACTGCACGACCGCGACGACGTGCTCCGCCAGAACAGCGAAGTCAAGGACACGCTCTCCGACTGGGACTGCATGGCCATCGAACGCGACTACCGCTTTTTCCTCGACGACGAAGGCAATCTGCCCGACATGACCGAAGCCTACACCAAGAGCCAGTTCAACGACGTGCTCGAAAGCTTCCTCGCCTTCTGCCACCCGGCAGACCTCGCCACAAAGGAACAACTCTACTCGCAGTTGGACAGCGGCAAGGTGCAGTTGAAGGAATACCAAGTTCGCCAGGAAGACTCCCGCTTCGACCAGGTTATGGCGAGCAACGATCCTGAAATGCTCCAGATGTACTTGGAATACTACCCCGATTCTCCGCGCCGCGGCGAAGTCGAAGCCAAGTTGACCGCACTGAGCGAATACCACAAGTTCCGCGAAATTCAGGCCCAGAATACATTCAAGGCCTACCTCACCTACTTGAATGACAATCCCAACGGAGCCTTCCGCGACGAAGCCGAAACCGGAATCTTTGAACTGGTGAAGGCTGGCAACCGTCTCAAGGACTACGAGATTTACCTGAAGCGCTTCCCCAACGGCAAGTACGTCGAAGAAGCCAACGCCGCCATCAAGGCTGCAAGCACCGAAGAACCTTCCGCCATGGAATACCAGGCTTCCGAATACATCGAACCGGAAGTGGAGGAAGAACCTGAGGAGGAGGTCGCCCCGAAAAAGGGCAAGGCATCCAAGAACAAAGCCAAGGCAAAAGCCAAGGCCAAGAAGTCCAAAAAGAAGGGCAAAAAGAAATAACAACTAACAAGCGCCGCCGTTCATGACGGCGTTTATCTTATGCATTCCAAGGTCGACATGAAATCCTTGAAAGTTCTATTACCCATATTGCTTTTGGCAGGAGCGGCGTTTGCCGGTGAAACCGAAAGTTCTGCAAGCATCTACACACAAATCATTGACTGGTACAACAGCAACCTCAACTACTGGACCATCGCGCTATTGATGGCCATCGAAAGTTCATTCATCCCGTTCCCGTCGGAACTCGTGATTCCGCCGGCAGCATACCAGGCCATGCAGCCCGGTTCGAACTTGAACATAGCCCTCATCGTTGTCGCAGGCAGCGTTGGCGCCCTGATTGGGGCTTTCATCAACTACTACCTGGCAAAGTACCTCGGTCGTCCTATTATATACAAATTCGCAGACAGCCGCCTCGGACACTTCCTGCTTCTCGACGTTGGCAAAGTGAAGAAGGCCGAAGACTACTTCCGCGAGCACGGAGCCATTTCGACATTTGTGGGGCGCCTTATCACGGTCATCCGCCAATTGATTTCCATTCCGGCCGGCCTTGCCAAGATGAAAATTTTTCCATTTACTTTGTACACATTCCTGGGAGCCACCATCTGGAACTGCGTACTCGCATTCCTTGGCTACCTCGCCCACGGCCAAAAAGACTTGATTGAAAAGTACAATTCCGAACTTGCAATTGCGCTCCTCGCCGCTGGCGCCCTGTTCATCGGATACATGGTCTGGAACGCCGTCAAAAAACGCTAAGTTCCGTACTCTTTAGACAACACTTTATTTTTTGCGACCCACGCAAATATTGAATTCAACGTGGGCAATTTGAAATTTTAAAAATCGCAGTTCTTTACACAGCGGTTGTTTTGGAATTCCGCTTCCAGGATTTTCACGCCCTTCTTGAAGCGCAGATACGCCCCGCTGCGAATGCCGCGCACAAAGTTCATTTCTTCCTTGAGGGCGCCAAGATCGTCAAACAACTGCGCCTTGCCATGAATTTGACCATTTTCATAAGGCATTTTACGGCGCACCACGCCACGTTCGTCCCATTCCTGGCTTAAGCCGTTCAGCACGCCGTTCTTGTAAACTTCGCTGGACTGTTTTTTTCCGTTGTCGTAATAGTTCGTGCTTATTCCGTCTTCCACACCGTCTTTGTAGCCAATAGTCTGCCACAAATTCCCGTTCTCGTAATACGAGCGGAACACGCCATCCAGTTTTCCATTCTTGTAATTCGCCTCGATGGCCACCTTTCCACCGGGATGATAAGTGAGCGCAAGGCCTTCTCGAATGTCGCTCCCTTTTTGAACCTGATAGACTCGCGCAACGGTTCCGTCATCGAAAAACGAACGGACCGTATCCAAAATGTCAACGTTTTCTGCCGCAACAAGGCTGTTGACACAAATGCAACACGCAAACAGAACGAAAAATTCTTTTTTCATCACAGTAAAATGTAGCAATCTACCCGTATATTTAGTATTTTGTGTTGCAACATGCATGTTACTTTTTTAAATCCGCCTTTTCACCCGATGTTCAGTCGGGAATCCCGCAGTCCCTGCGTTACCAAGTCCAGCACTCTTTATTGGCCCATGTTTTTGAGTTATGCCGCAGGCGTATGCGAAGCCGACGGCAACGAGATTCAGCTCATCGACAGCCCGGCCATGGAACTTGACCTCGCACAGACGCTCGAAGGCATCAAGAAGTTTAAACCGGAACTCGTCATCTGCAGCACGAGCACTCCGAGCATTTTGAACGACCTCAAGGTGGTGAAGGCCATCAAGGAAGAAGTCGGAGCCGCATGCCCCAGCGTAAAAGTCGCCATCATGGGCACGCACGCCACCGCGGAGCCGCTCGAGAGCATGGAAATGTGCCCGGAACTCGACTACGTGATCATCGGCGAAGCCGACTACACCTGCAGGAACCTCGTCCGCAGCCTCCGTGGAGACGGCGAACCCGTCGGCCAGTTCGCAGGCCTCGCCTACCGCACCGCCGAAGGCAAGGTGGACTTCCAGCCCGAAGGCCCGAAAATCGAGAACCTGAACGAAATCCCCTGGGTCTCCAAGGTTTACCGCAAGCACCTCTACAGTTGCTACAAGAAGTATTTCTACGGTGCAAACCTGAATCCGCTTATCGTGATTCTCTCCGGCCGTGGATGCCCGAACCATTGCAGTTACTGCGTCATTCCGCAGACGCTCAACGGCCACAAGTTCCGCCGTCGCGACCCCAAGGACGTCGTCGACGAACTGCAGTACATCAAGGACAACTTTGAAGACCTCGGCGAAGTATTCTTCGAGGACGACACCTTCACCGCAAGCCACGAGCACGTCCGCGCCATCTGCAACCTGATTCTCGAACGCGGTCTCAAGATTACGTGGAGTTGCAACGCCCGCGCCGACGTTCCGCTCGATTTGCTCAAGCTCATGAAGAAGGCCGGCGGTCGCGAAATGTGCGTCGGATTCGAAAGCGCATCCCCGGTCGTTCTGGAGAACATCCACAAGGGTGTCAAGAACACCGACAAGGCTATCGAATTCACGAAGAACGCCCGCAAGGCGGGGCTTCTCGTGCACGGTTGCTTCATGGTAGGGAACCCGGGCGACACGCCGGAAACGCTCCGCATGACGCTTGACTACGCCAAGAAGTTGAACCCGAACACGGCCCAGTTCTACCCCATCATGGCATACCCCGGTACCGAAGCCTACAAGGAAGCCTTGGAAAGCGGAGCCCTCAAGACCCGCGACTACAACCAGTGGCTCGACAAGGATGGATTCCACCGCACCACGATCCAGCGCGGCGAACTCACCAGCCAGGCACTTGTCGACTTCTGCGACAAGGCCCGCCGTGAATTCTACCTGCGTCCGGGCTACATCATCCGCCAGGGAATCATGGCCATCAAGAACCCGCGCGAACGTTACCGAGTCTTCCGCGGATTTGGCACACTCGTGAAGCACCTGTTCCGTAAGCACGGCGAACTTGCGCCAGTCGCCCGCCAGGCGCCGACGATCAAGCCGTAGAGGATTGTCAAGGTTTTCCTCTAGACACCATTCCTTTTTGCGACTTTCACGGGATTTTTGAGCAAGTTTGTTCAAAAATCCCTTTTCGTAATATTGTCTGCAACAGCACCATTTCTGGTCCAAGACAACGTCAAAACTTACTTTTTATATTTATTTCTTACATATCACTTTATTATAAAGTACATTTAAGCGTCATTTGCTTACATTTTTTATAACAAAGTAATTTATACGTTTTTTGTAAGATTCAGTGCATTTTTCATTCCTAATTTATGGTCAACAAAACCTAAAGAAGGAGCAAAGATGCTTAAAAAAATCACTTCGCTAATCAGTCTGACCACCTGCGCCGTTTTTGCAGGGGGACTCACCCACAACACGAACCAGTCGGCGCATTTCGTACGCAACATGGCCCGTGACGCCTCCACCGAGGTCGATGCAGTTTACACGAACCCGGCAGGGACCGCATTTTTCGATGATGGCTGGCAAATATCCATCAACAGCCAGACCGTTTGGCAAAAAAGAATCATCAACACAAAATTCGCGAATGGCAAAAAACAAAAATACGAAGGCGAAGTTTTCACGCCGACTATGCCAAGTCTCCTCGCCGGTTTTCATAAAGGAAACCTGGCCGTCTCGGGAGCCATGACCATCGCCGGCGGCGGCGGTTCCGTCGAATACGACGAAGGGCTCCCCATGATAGACGCCTTTACACTTGGCTCCACCGGGAAAATTCTCCGTGACGTAGGCGGAAGCGCCAGCCTGGAAGGAACCTCCTACATCATGGGTCTCACACTCGGCGCAGCCTACAAATTCCTGCCACACTTCTCTGCCTATGTGGGTGGCAGATTCAACTACACCATGAACAGTTACGACGTAGACATCACGCTTCCAGGGAATAAAGAGACTGGAGTAGAAGTCGACCAGAACGGCTACGGCGTCACCCCCATTTTGGGTTTGACATTCCAATACAGCAAGTTGACAGCCGGAGTCAAGTTCGAATACCGCACCCGAATGGAAGTCGAAAACGACACCAAGGACATGCCCGAAGTCCTAGCCAAATCCTTCGCGAACTTCGCCGACGGCGTAAAGACCGACGCCGACATGCCTAGTTACCTGGCCCTCGGTCTGCAATACGCATTCCTTGACAACCTCCGAGGCTCCATCGGCTACCATAAATTCTTCGATGCCGCCGCCGAATACGCAAACGGCAGCGACAAGTACCTGGAAAGCACCAACGAACTACTCTTCGGCATGGAATGGGACCCAGTAAAGCGCATAACTCTTAGCGCAGGCGCCCAATTCACGCGTCTGGGCCTTTCCGACGAATACCTCACGGAAATCAACATGAACGTCGACGCCAACAGTTACGGCGGAGGCATCGCCTTCCGCGCCACCGACTGGCTCAGGCTGAACCTCGCCTATTTCCGCACGTTCTACTACGATTGGAAGGGCGACAAGACGGAATACGGCATAGACGACTACGACAGACGAAACCAGATGGTCGCCGTCGGCGCCGACTTCGCCTTCTAGCAAAGAATCTAATTCATCCGCACCTCAATATGGTAGAGACAACAAAGGGCGCCCGCAAAGGCGCCCTTTTCTCTATTTTTTTCGGCTAAAAGATTTATTTATTCCTCTTCAGGAGCATAGATCGCATTCCAGTTTCCATCTTCGTCACAAGCATAAATTAAGCCATCCTCAGGCTCAAAACTATCACCGGCCTTATAAGCCTTGCCCGTGGACGGGTTCAAAATCTGGTCGCAACGATCCGCACCAAGCACATTCCAGTTTCCAGTAGAAATATTGCACATATAGGATTCTCCGTTAAAATCATAAATCGGAGAATCTTTTTCAAAGCCTTCCTTGACGTTCGTGCAAGGGAAACCAACATTTCTATCAATTTCATCAGCAGAAACCCACCTGTATTCAGGTTCTTCCTGCGAGCCATTATTAATACATTTGTAGACTTCCACATTCTCAACTACGCCTTTAGAATTTGTGGGAATCTTCGATGACAACGTATTCACCTTATTTTCGTCACACAGTCCCAATGGGATATCCGAGTACACCCACTTTTTTCCATCACATACTAAATTCAGGTCATAATAACCTAAACTGGCCGTTTTTACGGTATCGTACAAATCTTCGGTACAGGCTCCCCAATAACTTTTCCCAATCAAATCTACATTCTCAAACATATCTTCTAAAATATTCCATGCGTAAAGCGAGTCTTTACCATCAACGCTGACTTCGCACACGGTGAACCAGCCCTCTAAAAAATAAACGCTATCCTTCTTGGTTTTCCCGTCACAAATAACACCATCTATATATTGATTTTCATTCAACTTTTCCCACTGATGATCTTGGCAAACGTAATAAGAGGACGAGGAACCGAAATACTTCACGATATCCTCGTCTTCGGGCTGGCAGAATCCCAATACGCTTTCCGGATCCCTATCGTATCCGATAACCCAGGCGTATTCACCGTCAGCGTTCTTTTCGCAACGCTTCGAGAAATAGACTTCGTTCACTTCCCATTCATTCTCTTCGGAGCATTCACCAACCATGGCAAGGATTTCTTTGACCCCAAATTCTTTTTCCGAAAGTTTCCAATACGCATCGTGCGCGCCGCATTCGAAAACATAATCAGCAGACAGCATTCCCCGAGCCTTGGGAATCGCCACTGTATCCTTGGTGATGTTCAAACAGGATTCAAGCCCATATTCTTCTTCAAGCATACGTGAAATACTTTCAATATTTCCATATGCTTCAAGAACTTCATAATACAAATCCACCAAGAGAACATCAAATTTTTCATATTCATTAGTCCAAGAATTCAATTTTTCCATGGCAACCGGAGTGTTGAGATTTCCATCCAAGGCAAATTGGCTCTTTACCTTGGAGGATAAATCCATTATGTCAACCGTGAACCACCACATAGACGAATAAGCCTCTTGAGTCATCTTATTAGTCCATAGTACCCAGCCCAAATCATAATTATCAAGCGCATTATCCATCAGAGCTTCCACCGGTCCCATGTAGTCCAAGCCAAAGGCCTTGTAGAGTTCCTTGTCAGCCTGTTCCATCGCTTTTTCAATAGACTTGCCTTCTGCGACGAGTTTTTGAACGCGCTGCACCTTGAAATCGCTCATGAAAGAAACCTTCAAAGCCGAGGTGTCCCGCATATCGGCAAGGGCATAATAGGTATAACCGGGTCCATATCCTTCATATCTGCTTATATCAAAATCAATGCGAACAAGCACATACGGGTTCTTGACAGAGGCCTTGATTTCCCCCGTCAAGAATAAAACTTCCATATCAGCTAGAATACTGCCAGACGCATCCACAAGATCACTTCCCTGATACGAGTTACCCGACTTGGAGGCAGCGCCTGCAATTTCCGTAGAGAATACAAGACCATTGGGGTTCAGTTTGTCGTCAAGCGCCATGACGCTGACATCGGCCTTCGGCGCATATTCAACGCCATACGCATTATTAAACGGGAGCGCAAGGGAAACCGGTCGAGTGTAATTTTCGGCACCAGCACCCGGGAGGGCGATAGCGGTCACTTCATCGCCACAGGCAATGAACACGGAATCGGCGGTTGCACTTTCAATAGCGCAAGATGTACCATCCACACCGTTCTCACCATCGGCACCATCCTCGCCATCGGCGCCATCTTCGCCATCGGTACCGTTCTTGCCATCGGTACCGTTCTTGCCATCGATACCGTTCTTGCCATCGATACCATCTTCGCCATCGGTACCGTTCTTGCCATTCAATCCGTTCTTGCCATCCTTGCCATCGGCACCATCTTCGCCGTCAAGGCCGTTTTTACCGTTCTTCACAAAACCGATGCTGTCGCCATTACAATAAATGCTAAAGCCGCTCTTGTCTTTAAGTTCCTTCGCCTCGCAAGAGATTTTCTGGGATTCTTCGCCGGCAAGGGCAATCCATTCTCCGTCCGAGCAAGCGTACATGCTTGCGTTTTCAGACGAATAGACAATCTTGCCTTCAAGGTCATCGGTACACTTTTCATCCTTGACGGACTTCACCGATGTGAAATCTGTATTTTCGTCGTAGACTTCCGTGATGTCGTCACCACATGCGACAAAAGCCATCGCACCGATAACAGCTAACAAGCCATATTGAAATTTTTTCATAGAATGGATTCCTTTTTGAATTTCCTTATAAAATAGAAATTAAAGAAAAATATTCCAACATACAATCACATTACAAATATTCCGTTTAACAAAAAAAAGCTCCCATAAGGGAGCCCTTTTTCCAGTCGAAACTGTTTTTTTTTTGCTATTTCACGACGGCAGCGAAAGCCTTGTCGAGCTTCGTGAGCGCTTCGTCGCATTCCGAGATGGAAACGTTCAGCGGCGGGAGCAAACGCAGCACATTGCCCTTGGCGCTGAGCACCATCAGTTTTTCAGCCTTCGCGGAGGCAACAACGTCACCCACCGGGACGCTTTCGTCAAGAGCGATACCGAGGATAAGCCCTTCGCCACGCACTTCCTTCGCAAATCCGTACTTTTCGACGAGCTTTGCAAGGCCAGCCTTGAGTTGTGCGGAACGCGCATTGACGTTATCGAGGAATCCGTTTGCCGTCACCTGGTTTGCAACGGCAAGGCCTGCAGCACAGGCAATCGGGTTGCCGCCGAATGTGGTTCCGTGGTCACCCGGCTTCAACTGGTCGGCAATCTTCTGGCGCATAAGCACAACGCCCAGCGGAAGACCGCCACCAATGCCCTTCGCCATGCTCACAAGATCCGGCTGGAGGCCATACTTTTCGAAGCCGAGGAACGTTCCCAAACGGCCCGTACCGGCCTGGACTTCGTCGTTAATCACGAGGCAGCCGAACTTCTGCTGCAGTTCGTTCACAGTAGCGACCATTTCGTTACTCAAAGTCATCACGCCACCTTCGGCGGCGAGGCTTTCGAACATGATGGCGCAAGTTTCGCCGTCCACTTCCTTCTTGAGGGCTTCCACATCGTTCCACTTCACATGTACAAAATGGAGCGGCATGTCGCCGAAGCCTTCGCGGAGCGCCGGCTGGCCCGTAGCAGAAAGCGTAGCGTATGTACGCCCGTGGAAACTGTTCACGAACGTCACAATCTTCTGCCTGTTTTCGCCCTGCTTGCTGAAGAACTTACGTGCAAACTTGATGCAGCCTTCGTTCGCTTCGGCACCGGAGTTGCAGAAGAACACCTTGTCGAAACCCGTCACCTGGCGGAGTTTCTTCGCAAGTTTAATCTGCGGGTAGTTCGGGTAAAGGTTGCTCACATGGTTGAAGTGTTCCAACTGGTCCATGATGGCGTTCTTGATGCCCGTGTTCTGGTGACCGAGAGCGTTCACGGCGATGCCCGACACAAAGTCCAGGTACTTGTCGCCCTTGGAATCAAAGAGGTAGCTGCCTTCGCCCTTTACAAATTCAATGTCCGCCTTACCATAAAGCGGTGCAATATTTTCCTTGTCTTCTGTTAAGAAACTCATGATTTCTCCGTTGAAAGTGATTAGTGGTTGGTGGTTAGGTGCGCTCCGCGCTTTTTTTTGCGGCTTCGCCGCCATTATTAATCCTGTTTACCAGCCACTGCCTACTAGCCACTATTTATCGTTATCCGAGAATTGTCCCGTAGTTCAGTTCGCCATTAATCTGCTTCACAAAGTGATCAGCATCTTTCCAGCCTACAATATGAATGCTCTTGAGTCCTCGTCGGATGCTCTTGAAACTTTCGCGGACCTTCGGAATCATACCGCCATTGATGACGCCCGAAGCAATCAGGTCTTCGGCAGCCTTTTCCGTGAGTTCCGGAATGACGGTCTTCGATTCGTCCATCACACCCGGCACGTCGCTCACCAAGACGAACTGGTCGGCCTGAAGCGCCACAGCCAGTTCGCTTGCAGCGGTATCGGCATTCACGTTCCAACTCACCTGTTGGCCGTTTTCGTCGGCACCGATGGAAATCGGACTTACCACAGGCACAAAACCTGCAGACCAGAGAGATTCCACAATCTTCGGGTTCACCTTCTTCACCTCGCCCACTAGGCCAAGGTCCACCTTGCCCTGCTTCTTCTGGACTTCGAAAAGGCTTCCGTCTACGCCCGAAAGACCGACTGCGCTAACACCGTTTGCAATGAGCATGCGAACAAGTTTCTTGTTCACGTGTCCCGAAAGCGTCATCTCCACCATTTTCATAATGGAAGGTGTCGTAACTCGGAGACCGTCGATAAAGGTGGGTTGTTCCTTGAGCAAGGCAATGTTTTCATTGATATCCTTGCCACCGCCGTGAACCACGGCCACCTGACAGCCCATAGCCGGAAGCTTAGAGACTGCCGCCACAAAATCGGCCAACTTGGCTTCGTCAATAGCCAGGCTGCCACCAATTTTTACAACCACTTTTTTCATCTTTAGCGATGTCCTCTTTTGTTCATCCCGTAAAAAACACGGAATTTCAAAACAAATTTAGAAAATCCACCATATTTGCAAGGGTTTTTGTTATATTAAAGCAAGGAATATGCCGAAATCGGCTTGAATATTTCACAAAAAAAACACAATGAGGTAAATCCATGGCTATTACAAAAGTTTGGCTCGACGAATCCAGCGACGAATGCGTATCCTGCGGCGCCTGCGAAGCAACTTGCGACGCAGTGTTCTCCGTCCCGGAAAAGATGCAGGTGAAGGAAGGCGTTGATTACTCCGCTTACGAAAGCGAAATCAAGGACGCTGCAGATTCCTGCCCGGCCGGCGTGATCAAGTACGAATAATCGCCAAGCGGATGTCATAGCACATCTATGCAAAAAGGCTCCCGCAAGGGAGCCTCTTTTTTTATATCCGTTCGCTTAGTTTCCGCTGGCTACGGACTTCTGCGTTTCGTAACTGGCCTTCACCCATTCGGCGCTGCGAGCGACAGCCTCCACGCGAATTTCGTCGATAGTCCCGTTCCAAGACTCCTCGTCGATTTCATCGCCGCCAATGCGGAAAGGCACCGGCTGGTTCAAGTCGTTAGGCACAAATCTCTGGGCCGTCACGATGTTGCCATCGCCATCATCGAATTCCACAGGTTCGCCGTTTACATACATGGTCACCATGTGGTCCTTCGAGACAAGAGTCAGGTACGCCCATTCGCCTACAGGCACAAGAGTCGAATCTCCGAAGTAAACCGCTTCCGGATAGCGAGGGCTACTCTTCATCACAGTGAACCAGCCATGAATTCCTTCAAAGTGCCACTGGAACCTGGACGTACTGTCGCTCCAATAGGCACGCTGCGAGAACAACACCTGGTGATGTCCATTGGGGCCATTCCACTTGGTCCACAGCGACAAGGTGAAGTCGCCCATGCACGGATCCAAGTAACTCATGTCAATAAACTGGCCCGCTTCAAGAGTCACGCCGTCGCCGATAAAACCATTCTTGTCCCTAGGAGAACCCGCATTGGAGAAATCGTGGTTCAGCACGTTCACATAATCGTTCATGTGCATAGTCGCCATAACAGTCGGCATGCCCAAGCCGAAAGGTACGAACTTGGAACTCTTGCCCTGTTTCACATTCACGGAAATTTCACCAGTTCCCGCCTTGAGTGTATCGACATGCACCCAGAGCACCGCAGAAGAATCGTTCCAGTAGTCGAACTCGTAGGCCATCTCGTTTCCATCGCCATCAACGACCATCACGGAATCGCGCATATAGCCACGGGTATCGAACTTTACAGGGAATACGAAACGATAGGCTTCTTCGCTGAAGGGCGGCACAGAAACTTTCAACTGCACCGACGCGGGATTTTTCGCATGGTCATCGTCGTGCTTTTCGTGACCGTCGTCCCTCGAATCGTCCTTAGGTTCCTCCTTGGGTTCGGTAGGAACTTCCACATTTTCGGGAACGAAAACGTTGATACCACCGAAAGACGGATCCTTGTAATAACGATAGTCCGTAATCACAAGCCAACCATGGGACTGCGTATTTTCAAGGGCGGGAATGCTCAAGGAATCATCGGTACCCACCGTGGAGAATTCCAGACGCGCACGGGATTCGCCGCCATCCATGTACACAAGCGAAATATCGCCCGGCGGAAGAGCGTCAAACTTGAAGCTTCCGTCAGAGCCCACCTGGGCCATCAAATCGCTGCCCACCACGCGCATGAAACCGCCGCTCTTGCCGTGCATGCTGCTCATCAGGTGTTTCTTGGTTCCAATATTAATCCGCTGATTTTGGGCAGTCGAGTCAAACTTGGCAAGGCCGCAATCATCGTCAGACGAAGCGTACAATACAAACGTAGCGCCGCTATCCACCTTGATTTCGAACTCGCCCTTGTCGTTGGTAACAGTTTCAACAGAATCCCTGATGGCAGCCTGTTCCCAACTGTCGTAATAGGCGACCACACGCGCCAAGGCAACAGGATTGCCAGAAGCATCCTGGACATTGCCCGAAAAGGCAATGGAATTACCGATATCGGTCACGCCACCGGCCACGGAATCCGGATTAGAACCGCTACTGCTGCAGGCCACAAAGCCCAAGGCCGCCAAAGATGCGACACACTTCACTGCATATTCAAACGTCTTCATCACTTGGCCTCCTTCTCCATTTTCTTGCTCATGGGGAAAGCAACAAGCATCATCTCGTACACACGTTCGATGGTCAAATCGTTCGCGGCGCGGGCGATAATCTTCTTGCGGGCTTCTTCCAAAATTTCTACAGCATACTCATAAGACTTTTCACTCATGGCAAGAGTGGTAAATGCCGCAAAACGTTCGCTACGGGGCTTAGATTCCACAGCTCCGATAGCATGCTGCATATATTCGCGGCGAATCTGGCGCAAAGCGATAGGGGCGACACCTGCAGCATCAACCATCTGGGCGGTCTCCTCGTAATGGGAGTCGTCCACCTTGCGAATCAAGTTCCATGCTTCCAGGTTCTTGACGGCCTCGCGGGCCTCTTCGGTAGTGATTTGCGGATCGATCGTGCGGGCAAGTACGGTAAAGTCACCTTTCCAGTCGCTGTTGACGGCGGCTTCGCGAACCACCGGGTAGTACCACTTGGAGAAGTACTCCTGTTCGCGATTTGAAAGGTGCGTAAACTCAATCTGCTTGCGGATCTGGACAATCTGTTCCCAGGCGCTTTCGCGTTCATCCACCTGGTGAGCCTGATTGTACAGCACCAGAGCCTCGAAGTAGGCCTTCTGCAAAGGCTCGAATTCCATGGCCTTGGCAATCTTATCGATTGATTTTGGAGTGAGATTGAATCGGCCACGAATAACGTTCAGACAATAGGACGAACTACTGAAGCCCGCCTTTGCCGCGAAAAAACGATGCGAGAATATCGCACGCATTTTTTTCTGTTCTTCAAAATAGTCCTGCAGGAACTTTCTGAAGTCGTCATAATCGAATAAATGATCTACTGCCACGCACATACTTTGAAAATAAATAATTTTTACACGTTCGGCACGCAAAATTTTTCAAAGAAACCACTAATTTGTGTTTTTAAGCAAAATTTCGCATTTCTTTAGTCCAAATTGAAGTAAAAAATTATTACACATTACACATCGGACACGAGAAACCGCCCAGAAACACAAAAAAAAAGCCCGCGGAACCCAAAGTTCCGCGAGCCATATATATGGTCACCTACGGACTGCGCGCGGGAATGCGCGAGCCCTAGAAGCCCTTCTTCATGTTCTTGAGGAGAGCGCTCATCTTGGCGGGCTGTGCCGGGGCGGGTTTCTTCGGGGCAAAACCCGGGCGTTCCTTCCCCGCGATCTTGTTCTTGAGATCTGCGATGGTGGCGTGTCCCTGGATTCCACCCTGGGAGCGGTTGTCGCGACCGTCACGGCCACCACGGAAACCGTTGCCCTGGCCACGCGGACCACCCACACGCTGACCGCGCGGGCCGCTCACGCCGGCACCGGCGACGCCATCGGTCTGTTCCTGCTTCATGGAAAGGCTGATGCGCTTCTGGTTAGCATCAACCGCCACCACGCGAACCTTCACCACGTCGCCCACAGTCAAAGCTTCCTTCGCGTCGGTGATGTACTTGTCGCTGATTTCGGAAATGTGAACGAGGCCGTCCTGGTGAACACCGATATCCACGAAGGCACCGAAGTTCGCGACGTTCGTCACGACGCCTTCCATCCAGCTACCCGTCACGAGGTCGTTGATGGTCTTGATGCGGTCATCGAACTTTGCATAACGGAATTCCTTACGCGGGTCGCGGCTCGGCTTCTGGAGTTCCTTCACGATATCTTCCAAGGTGGCCTTACCCACTTCGTCGCTGAGGAATTCATCGAGCTTGATGCCCCTGACAGCTTCGGCGTTACCCACCAAGTCCTTCACCGGAACGCCGACCTTTTCGGCCATCTGTTCCACGAGGGCGTAGTTTTCCGGGTGAACAGCGGAATCGTCGAGCGGGTTTTCGGCACCGGAGATGCGCATGAAGCCTGCGGCCTGTTCGAAAGCCTTCGGGCCGAAGCCCTTCACCTTCTTCAAGTCTTCGCGGCTAGCATAGGCACCGTTTTCTTCGCGGTACTTGACAATTGCTTCGGACAAAGTATTGCTGAGGCCAGCCACATGGGAAAGGAGCGGAGCGGAAGCGCTGTTCACGTCGACACCCACCATGTTCACGCAGGATTCCACGACTTCGTCCAGGCGCTTCTTGAGCTCGCGCTGGTTCACGTCGTGCTGGTACTGACCCACGCCAATGGACTGCGGATCCACCTTCACGAGTTCGGCAAGCGGGTCCTGCAGGCGGCGACCAATGGAAATGGCGCCACGGGTCGTCACGTCTTCCTTCGGGAATTCCTGGATGGCAATCATGCTTGCGCTATAGACAGAAGCACCGGCTTCGCTGACGATGACGCGCGGCGGAACCTTGCCCTTGAACTTGAGAGCCATTTCGCCACAGAAGGCGTCCGTCTCGCGGCTTGCGGTACCGTTACCAATCGCAATGAGGTCCACCTTGTACTTGTCGATCAGCTGCATCAGGTAAACCGCGGAACCAGCCTTGTCGTTGTGCGGTTCGTGCGGCTTGATGATGCCGTGGTCCATGAACTTGCCGTTTTCGTCGAGAACGGCGACCTTGCAACCCGTGCGGAAACCCGGGTCAAGGGCGAGCACAGCCTTGTGGCCGGCAGGAGCGGCAAGCAAAACATCCTGGAGGTTCTTGCTGAACACCTTGAAGGCTTCTTCTTCGGCGGCGTCCTTCAAAATCAAGCGCACTTCGCTTTCCATGCTCGGAGCGAGCAAACGGTCCCAGGCGTCCTGGCACATTTCTTCGAGGTACGGAGTCCAAGTGGTAGAACCCTTGATAATCTGGGTCTTGAGGTAGCCCACCATTTCTTCGGTCGGGACTTCGATGGAAAGGCGGAGCACCTTTTCCTTTTCGCCGCGACGGAGAGCGAGCATACGGTGGCTCGGAATCTTGGAAACCGGTTCGCTAAAGTCGTAGTAGTCCTTGAACTTCGTTTCCTGCTTTTCAAAGTCCTTCTTGACCTTGGAAATCATGACGCCAGTCTTTTCGAACTTGCCACGAAGGTACTGGCGGAATTCCGTATTGTCGGCCACTTCTTCGGCCAGGATGTCGGCGGCGCCCTTCAAGGCAGCCTTCGGGTCGGCGAGGCCCTTTTCTTCGGAGAGGTAAATGCGTGCGATTTCTTCGGCGGTGTTGCCCGTATTTTCCTGGGCCCACATAAGGCGGGCGAGCGGTTCCAGGCCGAGTTCCTTCGCAATCGTTGCGCGGGTGCGCTTCTTCGGCTTGTACGGGGCGTAAATATCTTCGAGGAGCGTCTTGTCCTTGCAGGCTTCAATCTGAGCCTTCAGTTCCGGAGTGAGCTTACCCTGTTCTTCGATGCTCTTGAGCACCGTCTCTTTACGGTCGGTAAGTTCCTGGAGGTAGTCGCGACGATGGCTGATGTCGCGCAATTCAATTTCGTTAAGAGTGCCCGTCTGGTCCTTGCGGTAACGAGCGATAAAGGGGATGGTACCACCCTGGTCCATCAGTTCAAGTGCCTTGGCAACGCGCCACACTTCGAGGTTCAGTTCTTCAGCGATAACTGCAGAAAAATCCATTTGAGATTCCTACTTATAGATTCCGTTTCCGGATTTAGGGTCCGGGAGACCGTACACCCAAACTGGATAGCACGAACCGAGCGGCCCTGGGTTAACACAAGCCGAGCGGCAACCGCCACTGGCACCCCGCTTTCGAGGGGCTGTTGGAATATAGCAAAAGAAAATGTCACTTTTGTGACAAAAAAATATTAAGTGGGAAAAGGGGAAAACGAGAAAAACGCAGAGTGAGCGCCATCTCGTTGAGTATCAAGGAGATAAGGGCGCTACAAACTTTTCAGGTACTCTTCAACGTTCAAATACAGGATTCCATCCACCACTTGACCTTTTCCGCGATAAATCACGCTCTTGCTCACAATAGTGCCGTAACGGAATTCCGTATCGCGGCACTTTTTTGCATCCTTCAGATGACGATACTGCTCCTTTGCCACAATTTCAGAATGCTTGATTTCGTAAATTTCGCAGGTCGCGCTTTCAGGATTTGCAACAACCATGTCGAACTCGCCAACCGCAAACTGCAACTTAAAAACATGGCAATCAGGTCGCGCCATTCTGGTCTCGAGCAACACGATTTCTTCCATCATGCGGCCCTTGATTTCATTGAGAATGCGTTCCGCAATGGACTTACGTTCCACAAGGGAGCAGCTACGAAAGGCATCATCCTGCAAAAGCGAATCAATCAGAGCCTTCGCCTGAGCATAGCGAAGCCCCGGCTGTGAAATAGTCGTCAATCGCTCCCGTTGATTGAAATTCCCGAAGTTTTCCACATCAATATCAACCGTCAAATCCAGCAAGTCAAGGTATTCACGAATTTCCCGTACATGATCTTGCGTAACGGCAACTTTCATTTCTTGACGATTTTTCACATCAAGATTCTTCATCAAGCGTGCGGTAACCTTCACCACATCCACCCGGTCCAAAATTTCCGTAGGGTGGAACCTGTCCCTGCGCAAATTCTTCGCAGACAAGCTCAAATCACTTGAGCGGAAATCACGAGTCAGCACGTCCAAGGTAAAACGATGGTTGATGTCTTCCACAATGCGGTTGATGGCATTGGTCAACTCACCCGCCTCGTACAGAGATTTCAACGAACGAAAGTGGCCTTCGTACTGGTAGCACTTCAGGGAATGCTGAATGTTCTTCGCGATGGCGCTGTCCACATACTCATTGGCGCTCTTCACATTCGCAAAAGTAAAACGGTCCTTATTGTATTCACGGCCGCCCATGCTCATGGTACCACCATATTGAATGTACTCATCAATACCATTCAAGCCAAGAACACACTCAAATTCGCAATACGGAATAAATGTGGTATGCAACATTTCCGCACGATCGTAAAGCTGTTCATCCTCAGAAAAAACAAAGCCCAGGGAATCCGTACCCGAAAGCACAATCTTCATGCCGCAGGAAGCGAACACATCTGCAAACAGGGCCGCCCCCTCAATGAAATCGGCGAGCATGGTCACCTCATCGACGAACACATACTTGAAGCCAGCGCCCTCCAGAATTTTAAGATCAGCGTTCAAGTCCGCAAGGCTGTTCCTTGAATTTACCTGGACGAAAGCCGCCTTCGCCAAGTCAACAGGCGCCATCTCCCCAAACAGCTGGCGGATCAAAGTTGTCTTGCCCGTGCGGCGAAGCCCATACAGGATGAAAACGCGGTCATTCCCCGGGCCGAAAATGTAATCACGCAGACGTTCAAAGCCATCACGCTTTTTCCATTGCAGAACATTGGCTGCAAAAGTCGTGAGGGCGGAACCAACCTTTACTTCTGTCTTAAAATTTTGCATGCCGTAGCCGAGGGACGCAGTGTCATAAACTGCCGAACCTTCACGAAGAAACATGGCGTTTGCCAATGTCGCGGCAGCCGCTTTCTGCGCCTTCTTATGTTCAATCTCTGCCAAAAGCAACGGCAGTTCCTCATCCTTCACGCGGCGGGAACGCTGCTTGCCATCTTCCATCCACTGGTAATACGCATAACGCTTACCGTTGATAGTCTTGTAGGTGATTCCGCCAATGCTCTTCGCCATAATGTTTCGCCCTTTTGCACTTTATCGCATTTTAACTTAAAATTTAACTTATTAAGTTAAAAGAAGCAAGAGTGAAAAGATCGTATCAACATTTTTCTTTACTTATCCACAGCTTTTTTCTATTAGGTGTTAACTAAACTCAAAAAAATTATTGATTTACGATAAAGACGAATTAAACCCACAAAAAAATCTATGTCCATTCAGAATTACAATAATTTTTTAAGCAATCCACTTGCCACAAAATATCGTTTTCCAACGTTAGAAGAAACCTTATTGGCTCTAGACGAATTTCTTCCCCACGGCAAAGTTGCAAATAACTATGCTGCGGATGACAAGAATTCCTTCAACAAAGTTAAAGAGAGAATATACAACTGCAGCCTGGGTCGCCAAAATATCAAGATTGACGATATTCAATCATTTTTGAATACATTTAATTTAAAGTACAAGGAATTTAGAGCCGATTTCGTATCGTTCATTGAGCAAAATTTTGATATACAATACGAAAAAAACTTTTATCTAACAGGCATACTTCGCCTCTATTTTCGTGAATATTTCAATTTGAATCAAGAAGCCGGCCATAGCGACATCTGGATTAAAGAAGTTCCCAAAGAAAAGAAACCCCTAAAAAAATTTTTCATTGAGTTAGAAAATGACTTTACGCATTTCAAACTTTCGAAAAAAAACAACTCCGATGTTCTAGAAAATTACTACCAGTGGAAAAAAGGGGTCACACCGCAAATAGAAAATTTATTGTCTTTTCTGAATCGCATAGAACAATCCCCTATACAAAAAACTTTATTTTGTAGAGAAAAAATTCTATCATACTGGTTTTGGCAAAAGACCTTTGAAAGTCATCCCTTTGAGCAACTGTCTTATTCTGAGCAAAAACAAGTTGATGCCGATTACGAAAAAATACATGAGACATTTGAACTGATCAAAAACCCTAAAATGCCATATTCCTTAAAGGATAACAATGAGCGCATCCTCAAACACAAAGAGGAATGTCATCCTCATTGCTACTCCTACATCATGCTAATGGAATTTAAGCATCTGGTTCTGCAGCATAAAAATGAGGAGGCCCTTGACCTGCTGGAGAAAATGATACCACTTTACTTCTATAACGGAAATCAGACATCTCCCGAAACCAATGAGGCATGGAATTGGTATGGACTTTTTCTTTCCTTTGTTGCGGATCTTTGCGCAAGGGATAACATTGACAAGAATAGAAAAAAATCTTTAAAGGCACTTTTCAAGAGAATCTATTCCTTGGGCTGCTTTTTCAAAATCGAGGAGAACGAATTCAACTTGGAAGAAAAAGACAAAGAAACCATTATTATGAACCGATACCAAAAGCGATTCAAGGAATGGCCTCTTTTTCAATTTTCGTACATTAAGCTTCCAAAATACAAGGCAACCATTCCCTCACCCGATTATAAAAAAGTGAACCAGAAAAAAATTTCATTCGGTAACACTAGCAATTGTCCCCAGCTCATTTTCTTTACCCAATTAAATGAACCCGAGATTGTTGAAAATCTGTTGGAAAAAGGCGCCTATGTCGCCAACACAAGTCCAATGAATGATTCCGCGTTGTTTTGGAACCTAACCTATCTAAATTTATCCCGACATCTTTCTTACGGAAGGACTCACGTTTGTCCACCCAATTCCCCTCTGCTTTACGAAAACACAGAATTAACCGAATACATATACGCAGACAAAGAGGTGCCCTACCATACATTTCTTGAATCACACAAGGCTTGCATAAATATCGATGACAGCATCAATGATTCGTACAAAGTTTTTAAAGAACGAAAAGATAACCAACGGGAAAATGCCTTCAGGATTTTCAAGGCCCTCGTTCCTCACTATAAACAATACAAAGGTAATTCCCCTTTTAGAGCTTTCCAGGAACTAACTTCATCCTATGAATCCATTCTAAATGAAGCAGTATGTTCCGGAAATTTAGAGATTTTATGCAATGTTATTGATTTGTACAAAATCTATTGTGGAAATAATCAAAAAAAATGGATCAACAATCTTGCCGAAAAGGTTCAACCAAGACCACCCATTTATTGGATCATCCGCCAATACCATTATATTTACGATTTGGATTTTCATCTAAAACAATTTAAGGAAGACTCTGGTTCATCATTCTTTAAAAAACTCGGTCACGATGTAGATGAATCATTGGCAAAACATTGGAACATCACCGAACCAAATAATTCCGCAACCTTCGCAGAGCAAAAAATGGATGCCTTTGTCAAGCTGAATTCACCAAGCTACTGTTGGGCGCAAAACCTTTTAGAAGTCTGGGAACGAAAATACATAGAGGAAACCCTATCCGAACAAAAAATGCTAAGCATGCTCAAACTCCTATTGGATAACCATGCAAATCCTCAAGTCGCCATGGACGGAACAGCCGTTCAACGACAAAAAGAGTACAACCCGATTTACGAAGCGATTGAAGTCGGTTGGCTCGATGGAGTACGGTTAATGATTGAGTCTGCCCAAAAACAGGAATCAGACTACGGCGCCCCTGATGTAGGGAAACTTAAAATTTACGCCCAAGAATGGGAAAAAGAATTCCGTTCCAACGATTATCCTAATCACGAATACAGATCAAATCGTTGCAGAGAAGTCAAAGAATACCTAGCTTCATTGCAATAATAAAAAACAAGTAAACAGCAAAAACGGCGATTTTCATTGAAAATCGCCGTTTTTGCTGTTTAGAAAATTCTCGTCAACATTCTACAGTAGGATTTGGTTCCTCCTTTTTCTTTTTTTGTCTTCAAGCAAAATTTATCCCCCAAAAAAGGAGTTCTAAATGGCAAATCTGTCAACCGACAAAGAAATAAACACTCTCTGCAACCGCCTTTTGGCTACAGGCCTTTGGCAAGTCGTTCGCAAGGGAAAACATACGGTAATCAAGCATGTCGCAAAAGGAGCGAGAATGTTCTTCTCTGTTCCATGCACCCCCAGCGATCCACGCGCCTATTCCAACTTCAGGAGAGATTACCTCAGATATCTACGCAACTATCTCATTCAAACAGGAACTATCATCCGATAAACTCAGGAGCCCACTAATGAACATCAAGACTATCGTCACCAACTGGCATATTACCGAATCTTGTAACTACAAGTGCAAATACTGTTTCGCGAAATGGAAGCACCTTAAGGAAATCTGGACAGACCCGGATAAAGTCAGAAAAGTGCTCGAAAATCTTAAAAGCATTCACCTCGAAGAAAGCCTCTTCACCCAAAAGCGTCTCAACATCGTAGGCGGCGAGCCCATTCTGCAACAGGAACGTCTTTGGCTGGTCATCAAAATGGCCCACGAAATGGACTTCGAAATTTCCATTATTACCAACGGAAGCCATCTTGAATACATCCGTCCATTTGTCCACTTGATTTCGCAGGTAGGAATTTCCATTGATTCCTTCAATCACAAAACCAATGTGAGAATAGGCAGGGAATGCAATGGTAAGACTATTTCCTTTCAGCAGTTGAAGGAAATGCTAGAAGAACTTTGTGTACTTAACCCAGATCTCAGTATAAAAATCAACACCGTGGTGAATGAATACAACTTCAACGAAATCCTTGTAGAGCGTATGGCCGAACTGAAAATCGACAAGTGGAAGATTCTTCGTCAGTTGCCGTTTAATGGAAAAGAGGGCATTTCTGATTTCAAGTTCAACACCTTCCTGTTCAACAACCTTAAGGAAGAAAAGATGCCTAAAAAGGAATCTCTGAGTTTTTCCTTAACGGCCTTCTGCACACCCAAAAAGGCAAGCAACGTCATCTTCGTGGAAAATAACGATGTCATGACAGAAAGTTACCTGATGATTGCCCCCGATGGAAGGCTTTTCCAGAACGGTCACGAGGAATACGAATACAGCCGCCCCCTCACCGAAGTCTCTATTGACGAAGCTCTGAAGGAAATCAACTTTGAACAAGAAAAGTTTAATAACCGCTATGAGAACTACGCCACCGAGGAGGCTAAATACCGCATGGAGGAATTCTTCCTCTTGAACGAATACGAAGACGATTCTTTCGACTGCTATTGCCCATTTGGAGACAAAGATTAAAACCTAGCACTCCATTGTACCCCCACGCCCCAACGCCGTCTTTGCATTGAAAATGCAGACTGGAATCGGCAAAATTCACAAACGCAGAAGATAAGTGGCAATCGGCTCACGTCCCACTGGGGCGTGGGTTGTTGTCGTTTATTTATGCGTAATGGCTTTGCCGAGCCTCAGTCTGTAGATAAGCGATGAACGACTCCACGCCTTTTTTTTTGCAAAAAAAGAATTTCAGCACAAAAAGTCGCCCAGACATTCATAAGCTCAAGCGGGTTGCGTATTCCCATAACAAAGGAGCTTTTATGAAGAAAACAATCATAACCATTCTTACAGCGGCAGCATTTTTCACGCTTTCCGCTTGCGCCGTATCCGCACCCACGGGCTGGTATAAAGAAGGGGTTTCTAATTACGAAACAGAAAACGCCATCGCCCAGTGTGAATACGAAAAAGACAAAGACCACGTAGAAACCGGAGACTTCGTCAGCAACTGCATGAAGCGCCAGGGCTTCCGTTGGTACTAAAAAGGCAACCTAACTTAGGAGAAAAAAAAATGAAGAAACAATTCCTTACAGCAGTCCTTATAGCATTTTTTGTTGCATGCTCTGACGATTCGTCATCATCTGCACAAGACGATTCTTCCGTCTCCAGCATTTACGAGTTGGGTGTATGCAACAGCAACAACAGAGGCGAATCAAAATACGTCCAGGATAAGAACGACAATTACGTTTGCATCGGTGGGGAATGGATTGCAGAAAAGGAAGCCTCTTCGCCTAAATCCAGCAATTCTTCCGATTATGCAGAGGCAATTACAAGTTCTGATTCCGGCGAAAACCCAAAGGAAGAAATCAAGGAACCTGCAAAGCAGGAAGTTTCCATTTACACAAATGCGCAGACAACCTTGACCATCAACCTAACCAAATACGAGCAGCTAAAAGCTATGGACGAAAATGACAAGGAAGATGGCGAACCCCGAATTTCCTTTACCATAAAGTCCAGCAAAGACGGCATCGATGAAATGGATCCCGTCAAGACAACAACGATCAATCTCGGTAACGATGTGGGCTACTGGTTTGGCAGCAAGGAAGTTTCCGTACTATTGCCCAAGGGTATCAATATCATTCAGGTATGCCCCAAGTTTGTCGACGAAGACGCATTCCTTGACGACGAGGAATACACCTCGAAAAAATGCTACGCAATCAATGATGTAGGACAGAAAATTGATAAGGTCATCAAGCAGACCGACGACGGATCTACCTACTACACTATGGATTGGGAAGTAACAATTAGCTACTAGAATAAAATTCACCGAAATAAAATCCAGTCCAAAGTCTAGGGCTGGATTTTTTACAGAATTCTAATGAATTACTTTACTTGCTCAAGTCCTTGTTCGTCATGGCGCAGACGCAGGAATCGCTCCAGACGTTTTCCGCGGTCTCGATCATGTCGATGATGGCGTAGAGCGGGAGAATCACGCCCATGACGCCGATATTCGCATTCATGCCGACCATGAGGGAGAGCGTCAAGAAGTAACAGCCCATGGGCACGCCGGCATTGCCGATGGCGGAAAGTACTGCAATGAACACCCACAGAATCATGGTGCCGAGAGTCAATTCCACGCCGCTGTTCTGCATCACGAAAAGACTCGTGACCAAAATGAAGGCGGCACAGCCGTTCATGTTGATAGTCGTGCAAATGGGCAGCACGAAGCGGGATACTTCCGGATTCACCTTCAGGTTGTCTTCGGCGGACTGCATGGTCACGGGGAGCGTCGCGGCGGAACTCTTGGTAAAGAAGGCCATCATCACGGCGGGGCTCATCTTCTTGAGAACGTAAAGCGGATTCAAGCCACGGGCGACGAGGAACAGCGGCAGTACGATAAGGAATTGGATAGCGTTTCCGCCAAGGACAACCGCGAGGTACTTGCCCAGGGAGCCCACAACCACGCCGGCGCTCACTTGCGCAGAAAGCTGGGCTGCAAAAGCGACAACGCCGAGCGGCAAAGCCCACACCAAAGCGCGAATCAAGGTGAATAGCAGTTCGCGGAGTCCAAGCACAACCTTCAATAGCGAATGCTTGTTTTCGGAATCCGGCATAAAGGCGAGGCCAAGGCCAACCGCAGCGGCGACCATCAAAATGCCAAGCACATTCCCGCTAAGGAAAGGCTGCACAACGTTGTTCGGGACGACGCTCAAAAAATGGTCGTAGTAACTCATGGCACTCAAGTTCTGGGGCACCTCGGCGGCACCGCCCTTCACCAGGTCCATGGGCAGATTGCCGGGTCCGATGGCCTTGTAAAGCAGGAGTCCGACAAAGGCGGCGGCGAACGTCGTAAGGAGCGTGTAGATTATCGTGCGTCCAAAAATGCGGCCGGTGTTTTTCTGCACGCCAAGCGCAGAAAGCGTCGTCATGAGGGCGAGCGCGATGGTCGGGACCGCCACGAACTGGAACAAGCGCGTATAGACGGACGCAATAAAATTCACCAGGTTCTGCAGGCCTTCGCTCTGAACAAGCCCCAAGAGCGCTCCCAAAATCAAGGCAGCCACCCACACGATGACCTGTTTTTTCATGGATTTCGCCTTTTTCGCGGCATCCTGTACAGAGTTTTCCTTTACGGACATAAGAACCTCGTTTGTTGAAACCTTTTCAAATCTAGAAAAGAGTCGCCCTTTTGGGGTCAGGCGGCGTTACGCCCAGCACTCTATCCGCCGCATTTGCACTTCAAGTTCATTTTAATGCTCTTTAAATATTTTTACATAATTTTCATTGTCGCAAAGCAATTTTTTTTGGCATATTTGTGTCAAAATGTAAAAGGTCACATATGAAAGCGACGTTCCAGGAACTTCAACGTCTTAGGCAAGAAATCATCGAGCTGGGTATGTACCTGCTCGAAAAGCCGTGTCCCAATAAAAAGAACAATGTCGAAATGCTGAACTTCTGGTGGAGCACCAGGATCAAGGCTTTCAGCAATCCCCTGCCGCCAAACAGCGAGACCTCGCCGGGCTACTCCGACGGCAGCGACCCCAAGCCCATTTACCGGGTTCTCCAAGACCTCTACAACGACTGGGAAAGCGTCCGAAACCAGTTGGCGGTACAGTACATGCCAATCGTGAACCAGATTGCACGACGTTACGACAACGAGAACGTGGATCCCGGAGACATCATGCAAGAAGGCTACAGCGGACTTTTGCGCGCCATCGACAGTTACGACCTGGATTTCGGCGTCCCCTTCGAAGTCTACGCCAGATACTGGCTACGCAAATACCTGGGCACCACGGTGACTTGCAATGCCAATGTCGTCAGAATCCCGGACAGCGCCATAAAGCAGAACAGGCTCGCTAAAAGAAGCGGCGCCTTTGTAAACGAGACCGCACACCTTCCGCAATTCGAATGGGAAATCAGCGACCTAGAAGACCCCAGCGCGGTCTCCCCCGAAGACAGATACATGCGAGAGCGCACACGCACATTCCTGAACGAATGCGTCGCCACCTTGAACGAAAAAGAGCAAAAAGTCATCAAATTGCGCTACTACAACGAGCTGAGCCCAACCATAGCCCTTGAAAACGTAAGCAAGGAACTAGGCTGTTCTCGTGAATCTGCTAGGCTTTGGGAAAATAACGCGCTCCAGACACTGCGAAAAAAATTAGAATCCGGCAGCAAAAGTCTCATACCCCCCGCCGCAGGCAAAAAAAAATCGCAGGGAAAGACAACCGCTAAAAGGTTCCTCTAAAAATATTTACTAAAGGTCACGCTATTTCAATTTTTTGAAATAGCTTTCTCAAAAGGACCCGAGTCAATCCTTGTAAATTTCAGGATTTTTGCTGTAAAAGCGGCGGTGCGTAAAGCCGTACCACAGGGCGGGATTTTCCGCGATGCGAATTTCGAGCCAAATATTGAATTTGTCCATTATGGACATGTGCGGTGCGGGCGAAATGACCGGCACGAGCGCGAGCGACGCGGACTCGGCACATTCGCAGGCATTTTGAACGCCGCGAGCATTATGAGTGTCGCGGGCAATTTGACAGCCGCGGGCATCGGCGCCGAGAGGCTGCGTTTGCACAGGAATTTGTTCGGCATGAAGTATGCGAACAACACGGGCGTCGCAGGTAATTTGAACGTCGCGAGCATTTTGATTGTCGCGAGCATTTTGATTGTCGCGCTCCTCAATCCAGCAAACGAATACAGGCGTTTCGGGGCGATGCTTCAGCAAAAAATCAGGGAGCGGGTTGTTGAGCACGGGCCGCCCCATGAATTCACCCGCAAGCGCACTCGGGATGCGGCTGTCCTGGTCGGCCAAGAGGCAAAAGAGTTTGCCGTCGGCAAGCAGTCGCATGAATTCACGCGGAGTGCGAGCATTCACGCTGTAACTGCGGCCATCCACCGCACGGATGCGGCCCTCGAGAATGCGGTTGAGCCAGGCGGGCTTCACCGGGATGTAGCTTGCCACGAGCGGGATTCCGAGGCGGCAAAGCCACGGGCCCATCGCCTCGTAGTTGCCGTAATGCGCCGTGAGGAAGATTCCGCCAGAGCGCATTTTCTTTAGCGTTTCGGCGGCGCCCGGAGCCAAGTCAAAATTCCATCCGTCCACGCGACACGGGTACGCGGCAAATTCCGCAGGCAACTTCTTGAACGTCTTGAAGCAAAAGAGGAGTTCGCCCACATGGCGCGTGAGGTTATGCAAAAGTTCACGGTACAACTTTTCGCAGGCTGTTTCGTCGCCCGTTTTTCCCATCGAGCGCCCCTGCAAATTACCGGCCGAGCGAAGCGAAGCGCCGCCGCGAGCGATTTCTGCGGCAGCCCCCTCGCGGGCTTTGGCAGGAGCGACACATCCGCGAGCGGTTTCCTCGCGGGCTTTGGCGGGAGCGACACATCCGCGAGCGGTTTCTGCGGCAGCCCCTTCACAGGAATTTTCACAGCAAGCAGTTCCGACAGCCCCAACATGCCGTAAATTCGCATAAACCGTCACGCGCTTCCAGCCGCAAAGGCGGAGCAGACCGTACGCAACATGAGCGAAAAGCGAAGCGATAATTTTACGGGCAACGTTCATCTAGCCACAATATAACTTTTTCAGCCACATTCGCGAACACATGGAGGAATGCCATAAGGTCAAAGAAAACCTGGTTGTACGGGACAAAAAAGCGAAAAATGCGAAAACGGGTCACTAAATCGCAAAAATTTCCGGTTTAGTGACCCATTTTACACACAAATTAAGCCCAAATTACACTTTTCGGGGGAATTTTGCGGACGAAAGGGTCACTAAAACACCCAAAAAGTCAATTTAGTGACCTAGTTTTGCGCAATAATCCTCAAAACAGTCCCGTTTTTTACATATAAACTAATATTTTGGGTCACTAAATCAAAAAAAATCCCATTTTAGTGACCCATTTTGCCCAAATCGGCCCCCGCAAGCGCTCTAACCGTTTCCAGTTGTAACCACTTTCACGGCAATTCACCAGCCGCGAGTCGACGCTTTAGCCTATATTATAGCCATGAAAAACTTGAAACTGGGTATTTTGGGCTGCGGCTACATCGCCGCAAAAATGGCGGAAGCCGTCAAAGGTCTTGAATCTCGCGAAATGGGCGTCGAAGCCTACGCTGTCGCTTCGCGCGAGCTCGCAAAAGCGCAAAAGTTCGCCAAGGAAAACGGATTCAAAAAGGCGTACGGCAGTTACGAGGAACTCGCGAGCGACCCGGACGTGGACCTCATCTACATTGCGACCCCGCATTCAGAACATTTCGAGCACGCAAAACTCTGCATCGAGGCGGGCAAGAACGTCCTCGTAGAAAAAGCGTTCTGCGCAAACACAAAACTCGCAACGACGCTCCTCGCCCTCGCCCACGACAAGGGAGTCTTCGTATGCGAAGCGATGTGGACCCGCTTTTTGCCGGCAGTCCAGATGGTTCGCGACTGGATTCGCTCAGGTCGCATCGGGAACGTCGAAGGCGTGGAAGCGGATTTCTCGCAGCCACTTACCCATGTGGAACGCCTAGTGAATCCTGCACTCGCGGGCGGCGCCCTGCTTGACCTCGGTATTTATAGCCTCACGTTCGCCGACCTGTTCCTCGGCACGACTTTTGCACCTGCCGAAGAAAAAAAATCAACGCCTGCCGAAAGCAAAAGCGGCGAAGCGGTCGTCAACCCGATTGTAAAAATCGAAAGCCGCTGTATCAAGTACCGCACCGGCGTCGATGCCACCGACTGGATCGACATCACCTACGAAAACGGACAAGTGGCGCATCTCAAGACTTCCATGGCCGACGCCTGGCACAACGAAGGGAAAATCTTCGGGAGCAACGGGTTCATCCGCGTCGTAAACCTGAACGACATGGAAAAAATTGAACTCCACGATTCCACAGGCGCCCTTGTAGAAGAAGTGAACCCGCCACGAATCGTGAACTGCTACGAATACGAAGTCCTCGCCTGCAAAAAAGCCCTGGAAAACCCGGACAAATTCAGGCACGAAATTTGCGGCGTTCAACAAAGCGGAAGCAAACAAAGCAACGCCGCCATCTGGGAATGCCCCGAAATGCCGCACGCCAAAACGCTCGACATGATGGAAATGATGGACGGCCTCCGCGCCAATTGGGGCGTCAGTTACCCCTTCGAAATTTCTCCGGGCGAAACCTGGGACAGGAGCGGCAACAAGTCCATCCTGCAAATCTACGACATCGAAACAGGCACCGTCACAATCATCAAGGAATTTGACCAAGTCATCGAAGCCCCGAACTGGAGCCTCGACGGCAAATTTCTCACCTACAACAGCAATGGTCGCATCTACAAGCTCGACCTCGTATACGGCGCGGCAAGCCTCGCAGCAGGCGCCATCACCGAAGTTCCGAGCCATTACGTGGACAACTGCAACAACGACCACGTGCTCTCCCCCGACGGCCAGGGCCTTTACGTAAGCCACCACACCAAGGAAGACGGGCTTTCGCGCATTTACAAAATCTTTTTCGACGGTCGCATGCCGGAACTCGTGACGCCACTCGCTCCGAGTTACCTCCACGGCATCACCCCCGACGGAAAAACGCTCGCCTACTGCGCCGAACGAAACAGCGAATACGACATCTACACCATCCCGGCCATCGGCGGAAACGAAACGCGACTCACCACGGCAAAAGGCCTGAACGACGGCCCCGAATATGACAGCAACGGTGCGTACATCTGGTTCAACTCCGTCCGTACAGGCCGCATGCAAGCATGGCGCATGAAGGCCGACGGCTCGGAACAGACGCAAATCACCGACGACCCGCATTGGAACACTTGGTTTCCGCACATTTCGCCAAACCGCGAGCATATCGTCATGGTCGCCTATCACGAATCGGACGTTCGCCCGGGCGAACACGTGCCGAACAAGAATGTGGAACTCCGACTCGCGACCCGCGCCCCCGACAGCGCCACCGGATTCGGCCCCGCAAGGACAATCCTCAAGCTGTTCGGCGGACAAGGCACCATCAACGTGAATTCCTGGGCACCCGACAGCAAGCGCTTCGCCTTCGTGAGCTACAAAAAATAGTTTTGCGCGCGAAGGCCCCTAGGAACTCGCTAACTACGCCCAAACCGCGACCGGGAAAAAAAACTCCAAGGCAGTTTTCCCAGGTGAATGAACGAAGTGAAATTCACCGCCTACAAGAATGCGATTTCTCTTTCCCCCGAGTGGAGAGGTGACATTTGCGAAGCAAAACATCCGCAGGGTAAGCGAAGAACAACGTGATGAGCGGCCGAGGACCGTTTTGCGCGCGAATGCCCCGCGGAACTCGCATACTCACAAGCATTTTTATAAAACTTTTACTACCATTATATATACTATGAGTGAAAACTGCCTATTCTGCAAAATAATCAAGGGAGAAATCCCCTCCAAGAAAATCTACGAAGATGACGACGTCTTCGCATTCTACGACATCGCCCCGCAGGCCCCGGTACACTTCCTCGTCGTGCCGAAGCGCCACATCGCAACCGTCATGGACATGAAACCGGAAGACTGCGAACTCATCGGCAAGATGATGTTCCAGGCCCAGCGCATCGCGAAAGAACTCGGCCTCGAGGAATCCGGCGCCCGTTTCGTGTTCAACTGCAAGGCCGACGCTGGCCAAACCGTTTTCCACATCCACCTGCACGTGGTCGGCGGAACCCAGATGGGCTGGCCCCCATTCCCGGCAAATTAGACGAGAGAACGCAGGGCGGCTTACGGGCTCTCGCGTTATCGCGAAAACTCGTAAACTCGTTTCCGCGTCCGTTCAACCTCGCGCGAAAACAAAATTTCAAAGAATGTTCGCGCGAGTTCGAACCCTTACGGGCTTCCATCCCTGCCGCATTCGCCGCTAATTAGACGAGAGGGGTCGCTCGCGTTGCTTGCTCTGAGGACGGGCCTTCCGGCCCTTTGAGGTATGAGGTCGCACCTTCGGTGCATTGAGGTTATAAAAGGCGTCTTCGCCGCTTTTAATAACGCGCCTCCGGCGCCCAACTTAAACCTGTTTACCAACCACAAACCACTAAAACATGATCAAGTCCCGCGCCATAATTCTCCACCGCTTTGCCTACAGCGATTCCAGCTGGATAGTGAAGGCCCTTACCGAGGAATGCGGGATTGTTTCATTCATCGTGAAAGGCGGAAAGCGGAAAGAATCCCCGTTCAAAGGAGCGCTCGATCCGCTTGCGCTTAGCGAAGTCGTATTCCGGCAGAATCCGAATACGGAACTGCAGTTCATCAAGGAAGCGACCCTCCTCGACTGGCACAAAAACATGCGCGAAGACCTTCTCACCCTCGCAAAGGCGCAAGTCATGGCAGAAATGCTTTTGCGCTACGCCCCCCAAGGCGTCCCACTACAAGAAGAATACGTCCTATTCGAACAGGCGACGAGCGAACTGAACGGAAGTACCATAAGCGCAAATTGCAACGAGACGCGTGGAACCGCAAACGAACCGCGCGCCCTTTATTCAGCAGCAGGCGACGATGCGCAAGAAGTCAATGCACAAAACGCCGATGCGCAAAACGCGAGCAGCACGCCCGCCACATGCCCGCCGCAAATCCATAAATCAAACATCTTCGCAAAGTGGCTATTAGACACCTGCGAAATGTGGGGCTACGACCTTAACCTCGGCACATGCTGCCGCTGTGGCCACACCCTTGAAAGCGCAGCCGCGGACTTCTTCCCGGAAACGGGCGGTTTTGTATGCAAGGCCTGCCTCGGAGTCGACACCCCGCGCGCCAGGGCAGAAACCGTAAACGGCCTGTGGGCACTCCACCAAGGTACAGAAATTCAACACCCACAATATGCAGAAAACGCTCTCCTCGCCTACCTTCGCAGTCACATCGGCTTTCTAAAAGAAATCAACTCCCTCAAGTTCCTGAACGAAACACGGAAACTGTTTGAAAACTAAATCTTTTTGCAGTTTGAAAAGGCTTTTTTTGCGAAAACTTGTCACCAAATTGATTTTTTTGAATTTTGGCGACAAGAATTTAGAACAAATTAACCAATAAAACAACAAATCAGCCATTTTTTATTTTTTCGTTGTCACTAAACATCTCATTTTAGGTCACCTCTAAAAATTCAATTTTCAAAAATTTGACGGAATTTTGACTTTTCCTGGTCAATAATTCATATTCAACAATCCATTTTTTCTACATTTAAGACGCATACAAAGAGGCATTCCATGTTAACTCCAGAAGAAATTAAGGCAAAAAAGATCAAGGGAGAGAAGGTCTCCATGATTACGGCCTACGACTTCGCCTTCGCCCGCATGGCGGAAGCAGCCGGAGTAGACCAGATTCTCGTAGGCGACAGTCTCGCCAATACCATGCTCGGCTATAAGAGCACCCGCGAAGTCGGCATGACGGAAATGCTCATTTTCGCAGCCGCCGTCTGCCGTGGCGCCCCGAATACGCACGTCATCGGTGACATGCCCTTCGGTAGCGACGCAACCCCCGAGTTCGCCTACGACAACGCCCGCCGTTTTCTGGACGTGGGCTGCTCAAGCATCAAGCTCGAAGGCACCCCGGAAGGCGTCATCGAATTTCTGCGCAGCAAGGACATTCCCGTCTGCGCCCACCACGGTCTCTTGCCGCAGACCGCCGAGAACTTCAAGCAGAAAGGCAAAACTGACGAAGAAGCAGCGGTCATCGAGGCCGCGGCCAAGTACACAGACCGTCTCGGTTGCTTCGAGATGGTTCTTGAACACATCCCCGAAGACCTCGGCACACGCATCACGCACGAAGTGAGCGCCGTAACCATCGGTATCGGCGGCGGAAAATTCACTGACGGCCAAGTCCTCGTGATGCACGACGCTCTCGGCATGCACAACGGTCGCATTCCGCCGTTTGCAACGAAGTTCGTCGACATGTATTCACTCGGTGTCGAGGGCATGCGGAAGTACGTGGAGAGTGTGAAGTCAAAATAGCCGACATGCAGAAAACTATTTCTTTGTCCATCAAAGAGTTACAACGTCAAGCCGGTTATTCCGGCTTTTTTGTTGCAATTCCCTGGAACCCGCATAAATACTGAGGCGTGCGCAAATTATATACAAAGTAATTTCAAGCATTTTGCAGGAGGAAAAAAGTCTTTTTTTGTCGCTGTCAATACCCTTATAAAAAAAAAATGAAAAAAAATTAAAAAAGTGTTGATTATTTGTGAAAATAAAGTTATTTTATAGTCATCAAACAATTAACCCTCAAAAAAGGAAGAATAACAATGGCTACAAAGACTGTCGCTAAGAAACCCGCTGCCAAGAAACCCGCTGCCAAGAAGGCTGCTCCGAAGGCTGCCGCCAAGAAGGCCGCTCCGAAGGCTGCTGCTAAGAAGGCTGCTCCGAAGGCTGCTGCCAAGAAGGCTGCTCCGAAGGCTGCTGCCAAGAAGGCTGCTCCGAAGGCTGCTGCCAAGAAGGCCGCTCCGAAGGCTGCTGCCAAGAAGGCCGCTCCGAAGGCTGCTGCCAAGAAGGCCGCTCCGAAGGCTGCTGCCAAGAAGGCTCCTGCTAAGAAGGCCGCTGCTAAGAAGTAATTTAAGTTTACTCTCTTTTGTGAAGGACTCGCGCAAGCGGGTCCTTCTTTTTTATCTATCTTTATAGCATGATTTCAGAAAAAGAACTTGCCGAACTGCAAAATGTCCCCTTTGACGAACGCATTAAACGTATCGAAAAGATGCTGGACGGAAAAGAAAACCCACGCGCTTTCGAACTCGGGCTGTTGCTGGCCCTCAAAATGGGCCAGGAAATCCGCGAAAAGAAACCGCTCGGCAGCGAATCCGGAGATTTCGTCGCCAGTTGGAACGGCAAGTACCCCGAATCCACCATTGAAGAGGCCATCGCCTGCGCCAAGGAATTCATACTCCACCCAGGCGCCATAGCCGAAAAGATCAAGGCCGGCATGATGAAGCAGGACGACGCTCAAGAGAAAAACGGCGAGGCAAACGATGCAGAATAAACTCCAGGCAACCATCGATATCGGAAGCCACAGTTGCATACTGCTGATAGCCGCCTTCGAGCCCGAGGAATCGGCTGCAGTCGAGACACAAGAGACCACCGCACCAAAAATGAAACTGGTGCCCAAACTCCAAAAAGTGGAAATCTGCCGACTCGGCGAAGACATTTACGAACATGGCGCCATCACCGAAAGCCGGATCCAGGAACTCACGAACATCATGGTCAAGTTCCGCATGGACCTGCATGCCCTAGGCGCCGACCTCAAGGCAGTCGCCATGACCGAAGCCATGCGCAAGGCCGAAAACCCCGACCAGGTGATCGAAGCCGTCGAAAAGGCCGTCTGGGTAAAGCCCCGCATCATTTCTGGTGAGGAAGAAGGCAAACTCACCTTCCGTTCCGTCAAGGAATGGCACGGCGCCGACATCGTGACCATAGACATCGGCGGCGGTTCCACGGAACTTTCAAACGGGACGACGACATTCTCGATTCCGGTGGGCGCCCTCAAGATGTTCAAGGCCATGGGTCCTATTCCCGGCCCTGAATACAAGAAATTTGTCAAGGAAACATTCAAGGAAGTCAGTTTCAAGGGCATGACCAAGAAACCCGTCTACCTTATCGGCGGTACGGGAACTGCGCTTGCCATGGTATTTTTGAACAAGCCCCAGTTCGACTACAAGGCCATTGAAGGCCTCGAACTATCCATAAACGACTTGGACGCCGTCACCACGCGCATCACGAACCTATCCAAGGAACTGCGAGCCATGCTTCCGGGCCTTGAAAACGGCCGCAGCGACGTCATTATTTGCGGATTATTCTGGCTAAAGTCCCTTTTGGAAAAACTCCGCGTTGAAACATTCAAGATAAGCACGGCCGGTCTCCGTTTCGGGCTTTTGTACCCGCCAGAGAACTAGCACTCCACGAGGGTGGCCACCAGGCAACTGTCCTTGGTAGCGCCGCTTCCCGCAAAATCGACATCCTGCCCGCGCATCCATGCTGTGCGGGCATTTTTGTGCCCAGTACGAACAGCGGCAAGCACATCGCTTGCAAATCGATTCAGTTTGAACTCGCTGTAGTTGGAACTCACCATGAAAAAACCGCCTTCGTTCAGGAGGCCAGCGCATTCTTCGACCAAAGGCATCAGATGTTCGCGCACATTGAAGTTGAAGCCCTTGAAACGCGCAAAACTGGGAGGGTCCAGAACGATTCCGTCAAATCGCAAGCCCTTTTTCAAAGCCCAGCGCACATACTCGATGGCATTGCCCTTGAAAAATTCTCCAGGACGCAGGTCAAGGCTGTTCAATGCGTAGTTTTCGCGTCCCTTGTCCAGGATTTTCCCGCTGATGTCGGCGTTGGTGGCGATTTCGGCCCCCCCAAGGCGGGCGTGGACCGAGAAACTGCAGGTGTAACTGAACAGATTCAAAAAACGAAGTCCCGGCGCGGAACCGGCGGCAGTTTTCATAGCGCGGAAACGCTCCTCCACCTCCAAGCGCACAGAACGCATGTCGAGGAAAAGTCCCGGGTTCACTGTATCCAGCAAATCCACGTTGAATTTCGCATTCCCTTCGCGCACGATTCCCGCAGCCTGCTCGCGGGTTCCAATGGACACTTCCATGGGAGCGTTCTCCAGCGACTTCCCGGAACTGGACAGGCGTTCCTTGACAACAAGGCAAAGTGGACGGAACGCCTCCCGGACGGCGGCGACAACTTCCGCTTTCCGCGGCAAAAGTTCCGGTCCGAAGAACTGTATCTGGAAGCGCTCTCCAAAACGGTCCAGGGTAAGGCCGGGCATACCGTCGGCAGCACCGTTCACCACGCGGTAGGCGTCCGTCTGTTCAAAAAGAGGCGAGCGACGACCGTCGGCATCCTTCAATATTTTAAAAAAATCGGGCACAAAAAAAATTTAAAAAAAATTTTGGCGAAGAACAAAAAACATCCGTATTAAATAGTCGAAGGGCCGAATGCACGGCCTTAAAACCGGCTCCAAAGGAAGCCAAACCATATGACAGAGCAAACACAAACGCTCACCTGGATAAAAGGAAAGTTCAAAGACGAGACTCCGTTGACCATGGCGGAAGAAACAGAACTCTTCAAACTGATTCGCAACGAATCAACGCCAAATTTGGTAAAAAACAGCGCCAAGGCCCACATCCTGCACGCGAACATGAAGTTCGTCATCCAAGTGGCGCAACAGTACTACAACGATACGCTCACCACCGAAGAACTTATAAACGAGGGGGCCATCGGCCTCTGGCGCGCCGTCGAAAGTTTCGATTACACCCGCGGGGTCCATTTCATCACCTATGCCGTTTGGTGGATAAAGGCCTTCATCGCCCGCGCCATCAGCGAAAAAGGGGCGCTCATCCGTCTTCCGCTCAATCAGCAAACACGACTGCACAAGGAAATCCGCAAAACAAGCAACAAGGAAGACCTCAGCGGTGAATTCAAGGAACTGAACGCCATTTCCGGAAGGCCGAAATCGCTGTCCACCCCCTTAAACGAGGAATCCACTCTAAAACTCGAAGACGTCCTGGAAGACACGAACGCAGACAATCCCGAAGACTCCGTCGAGGACGAACTGCTCAAGCATTTTACAAATAAATTCTTAAGTAAGTTGCCGGAACGTGAACAGAATATTCTCTCTCAAATGTATGGCTTGAACGGCAAAGAGCCCAAAAGCATCCGCGAAATCAGCCATTCCATGGGACTATCGCGCGAAAGGGTCCGCCAACTACGGGACCAGGCGATAACACGCCTTAGAAACTTAAACAGCGATGGTCACCTGGACCAGACGCTACAAGAATACGGGTGCAACAGCGTGTTTACCCGTCCAAATTCTTGATTTGCGTAACGAACTCGCCCACTTCCTTGAATTCGCGGTAGATGGATGCGAATCGCACATAGGCGACCGGATCCAACTTCTTGAGTTCCTGCATCACCAAATTGCCAATCTTATCGTAGCCAACTTCGAAGTTGTCGTTCACCGGCAAGGCGTTCTCGACGCGTGTCGCCAGCTGTTCGATGTCGTCCACGGTAAGCGGGCGCTTCTTGCAGGAGTTCATGATTCCGCGAATCAGTTTTTCGCGCTGGAACGGTTCCTTGGCCCCATTGCGTTTGATTACCGTCAGCGGTTGCACTTCGATGTACTCGCGTGTTGTAAAGCGACGTCCACAAGACAAGCATTCACGACGCCTGCGAATGGACGTTCCGCTCACGCGGCTATCCACAACCTTGTCATTGTCATTCTTGCAAAAAGGGCAAATCATGGCTAGAATATAGTTTTTTTGGGAACAAAAAGCACATTTTTGCGCCGTTTTCGACAAAAAGCAGCATTTTTCTAATTTGTTCAAAAAAGAAAAGGCTCCGCCTCAGAGCTTTTTTAACATTGAACAGCGCGTGCAAACGAAATCATTGAACCGCGCGAGCGGTCACGTAAGCAGGAGTCGCCGCCCCTTCGTCGGCGATGGAGGCGAGAGCTGTCGCTTCAGTGAGCCGAAGGCAACTCGTCCTAACGAGTTGTCGTAGGCGAGAGCGAGCGCCAACCAGAGTTTCTCTCTGATTCCAGCGCGAGCGGTCTTAATTACAAGCCTTGAAGTCGGCGACGTTCTGGGCGAATTCGGCGAGGTATTCCTTGGCGGCCTTCACGACTGCTTCAGGAACGTAACCGAATTCCTTCTCGAGGACGCCAGCCGGAGCGCTTGCACCGAAGCGTTCGAGACCGATAGCCTTGCCGAAGCCACCGACCACGCGGTCGAAGAGAACCGGGAGGCCGCTGGAGAGAGCGAGCACCGGAGTCCACGAGGCGAGAACGCTGTCGCGGAACTGCTTAGACTGCTTGAGGAAGAGAGCCGGGCTGATCATGGAAACCACGCGGACGGACTTGCCTTCGGCGCGGAGGATTTCGGCGGCCTCATGTTCGAGGAGAACGTCGGAGCCGTTAGCCACGAGCGTGAGTTCGGGCTTCTTGCCAGCGGCAGTGTTGTCGCTCACGATGTAGGCACCGTTCCTGCAAGCCTTGGCGGCTTCGTAGCGGTTGTCACCCGGGAGGGTGTTCACCACCTGGCGCGTAAGGATGAGGGCCGTCGGGCTGTCGGTATTTTCGAAAGCCATTTCCCAGGCGGCGAGAGTTTCAAAAGCGTCGGCCGGGCGGAGCACGAGCATTTCGGCCTTGCCGGATTCCTTCGTGAGGCTTTCGAGCAAGCGAATCTGCGTTTCGTGTTCAATCGGCTGGTGGGTCGGGCCGTCTTCGCCAACGCGGAAACTGTCGTGCGTGAACACGTACTTGACCGGGAGGCCCATGAGAGCAGCCATACGGATGGCGGGCTTCATGAAGTCACTAAATACGAAGAACGTGGCGCAAATCGGATAGAGGCCGCCGTGCAAGGCGATACCGTTGCAGATGGCGCCCATGGTAAGTTCAGCAACACCGACCTGGACAAACGCGCCCTTGAAATCGTTCGGGCGGAAGATGCCTGTCTTGTTGAGGAAGGCCTGCGTATTGTCGGAGTTGGAAAGGTCTGCGGAACTGCAAATGATATTGTGGAAGTTTTCGGCGAGGTAGCCAAGAACCGTACCGCTAGTTACGCGAGTAGCAACGCCTTCCTTTATCGGGAGGGCGGAAAGGTTGAGCTTCGGTCCCTTGCCCGTGAGCCATTCATTGAGAGTGGCGGACTTTTCGGCGTTTTCCTTGTCCCAGGCAGCCTTCTTCGCCTTCCATTCGGCGGCAATCTTGCGGAGTTCCTCGGCGCGGGCGGCAAAGCCTGCCTTCACGTCGTCGAACACCTGGAACGGATCGTCCGGGTTACCGCCGAGGTTCTTGACCGTTGCGGAAGTGGAAGCGCCAGCGGCATTGAGCGGCTGGCCGTGCGTGCTCACTTCGCCTTCGTAGCTCTTGCCGTCTTCGGCAACAGCGCCCTTCGCCATGGTGGTGTGACCATAGACCAAGGTCGGACGTTCGGTTTCGGCCCAGGCGGCCTTGAATGCCTTGCGGAGTTCTGCAATGTTGGAACCGTCGCATTCGATGACGCGGAAACCCCAGGATTCGTACTGCTTCACGAAGTCGTGGCTCATCACGTCGTTTGTCTTGCAGCTGAGCTGCACCTGGTTTGCGTCGTAGAAGAAAATGAGGTTCGAAAGCTTGAGGTGACCTGCAACGCGGCCGACACCGTAAGCGATTTCTTCTTCGAGACCGCCGTCAGAGACGAGGCAGACCGTCTTGTGTTCGACGATGGAGCCGAAGCGTTCCACCATGAAGCGTTCAGCGATGGCCGCACCGAGGGCGATGCCGTGGCCGATGCCGAGCGGGCCCGAGGAGTTTTCGATACCGCGCATCACGTTCACTTCCGGGTGACCCGGCGTGTGACTGTTCAACTGGCGGAAGTCCTTCACGTCGTCGAGGCTCATGCGGCCGGTGAGGACGAGCTCGGAATAGAGGAGCGGGCTCATGTGGCCCGGGTCCATGAAGAAACGGTCGCGGGCCATCCAGTTCGGATCGTCCGGATCAAAGCGCAAGAATTCGGCAAAAAGTAGCGTTATCGCGTCGGCGGCGCCCATGGCTCCACCCGGATGACCGGACTTTGCCTTCTGAACCATGGCGGCGGAAAGGATACGGACGTTGTCTGCTGCTTTTGTAACCAAAGAATCTTGCACGATTTAACCTCTTTAGGTTTTGAATTTTACGCGCCAAATCTAGTTTTTTTGCCGCAATATCTCAAGGTCTAAACCTCCCGGAATAAGCGAATAAAAGAAAAAGTTATATTTTGCAGGACAAAGAAAAATACCCCAAAAGGCACGTCCAATGAAGCTTAAGGATTCTATTTCGTTGATTCTCAAGAACTTACTGCATCCAGCCGGGATTATCGGTTTAGTTATCGCCCTCGTCATCCCCTTCCTCGTTTACCTGGGTCCAAACGTGGGCCACAAGAAAACCATCGAGCAACTGGACCTTTACCTGCCCCTTCCCCTGTTCATCGTACAGTTCATTGCAGCCATCGTACTGTTCTGCCTTTTGAGCAAGGATTTTCGCGAATGGATTAAAGGCGTTCTGCCCCAAAAATCGTTCAGCATTCTTGCAGTAGTCTTCGCCGTAGCCGTTTCCATTTTCGCAGGCACCCAAATCGAAGCCCGCCACCGCGTACAGAGCGACGAAAGCGTATTCATGTCCGTGGCACAGAACATCTACTACAACCACGAATCCGGTACCTGCAACCAGGGCGAATTCAGGGACGGCGCTCTCACCTGCTCGTCCAAGTCCAACAGTTTCAAGACCAAGGGCCTCGCATTCCTCTACTATCTGGGCATGCCTCTCTTCGGTTCAAACCTCCACTGGATTTTCAACTTCGAATTCCTGCTCCTGCCACTCTCGTTCCTCCTCATGTTCCTCGCCATCGTCGCCTGGACCAGGCAACCGCTCCTCGCCTTTTTCGCCTCGCTCCTCATGGCACTGCAGCCCACCATCCTGTTCCAGTTCCGCTCCATGTCGGTGGAACCCCTCTACATTTTCCTTTCCGCCCTTTCTCTTTTGACATTCCGCTGGGCCTATGACCGCAACACCATCAAGCACTGGGTATTTTTCGCCTTGGTCCTCGCCTTTTTCGGCCAGACCCGACAAGAAACCGTATTCTGCATGCTTGCGTTCATCTTTTTTGCTTTCCCGAAGATTCTGGACAAAAAGGATTTCAAGGCGCCCGCGTTTTTCGTGACGCTTTCCTTGTTCTCCGTACCGGTGCTCCTCACCATCAGTTACTTCCAGGGATTCGGTTTCCAAGGTGGCGAATTCGAAGCCCATGGTCACTTTTTCGAAGACCTGACCAAGAACTGGGCCGAAATGACAAAGCCCATCAAGGACAACGGCGAACTGGAAAACCCGTTCCTCACCTACTTTAATTACCTATTCGTCATCGGTGCCATCTACCTTGCGTTCCGCGCCATTTACGACACCAAGAAGGGCGACAAGTTCTACCTCTGCACACTCGTTTTCTTTTTGCTGTACCACATACAGACCTACATGATCCTGGAAAACGTTTCGGGCGATTTCACCATTCAAATCAACCAGCGCTACAGCCTCGTGATGCTTCCGAGCATGGCTTTTATCGGAGCACTCCCCATCGCCCATACCGTCGAATACTTCATCCAGTCTAAAAAGCCCTCGCATATTCTGGCGGCAGCCATCGTCGTCGCATTAATATTCACCGGTTGGACGTTCCACTACAAGGACAGTTTCAACAAGAACATCATGTACAACCGTAACCACCTCACCATCGAGGAACACGAAATTTGGGGATGGTTGAACGAACAGCCGCAAACGGAAAAATTCTTTATTTACGGGCGCCCATGGCACTTTATAGGTTACGGAATTTCGTCTATTCACTACGACAAGGCCAGGCAGATGTCCGACGCCCAGTTGCAGGATCTGATCACACGCTACAACGGCGAAGTGTACTACATTCGCGGTCTTGACTGCTGGGACAGCCAGACCTACCACAAAAAAGCCGTGGAACACCGCATTGCCACCACTTGCGATGTATTCGAACGCGAAATGGACATGGTAGGCGTCAAGAACATCCTCATTACCAATAACTACTGGGTGCAAATAGCCAAGTTCAACGGGCGCAAGAACTACAACCCCAAAAACATCATCGCCATTAAGAACTCAACCATGGACGAAGCCCAAGCCCAGGAAAAACTGAACCTGAACGAACTGGAAGAAAACACTGACGTCAACAAAATCGTCGTGGACACCCTCCGTTACAAGTACGACTTGAGCGAAACAAGCAAAGCCGCCGCCAACTGGGAAGTTCTCATTCTGTTGAACGGGAAAATCCTGCAACGCAGCAAGTACGAAACCGGATCCAAGGAAATCGCAATTTCCATAGACACGCTGCAACCCGGCTACAACCAAGTACGTTTCCTTGTACAGGACCTGGCCAAGAACTCCAAACTGGCCGACATTTCCCGCTTCTTCTTCAACAAGGCGAACGGAGTCATCCCGCTTAGCGATTTGGAACCGTCTGCGCACAAGCAAGGCTGGGGAAGCCGTCACAAAAACGAAAGCATCGAAGGCCACAAGATGACCCTGGACGGCCAAGTTTTCGAAAACGGGTTCGGCACGCACGCCGCCTCCGAGACCACCTACGACATCGACAACAAGTTCCGCAGTTTCCGCACATCCTTCGGCCTGGACGATGAATCGCTCTGCAGTGACGGTGTGATGGTTGAAATTCTCGGCGACGGCAAGGTTCTTGCCAGCAGCCCTTATTTCAAGAACGGCGAAATTTTGACTCTTACAGCAAATGTGGAAGGCATAAAACAAGTTACGCTCAAGAGTTCCACCAAAGGAAGCATAGACTGCAGCCACGTGGACTTTGTAAACTCGGTGCTCATTCCTTAAAATTGTTATTTTTGAACCATGCTACTTTCGGTAATCATCCCAGTTTTCAACGAAGAAGAAATCGTCGCCAAGACTTATGAAGTTCTGGAAGAAGAACTCAAGTGCTACGAGCACGAACTCATCTTCGTGAACGACGGTTCCAGGGACCGCACCCGCGAAATCGTGGAAGGCCTCATTCCGGCAGGCTCCAACAACAAGATTGTGAACTTCAGCCGTAACTTCGGCCACCAGGCTGCGTTCAGCGCAGGCCTCGACAAGGCTACAGGCGACGCCGTCGTGATTATCGACGGCGACTTGCAGGATCCGCCAAGCCTCATCCACGAAATGATGGAAAAATGGCGCGAAGGCTACCAGGTCGTTTACGCTCAAAGAAACAAGCGCAAGGGCGAAACGATTTTCAAACGCTTCACCGCATTCGCCTTCTACCGCATCATCGGGAAACTCACGAGCATCGACATCCCGCCCGACACCGGTGACTTCCGCCTCATGGACCGCTGCGTGGTGGACCAGCTCAAGAACCTTCCGGAACGCAGCCGCTTCTTGCGCGGGCTCGTGTGCTGGGTCGGCTTCAAGAAAATCGGCGTCAAGTACGACCGTGCCGAACGCACCGCCGGTGAATCCAAGTACCCGCTCAAAAAGATGGTGCGCCTCGCCCTCGACGGCATCACGGGATTCAGTTCCGCTCCGCTCAAGATCAGCTTCTACATGGGCATCTTCGCAACCATCGTGGGCTTCGCCGCCTTCGTGTGGTCCATTCTCGAAAAGTATTTGAGTCCCGCAACGACCGTTCCCGGCTGGGCATCGCTCATGACGGCAATCGTATTCTTCGCTGGCGTGCAACTGATTACCATCGGCATCCTCGGCGAATACATTGGCCGCATCTACGACGAAGTCAAACAGAGACCGCTTTATATCGAGGATAAGAAGATATGAGGGCGGTCGCTACGCTCCCTTTGAGGAGTGAGGACGTCCACTGACATTCGTCAGTGGCCTTCGAGAAAAAACAAAACAAAAACTCAGAGCGAGCAGCGCGAGCGACCCCATACCTCAAAGCGCGAAGCGCGACCTCGAACCTATTATGAACAACAAGCTTTTCGTTATGAGCGCCGCGAGTGGCGCAGGCAAGACAACCCTCAAGGATAAAGTCATTGGGGAATTTCCGGATATCGTCTATTCCATTTCGGCAACCACGCGCAAGCCGCGCGAAGGCGAAGTGGACGGTGTGCACTACTTCTTCAAGACCAAGGAAGAATTCGAGAAACTCATCAAGGAAGACGGGCTCATCGAATGGAACGAAGTTCACGGCAACTATTATGGCACGCCGAAGTTCTTCGTGGAAGAAATGCTCCGTCAAGGCAAGCGGGTTCTCTTCGACCTCGACGTATTCGGCAAGGTGAACTTCGACAAGGTCTACCCCGACGCGACCGGCATTTTGATTCTCCCGCCGAGCGAAGAAGAACTGGAACGTAGGCTCCGTGGCCGCGGCACCGATTCCGAAGAAGTCATCCAGCTCCGCCTCGAAAACGCGAAGAAGGAAATGGAATTCGCTAAGACAAAAGGCAAGTACGAATTCACCATCGTAAATGACGACCTCGAAAAGGCCGCCAACGAACTCAGAGAGATTTTAAAGTAAAAAACACTAACAAAATCTAACGATTATCAGTCCGCGACTCTAGCCGCGGATTTCTTTTTTGGCTTTTTCCATCGCAGCGATCACGCGGTCGCAGTAGGCGTCAAATTCCGGGTCTTCCACCTGCAATTCAGGGTGCGAAAGCACATTCGCAATCGTCCGGCGGATGCCCTCGTCAAAGCGCACTTCGCTATGAAACCCAGGAACAGCGCGCTTCAGTTTCGTGTTGTCGAACACCACCGAGTTCGCCTTGTCGCCAATGAGGCTCCCCAGCAAATCGAAGTCGCTCGTTGATGCAAGAAAATCGCTAGGCACATAGTACGGGTGCAGTTCCACGTCCAGCGCCGCCGCAATCCCCGCATAAATTTGGTTCCAAGTGAGCGTTTCGTCGCCCGTAATCTGGAACGTCTCGCCAATGGCGTGAATGTTGCCCATCAGGCCCACGAACCCTTTTGCGAAATCCGTGTTGAAAGTCATGGTCCAGAGACTCGTGCCGTCGCCGTGAATAATGACGGGCTTGCCTTCGAGCATGCGCTTGACGACTTGCCAACTTCCCTTTTTGCCATGCACACCCAGCGGCACCTTGCGCTCGTCGTACGTGTGGCTCGGGCGTACAATCGTCACCGGGAAACCTTCCTCGCGGAACATCTTCATCAGGAATTCCTCGCCCTTGATTTTGTTGCGGGAATATCCCCAGTACGGATTCGCAAGCGGAGTGCCTTCGGTTATTCGGTAATCGGCCAGAGGCTTTTGGTAGGCCGACGCCGAACTGATGTACATGAACTGCTTGGTGCGGCCCTTGAACAAGCGATAATCGCGCTCCAGAGCCTTTGGGTCAAACACGATAAAGTCGCACACAACGTCGAACGTGAGGCCCGCAAGTTTCTGCGCGACCAAGGATTCGTCATTCACATCCGCCTGGATGACTTTCACTCCAGCAGGAATATCTTCCGCCGAGCGGTTTCCGCGATTGAGCAAATAAAGTTCCCAGCCGCGTTCTGCAGCGAGTCGCGTAATCGCCATGCTGATTGTGCCAGTTCCACCAATAAACAACGCCTTCATAAGAACCTCTTCATACAAACTTAAAAAAGGACCGCTGCGCCTCTCTCCAAACGCAGCAGTCCCCATTTGATTGGAACTTTTTACGTTCACCCCCACTACAACGTCGCGTGCGCAGCAAGTTCGTAAATAGCGGTCACGTCCTTGCGTTTGAGCGGCAAAAAGCCCCAGCCTTCGCCCGGGTTGAGTTTATCGACAAGCAGAGGGATATCCTCTTCCTTCGCGCCGAGTTCCTCGAAATTAATCGGCATGCCGATGCTCTTCAAGAACTTGCGGAAGCGGCAAATACCTTCGCGGGCCGTGACTTCGGGATTCGCGAAATTCATCTGGCACCCCCAAACGCGTGTGGCCACCTGCGCAAAGCGCATCACGTCGTGGTGCATCACGTATTCCATCCAGGCAGGCATAATCACCGCAAGACCAGCACCATGGGCGCAATCGTACAAGCCCGAAAGTTCGTGCTCTATCGCGTGGCTGTTCCAGTCCTGGCTGCGGCCGCAACCGATAATGTCGTTGTGGCAAACAGTTCCCGCCCACATGATGTTCGCGCGGGCTTCGTAGTTATTGGGGTCAGCAATCACACGCGGGCCCTCCTTGATCATCGTAAGGAGAATCGCTTCGCAAAGGCGGTCGCCCACTTCCACCTCCTGGGTGTTCGTGAAGTAGCGTTCAAAAGTATGCGCCATGATGTCGGTGATGCCACAAGCCGTCTGGAACGGCGGAAGCGTGCAGGTGAGCGCCGGGTTTTCAATCGCAAAACGCGGGCGAACCAAATCGGTACCGATATCGCGCTTGAGGCCGCCATCCACCTTCGTCACGACAGAAGCGCCACTCCCTTCGGAACCGGCAGCGGCAATCGTCAAAATCACACCCACCGGGAGCGCGCGCTTGATTTCCGCCTTGCGGCAGTAAAAGTCCCAGAAGTCGCCATCGTAAAGCGCCCCCACGGCAATGCCCTTGGAACTGTCAATCGTAGAGCCGCCACCAACGGCAAGGATGAAGTCCACGCCCGTCTTTTTCACGAGTTCAATGCCTTCACGAATTTTCGTGTCCTTCGGATTCGGCTGCACACCGCCCAGTTCAAAATAACCGATACCCTCGGCATCCAAGCTTTTCTTGACGCGGTCAATGAGGCCGCTTGCAAGAGCCGACTTTCCACCATAATGGATAAGCACTCGCGTGCCACCATACTTTTTCACGTAGGCGCCGACCTCGTTTTCGCGGTCACGGCCAAATACAAACTCTGTTGGGCTGTAAAAATTGAAGTTTTCCATATTCCATCCTTTTCAAAGGTACTTCGTGCACGGCACCTGCCATGCCATCGAGCCAATTTTTTGAACATAAAATAGATGAAAATAAGCCATAAAAACAAGATTTTTTCTCATTTTCTGTGCACAAAAGGAAACAGGAGACCCGGAGCGAAAACGTCACCGCAGGAACAGGGGAACCAACACCGCTGAATCCTGAGTTTTTCCAGGTCTTCAACGGCCATTGACAATTTACTACTAAAGAATCGTCATGCTTTCTTAAAAGACGAAATGTATGATTCAATGTCCCTTCCGTTTATAATTGCATTTCGACTGCGATGTCTGGAACGGCTGTGTCAAGACGAAACGTATGGTCGGGACTGGCTAGCTTTTCAAGCGAGCTGTTGCCGAGCATGGTCTGCTGTTCGGCGCGGAAACCAGGGGCTTCATCTATGGCGACTGGAAAAATTAAGAGTGGTTATTCGGGTCTAATACAACTACGCTATTGACATCGTTATGTGAAATAGATCCATGGTAATAACCGTCGTTGTCGCTGCTTTGAAGCAGATTTGCACGGGACTTGAGCTTGATTTCCTTTATTTTCGGAGTCTTGTATTCTTTCTTCTGCATATTGTTCCCCTTTTTACTTGACAATGACTTTCTTTCCATTATTGTAGTAGGTTCCCTTGATGGTAGGCTTTTTGTTGCCGAGGAAACGGCCGTTCAGGTCGAACCAGCGATTTTCTGCGGAGCGGAACTCACCGGTGCGGGTGTTGATGGTTCCGATGACGGTTGTACCCTCTGCGCCCCTGATGACCACATCCAGGGATTCAGGGAGTTCATCGATACTTGCGACGGCTGGAGCCGCCTTGAACAGTGCGGGAGCCATACTGCGAGATTCTCCAGAGTTACCCCCTGCATAATACAGGTAGGCGCGCATGGGATATGCGTAGGCGTTGCTTCCAAGCATTACAAACTGTCCGATACGTGCACCATCACGTTCCTCAGCAGCAAAACCGTATGACCTGCCAATATCACGATCACCTTCGTTCCAGACCTTGAAATCGTATGTGCCCACAAACTGCCAAATACCATCCTCGCTGGACATCGGACGTACACTGTTTAAATAAAATACCACACCGTTTTCCACAATTAGGCCGCCCACATCTTCTTTGGCAACAACAATGTAGGGGGTATTCGCATAAATGAGTCCATCACCTTCTTTGTCAACTTCGTCGAAGACAACCTTCTTCCAGACGCCGTTTTCCTTTACAACACCCTTGAACGAATAGAAGGTGAATCCGGGAACATTGTCTATACGCGTATCAAAGGGCAGCACGATGGTGGAAGGCTTTTCCGCCACAAATTCACGATTGAGAGTCACTTCTCCAGTAATCTTGACGGCATCAAGATCGGCATCAATTTTTTTACTGGACTTTCCGTCGATAATTGCCCAAGAGCCATCCGCAGCGATTGTGGCAGAGCCGAAACCGATACGGGTTTTATCGTAGATTGGACTATATGTCATAGCACCAGTCACTTCCTGAATTTCAGGACTCCAGCCAGCAAAGGTGTAGGCATACATTTCATCGCCAGCCTTTTTTGGATTTTCTGGTGGCAAATCAACGCCTTCAGCCGGAGTGCCATACGAATAATTATCAGAGCTAATAGTTTCGCCTTCGGGAAACACAAAGGTAACTGTGAATTTTTCGTTCACCACAGACACATCAACACTCCCTGCGACACCAGACCAGTTGCCACTTCCTTCGACCTCGTAGTAAACCGTATAATCGCCGCCTTTATCCGCACAAGGAATATCGGGTGAGTATCCCTCATCTTCTTTGATGCTATAGAGAATCACCCCAAAGTCTGTAATTCCGGGGTTAACAAGTTCTACGCAATTACCAGCGTACTTCGGATTGGCAGAAGTCGGGGGTTCAACTGTAGGCGTAGCCTTCGTGATATTAAAGGATTTTGAAACAGAACCGAATTCCGCATAATCGCCCTTGAATGTAACCGTAACAGTTGCAGAAGAGCCAACATTTACATTGTTGGTATATGAATATTCGTAGTCAGCACTTTCTGCAATATCAAAAGTACCTAGAGTCACGGCTGGCTTTGGTGTAATTGCGTTGCCTGTATAAACTTGATCAGAAATTGCTTCTACCTGGGGTTTTGCCTTTGTTGCCGGGATGTTGATTGCGACCGCGGTCATGCTCTCGACAACGTCCAGAGTGCCGTCAATTTCAATCTTTTCCTCTTCGCTAATGTAGAACAGCGGGGCATCCGTCAAGTTGATGTAGCCTTCGCTTACGGTGAATTCCACGGTAAACTGGATGCCTGCTACCGCAGGAACCTGCAGACTGTTTTCTGCATCCAGCACGTATTCCTTGTTGTCGTTGATGCTGGTCAGCTTCACGGAACCAGCGGCGGCGTTGGCAACGGAGAAGGTTACGTCGTGATCGCAGGCACCGGATGTCCAGATGGCATACAGCTTGCTGGGGGCGGCATCGTTGTCGGTGACATACTGGTCAACGGCGGCAACGAAGTTCGCGTCGAACCGGTCATAGCCAGTGGTTGCAGTAGCGGTAAGTGCCCAGCCGGTATGGCAGTAGCCAGCCCTGTAGAATCCGTTGGGAAACAGGAGTTTGGACTTGTCCGTAATGGAGAGGCTGTAGCTGTCGGATTCAACCTTTTGATTGACGTAGAACACGTTGTCCTCGGTATTCACGTCGAAGGCGATCTCGTAGCTTATACGAATTTCGTTGTAGATAGGCTTATATGTCGCAGCACCAGTTACTTCCTGAATTTCAGGAAACCAACCGGCAAATGCGTAGGCATACATATTATCGTCAGCCTTTGCGGGATTTTCTGTTGGCAATTTAACTTCTGCAGCCGGAGTGCCATACGGATATTTATCAGAGCTAATTGTTTCGCCTTCGGCATCCACAAAGGTAACTGTGAAATTTTCGTTCACCACAGACACATCAACAGACCCTTCTACGCTAGACCAGTTATCGTTTTCCTCGACCTTATAGTAAATCTTATAATTGCCTGCAGCATCAGCGCAAGGAATATCGGATGAGTATCCCTCATCTTCTTTGATGCTATAGAGAATCACCCCAAAGTCCGTAGTTCCGGCGGTAACAAGTGCGACGCATGCACCAGCGAACTTCGGATTGGCAGAAGTCGGGGGTTCAACTGTGGGCGTAGCCTTCGTGATATTAAAGGATTTTGAAACAGAACCGAA
>JAZLMK010000097.1:0-68818 GCA_045598645.1 Fibrobacter sp.
CGTATTATAATGATGCAAGATTGCATTCGTCCCTTGACTGGAACACGCCTTCGGATGTATATTTTGGTAAGGTGGATCTAGGAAAGGCCGCTTAACAACTAAGAAATCAGATTTTTCTGTTGAAAAAAGTGAACCACTATAACGTAATAACCCAAGCAATTTCCACTACACCATGTACCAGGGAATTGAACCAAAAAATGATTCTTTAAAGGAACTATTTTATATTCAGAACCATCCGAATTATAATCAGTACCATTTAAGCTAATTTCGTCAGGAAGATCGTTCCATTTTGTCCAAAAAAACGTTATTTTAAGTTTTTCATCACCATGAATTTGATACACAAAAGCATAATCAGGTCCTGCAACGGCGAATTCAACTTTTTTTGTTGTAAAGAGTTCTGTTTTATGTTCCAAATTCCGCGATATCATTCTCTGCCATTCTTTTCCATTCCACTGAAAGATCGTTGCCATACGTTCTTTTTTCACAATCATAAACCAGCCCGCATCCCCGAACTGAACACTATCATCATCATCATCTACTAAAATAGGATTTCGCTTTTCATCTAACAAATCACTTTCAACCCATCGTCCAAGAATCCGTGTATATATCTTTAAATGGCTTTCTTTTGACGGAAACGAATATTGCCCCACTTGAGTATTCTTATATTCATACTTTCGCCCGACAATATATGCAGTTCCATCCTCTAGATGACCTTGACCATAGACATGATCAAGCTCTAATTCTTCTACATGACCATTTCCCATGGATTCAAATTTATACGAATATTCCACCCAACCGCATTCTTTCCCCTTTATTTTGTAAAGAGCTCCCAGTGGATACGAATATTTCTTAGAGTACGAAGGTCTGGCCATCTCTGGATTCGTATAGTACGAATATTCCTCGTAATCAACCTCCTCGGCTACCTGATTAAAAAAATGGATCGCAGACAGAAGTCTTTTGATATAAGGAGTACTTGGCTGCAAAGGTGTATAACAGAACGTAACCTTGCCTAAGAAACGTGCCTTCTTTTCTTCTTCAGTCTCCGTTTTAGGGTCTTTTTTCCCAGGCTTATATGATTCTACCCGAGAAAGGAACTTTCGGCTAAATTTTTCCCTGTACATATCCAATCCACCATCCGAAATGGTTTCATTTTCCCCCTCGTCATCATTGATTTCTCCGAAGAAACTGTCTTCACCCTTATTTTCGTAAAAAAAGTTTATTTGAGCATTATTGGACGCTGTAACTCCTGTTAAATACGTTTCTTTTGTGTAGCCAATAATAGAATTCCAGGTTTGGTTACCATTCCACTCAAAATAACCAAATAAATTTTCAGATAACTGCTCATAATCATATTTCAGGAAACTTCCATCTAAAGCTTCCTCTTTAGCCAAATTCCAAGCAACAGGATAGTACGATGGTGTACCACCATATGTTGTTTCCATCAACCCATATGCAGGTTTCCACATATTATTATCCTCGTACTGCAGCCATATTAAGTCATATTCTGTAGCATTTCTTTCCGGTCCTGTCAAGGAATTTGTCTCAGCAATATCACCATAAGTATGAACAATTCCTTCAGCATCTGTAATTTTCCAACCCTTTACATAACTCCAAACCGAACTTCCTTGTTCTGGAAGCACTTTTTTTTCAACAAATCGTTCAACTTTCCAAAAAGGATTTCCTTCAACCCACCATTTTTCGGGGGTGCCGTCGGTGTAACCAACGTTAAAATGCTTTCGCCATGCAGTTTCCTCAAAAATCTTATAGCGATTACCTTCGGCCGTAATTAGATAATAATCGTCATCATCCAAAAAAGAGTTGTTTTTGCAATCGCATACGATTTTTGCTCGACCAAAAGACCACCCTAAACCGACAAGACCGCTTTTCACCTCGTCATTACTTTTTTGTGCCTCATCAAAAACATTTCCCGAATACTTTAAGGAAAAATCCGCTTTCACCTGACCAACAGATATAGAGCCTATCTCCTTCTGAAAAGCAACCGTTCCCGACAAAGGATTTACGCCACCTTCTGGAGACATAAATTTATTAAAAGCGCTGGTATTTTCGGTATTTCCAGCAAAGGCAAAAATAGCGCAAAGTAAAATTGAAACAAAAGTTAAATTTACTCTAGACAAAATATCCTCGCTTTATAATAAAAGGAATGCCAAATTTAGTATAACAAAAAAAATCCGCAAAGACAAATTTCCTTTTACAAAGAGAACTATCCTGTTTCATTTTTTCTTATTTCATTATCGTTCAATAAATTAACGTTTCATAAACAAACTTGTTAAAAATTATTTTCCTGGTTTTACATTGAGAATATTCACACTCTTTAATCACCTCAAAATATCATCAGTTCGTTTCCAATGGTTCAAAAAAAGCTATCTTATCAAAAAAAGACAATAAATGAAAATCATATACCTTCTCCCATTCCTAGTCACGGCGACATTCATCGGTTGTTCCGAAGACAGTTCTTCCACTTCGGTGAATGACTCTGCCAACTCCAGCGCAACACCCCCTTCCTCAGGTCAAAATGTCCGCATTCAGCTCCTGAAACATACTGTGTTGAAAGTTAAGAGATTTTTTGAAAAAACTTTGTCCTAATTTCGGACGTTAGACTTTGTAACCTTCCTTTAACATTTTCTTCGTGCGAGGGGCGCATTTTGTTGTGTTCATTTTTAGATCCTATGTCTTTTCTTTCTAAATTTGCGCTATGACTTTTATGTGTAAACGCAATATTCTTTTTGCATTGTTTTTGGCTTTGTGCTCGTCTGTTTTTGCCCAGTCTTCGCTTCCACCACTTCCGATTGCGGATTCTGTGGTTGTTAAAAACCTGAATGTGAAGAACACCGAAATTCGCGATCTGTTGCAGGGAATGGCTGTACAGTACGGCTTGAATCTTTTTCTTGCACCCGAGGTTCGGGGCCCTGTCACGGTCAACTTTAACAACCAGCCTCTTAAAGATGCACTTCGTGTGCTTTTGACTGGCAATGGTTATGAGTATGTTATTGACGGTAGTGTCATCCGCGTGCAAAAGCCTGTCGAAAAGGTTCCCGAGGCACCGAAGCCGCCGGAAAAACGTTTCCGCGTGGAGTGGCAGGGCGATAAACTGACGATTGATGTGGAAGAGGCTCCTCTTGACAAGGTGGTTCGCCAGATTGTCGAAGTTACGGGCAAGAATATTTTGCTTGAACAAGGTTCCTCTAAGTCGGTTACTGTATTTGTGCAAAACATGGATTTTGCTCGCGCGGTTCAGCATCTGGCAGAAACGGCTGATTTGCAATACGAGGATGAAGATGGCGTGGTGAGCATCAAAAAGGTTTCCTGGAACCTTGGTGGAGGCTCGGGTGAAGGGAACGGCAAATTCAAGGTCCGTTTGACAAATGATTCCCTGCTCAGTATCGAGGCTGAGGACGCTTCTCTTGCGACGCTTTTGAGCGAGATTCTTTCGCAGACTAAACTGAATGCGATGGTCTACGGCAAGCTGGATGGTCAAGTGACTGCGCATATTTCGGGCATTCCCGTTCGAGAGGCGCTCAAGTACCTGTTCCGTGGAACGGCATACACCTTCTGGGAACGAGATGGCGTTTATTTCATCGGCCCGCACGAGATGCAGACCGCCGACAACTCCCTGCTTATCAAGCTCAAGCATTTGCGTGCCGAAGATGTGATTAAGCTATTGCCGACTTCTCTCACCAAGAGTACGCAAATCCAGGTGGTCAAGTCCCAGAACGCATTGATGGCGGTGGGCAGCTACGATGTACTCGATGCGATTTCCCAATACGTCGACAAGATGGACTTGCCTGTAGCGCAGATTTTGATTGAAGTTCTTGTTGTTGACATGGATATCGAGAAGGGGCATAACCATGGCCTGAACTTGCTGTTTGGCAAGGCTTCAAAGAACATGGGCTCTGAATCGCTATTCCCAAGTATAGACCAGACGTTGAATGCAAAACAGACTCAGAGCGTAATGAATGGTATCGGTCTTGGCGATGTGATTCATGTGCCGAAGGATATGGTGACAAAGATTAACGCCATGGAGCAGGAAAAAATCCTGGACGTTAAAGCGCGTTCACAAATTGCAACCCTTAATGGTGAAACGGCTGTGCTGACCATCGGCCAAACGCAGTATTACATGATGTCTTCCGAAGTGGACTACAATCAGGGCGATGCGGTTACTTCCAAAACAACGCAACGTTTTGAACAGATTGAGGCGAACTCGAATATTACGGTGACGCCGTATGTGACGGGCGAGGGCGAAATCACCTGCGAAATCGTTCCGGACTTTTCGGAACCGGAAGGCAGTTTTAGTAGCGATGTCCCGCCGACTCTCAACAAGCGTTATGTGAAGTCTTCCGTGCGTTTGCGTGATGGCGAAACCATTGTGCTTGGCGGCATGGTCAAGGAATCTGTGAACGACGTTCATCATCAGGTGCCGTTTCTGGGCTCGATTCCTATTTTGGGTTGGCTGTTCAAGAATGTGGAACAGGTCCACAGCAAGAGCCAACTGCTCATCTTTGTGACTCCGCATATCTACTATGGAGCCGAAGGCAGTGTTGACGTGGCCGATGAAATTGAAAAAGCCAAGGCCCCGCTTGTGCCCAAGAAAAAGAAGGGCGACAATGGTAAAAAGAAAGGCGAGGGCAAATAGTAGTGCCTAATTCCCTTGACATTGCCTTTGGTCGGTATTGGTGGATTTTGAATGTCCGCGAAAATATCTCCGGCGAGGCTTGCGCTTGCGTGACCAGGGTCTTACGGGGGCGTCGTACATGTGTTGCCGATATTGCGTTTGAAGGTTCCCTTGCGGAGTGCCGTAATTTCCAAGCGCAAAATGGTGGCGCTGCCGATGGTGTGCTGCTTCTTGATAACTTTTCTCCAGTAAAGATGGTTACAGCGGGGGATGGAATTGATGCGGGCGATGCCGTCTCTGATTTTGTCGGTTTTAAGCGCGAGGATTTTGATGTCGTCAATTCTCTGGACGGCAGGTTTGCCGTGTTGGCGCTGCACCGCGCTGTAGAGAACTTGGTCGATGAAGTGGTCAAGGTCGGCTTCAAGATTTTGACGCATGTGCCAGCCATGCTTGTCGAAACGTCGTCTTTGTGCTCTCGGGAAATGCTTGATTCCACAAATATTTTTACCAGTTTTGTGGATGGAATTTCTAAAGTTTGGTTGTTTTCTGCCGGAGAATTGCTTGCGTTTTACCAGATTGCTGACGCGCAGGATAAATGTGCGGATTTGGTGAAGTTCATCAAGAATCGTTATGTGCTAGGCGAAGCGACTGTCGAAGAAGCTTCTTTGGACGAGGCTGGTCTTGCGAAAACGGTTGCCGAAGATGCCTGGCTCTTCCATACCGACCACTTGCCTGCATTCCGTTCTTTGCCCAATAGGAGGGCTATGGCTCGAATTCGTGAAGCGGCCCTTTTCCGCCGTGTCTTTAAGGCTTGTATTGGCGTGGTAGCCATTTCGCTTGTGGTGACTTTCGCTTTTTGGGGTGGTGTCGCATGGTTTTCTTCAAAATCGCAAACTCAAATTGCCTCGTTTGAAAAGCAAATTGAAACTCGAAAGGAACTTGAACGAGTCTGGAAAAAATTGGAAGCGGACAAGGCTCAAACCGAGGTGTTCTTGAACCACCGTAGCCGATTGGCTTCGGCGCTTGCGTCTGTTGCAAAGGATATTCCGACGGATTTGTGGGTGACGCACTGGTCCGTGAGCCGCGGGGTGCATTCCATGCAGGGGTACGCCTTGACTTCGGAAGATGTTTCGAGGTTCCTTTCTACTCTCGAAAGCGAAAAGTCGCTTGTGAACGTACGTTTGCGAACAACTGAAAAGACGACGTGGAAAAGACATGAAGTGGTGAAGTTTGACTTGTCTATGGAGGAAGTACGATGAACGAACTTTTTTCAAGGTACAAGTACCCGCTGCTTTCTGCGTTTGTGGTCGTGGTGACGCTGTTCCTTATCGTGTATTTTATGGTTCCCAAAGCTGTCCGCGCAGGTGAAATCCTTTCTACTGTGCGTGCAGAACTTGATGTGTCGAAATCCTCGAATGGAACTGTGCGTTCGCCGGATTCGTTGATTGCCGATTATAAAAGAATGTCTGCTCAGATTGATGAGCACATCAATGTTCCGGTGTCTTCCTCCAAGATTCTTAAGTTTATTCTTGGGGCTGCCGATAGTAACAAAGTTTCTTTGCAAGATTTATCGACAGGCGAGGTCGTAAAGTCGGAACTTTATTTGGAATATCCGGTTTCCTTCAAGGCTCGCGCCGATTTCTCTCAGTTGCATAAATTCCTCTTGACTCTCGAAAACGGAATTTACTGTGTCAAGGTCAGTGATATCGATATGAAGCAGGATTTGTCATCGGTCAAACTTTCTGTGCTTAGCAAGGTAGGGATCAATGAATAAGTTTCTTGCTTTGCTCATAACGGCAACCATCCTTTTGTGGGGCGTATTTCTCTTTAAAATGTCGAATAAGGTGGATGGGGGTAAGTTTTCGAGCCGTTTTGATTTGGAGAATTCTACGGAAAGTTCCTTGGATGTCGAAAAACAGCTTGATTTTAAAAGTCTACTGGCACGTTTGGAACCGCAGCCGGCACCAGTCGAAAAACTGCGTGACCCGTTTGCGGTGCCATCTGTATTTGCTCCTGCCGTGGCAAAGCCGCGCGTTGTAAAGAGCAATGAACCGCCCGCCGACTTGCAGAAAGCGGCCGTGACATTCCCGTCCATTGCCCTCGATGCCATTTTGCCGGGGGACAAGCCTGTGGCTATCTTAAAATATCGTGGAGAATCAGCGGTCGTCTGCGTTGGCCAGGAAATTTGGGATGTTACTGTCGTAGCCATTGGCTCTGACCACGTTACCCTCAAATACGAAGGCGAAAACTTCGACGTTAGGTAATCTTCTGCGCCCGTCTTTTTCTACATTTACCTCCATGAAAAAGAAAAAGTTTTTTAAGTCGGCCGCTCTTATGCAGGCCAACCGCGGTAAGGAAGACCGCCTTCGTGACACTTTGATGCAGGTGGTTAGCGGCGGAAGCCGTTTGTTGCATCGTCCTGAAGAATTGTTCGATACCATTGTCCGTGGTTTGGACGATATTGAAACTTTCAAGGATGCAAAACTGCAGTTGGAACTTTTGGCTTGGACGTTGCGTTGTGATTTTGTGTCGTTCAAGGCCGATACCGACGAAGAAAAAGCCGATTGGGACAGTCTGTTTTACGATGCGGGTACGTTCTTTGTGGAAGTCGCCTCCCAGTTCGAAGACAAGGATTACGTTGCCGACTTGATTCATGATTTGGCACTGCGTCATGTGGGTGGCGAGGGTCGTTCCGTAACATTCCTCAGCATGGAAGAATTCCTGCCGCTGGAACGTGCCAAGACGTTGATCAAGGAACTCATCGATACCGTAAGCGAAGTGGAACTCGAAAATCGCGAAGATGTGTTGGACGCCATTTGCGACATGGCTGACGCCGTGAAGGATTGCGAGGATTTTGCCAAGGCATCTTTGTTGAAGGACCCGGACAAGAGCAACGCCACTCTTATCGATATCGCCAACTCCTATTTTGTTGCGGGCAACCTGGAACTCGCCAAACAGTGGCTTGGCGATGTCCGCGACCCCGGAGCCGAAGACGAAGAAGCGTACCTGGATTTGCTTGCCGCCGTGGCCGACCGCGAAGGCCGCAAGTCCGATTGTATCAAGATTGCCACCCGCCTTTATGAATCGTTCCCCAAGGCAATCAACCTGGGTCGCCTTTGCAGCCTTGTCGATGACAAGCGCATTGATACGCTGCTCATGGAACATGACAAGTTCCGCAGTGGTGACAATATCGATTTGGAATTTGCCCAGTTGTTGCTTTCCTTGAAGCGCTACGACCATCTTGGACGTTACGTGGATGAATTTGAAAAGGATTTGCCTGCGCAGGATGCCGAAATCCTCAATGGAATTTCGGACCAACTGGAAAAAGAAGGCCAGAAGGCTCTTGCTGACCACATTCGCGAATGGACTGTCGAAGAACCGGAAGAAGCCGAAGCATTCGACGACAAGGATTGATAATCCTTCAATGGACGGTTTCTATGTCCGGAAAAAATGTGACTCGCGATTCTTTGGTGGAGTTCTTCGGTGAAGAAGAACTCCTGCGTCTGTGCCGCCACGAGGCTGGCCATGCACTTGTTGCTTTGCTGTTCAAGCGCCCGCTCGATTATGTGAAAATCGATTTGTCCGAGGATCGCCCGGGCATTACGCATATAACAGGCGATAGTTTGGACGGCTCCGCGCATATCGCCATTGCAGGGCATATTGCCGAGTTCCTGATTCGCAAGGATTTTGCCTGCGACTTGGATACCGTGATGCGTGAACTTCCGATGGAACTCAACAAGAACGACCCGGACTACCAGAGTTTCCAGGCGGCCTGCTACTACTTCCAGATGGCCGAAACGAATGTCGTGGAACAGTGCTACAACATTCTGATGGCCTGCCGGAAGGCGTTGGTTGCCATTGCTGCGGCGTTAAATGAACGCCTGTATTTAGGAAAAAATGATATTGAAGAAATATTGAATAAATAAATTGGTAAAAAAAAGAGTAGATTAAAAGAAACGTTTACTGGGGAGATGCCAATGGTATTTTTGCGTAAAAAATTTATTGGAGTGGCCGCTGTTGCTTTGGCCTTGACTTTTACGGGCTGTTTTGATGACAACGATTCCTCCGCAGATGCGAGTTCTGTGACGGAAAACGATGTGTCGGATGTTTCTGGACATGATGACGATTCGTCTGCGAATGAAGATACTGTGGTCGTTGGAACGTTGACTGATTCCCGCGATGGTGCAACTTACAAGACCGTTAAAATCAAGAACCAGGTATGGATGGCTGAGAATTTGAACTTTTCATACAAGGATGACGAGGAAAGTTGGTGTTTTAATCGTATAGATTCCAATTGTGTTTCGTATGGTCGTCTTTATTCATGGGATGCCGCCCAGAAAGTTTGCCCAGAAGGTTGGCGCTTGCCGAGTTCGACTGAATTTGAAACGCTTGCTAAAAACGTTGGTGGCTTGGGCGTTGCCGGAGATGCTTTAAAGTCCAGGACTGGATGGGGTGATGATATGGGAAGGGACCTTTTCGGTTTCAACGCCTTGCTTGCCGGCATGTACGCTCCTAACGCTTTTGGCTTTACACAAGATCGTGCCGTTTTTTGGTCATCTACGGAACGTGATGAATTGCATGCATATTATTTGGCGTTGGACAAATATTTCGATGCGGAAATAGAGTTTGTTAACAAGATAAATGGACATTCTGTCCGTTGTTTAGAAGATTAGTTTTTTAGGATGGAAAAAAAGACCAGTCCCAGAAAAACTGAGGACTGGTCTTTTTCGTAATCCGCGCGGTTTTGCCCGCGGCGTTTAAATTACTTGAGTGCAGCAATAATCGCATCGCCCATGCCGGTGGTACCGACCTTGGTGTAGCCTTCCTGGTAGATATCGCCAGTGCGGTAGCCCTGAGAAATCACCTTTTCGCAAGCGGCTTCGATAGCGCGTGCTGCTTCTTCTTCCTTGAAGGTGTAGCGCAGCATCAAAGCGGTGGAGAGGATCTGGGCGAGCGGGTTGGCGATGCCCTTGCCAGCGATGTCCGGAGCGGAACCACCTGCAGGTTCATAGAGGCCGAAGGATCCTTCAGCGATAGAAGCGGACGGGAGGAGGCCCATGGAACCGGTGAGCATTGCGCATTCGTCGGTAAGGATGTCGCCGAAGAGGTTCGGGCAGAGAAGCACGTCGAATTCACGCGGGCGCTTCAGGAGCTGCATGGCGGCGTTATCCACGTAGAGGTGTTCGAGAGTCAGTTCCGGATAGTCCTTGATGACTTCGTTCACGACTTCGCGCCACAGGACGGAAGTGGTGAGAACGTTAGCCTTGTCGATGGAGGCGACCTTCTTGTTGCGGAGCATGGCGGCGTCGAAAGCGAAGCGAGCGATGCGTTCCACTTCGTAGCGGCTGTACTTCATGGTGTCGAAACCGATTTCTTCCTTGGAGCCAGGAACGCCTTCGCGGCCCTTCGGCTGGCCAAAGTAAACGTCACCCGTCAGTTCGCGGACGGTGAGGATGTTGAAGCCGTCGCCGACGATATCGGAGCGGAGCGGGCAAGCGCCAGCAAGTTCCTTATAGACGCGGGCCGGGCGGAGGTTGCAGAAAAGCTTGAAGTGCTTACGGAGCGGGAGCAAAGCACCGCGTTCCGGCTGCAGGTTAGGCGGAAGCTTTTCCCACTTCGGGCCACCCACGGAACCGAAAAGAATACAGTCAGAAGCTTCACCCAGCTTGAGGGTGGATTCCGGCAGCGGAGAACCGCTTTCATCGTAAGCAGCGCCACCGACGTTTGCCCATTCGGCGTTCACGTCGAAGCCGAACTTCTTGGAAACAACGTCCAGAACGCGGACAGCTTCCTTCATCACTTCCGGACCGATACCGTCGCCCGGGAGAACTGCAATCTTGTAATTCTTGCTCATTACTAGAGTCCTTTTTAAGGTTTAATTATTTGAACGCGGTAAAATTTAGTAAAAAGGCGAGCGCAGCGGCAAAGCATTTATGCTTTGACATTGCCGAGCCGCTGCTAAATGCAATCTTTGATTGCAATTTTGCTAATTTGAAAGAAAATAGGCATCCGTCTTTGGGGTTTAGAGTGATTTTTTGAGTGTTAATTGTTGCGGCAATGGTGCTGCTTCTTGGATGTAGCTCGAATCAACCGCACTACAAAGAGGAATGGTAGCACAATCAGTTGCGCTATCAGCAAAGCGTAGAGGGCGTATCCAAAAGAATTGAATCTTTTCACAAAGAAGTCACTTCCATTGATTCCGTCTCTCGCAAAGCCTTGCTGTATAAGGTGTGTACAGCGAAAGTAGATGGCGAGGATTTGTGGTTTCCTTGCGATTTAGATTCTGCTAGGCTCGCAAGTGTTTTAGAAGATTTGAATACTCGCGATTCTTTAAAAGCCATGGATCCAGGGTGGTTCATATTTCCTATGCAGCCTATGTAATGAGGTATGGAAAAAATCCGGTATATTCACCTCTATACCAAAATGATGATGAATCCTACGAAGCTTTATGCGCTTCTGCAGATGGTGTGAATTGCGATTTTCTGTATGCCAACTTGGTGATTTCAAAGAAAATGGTTCCGGGACGCAAGGATTGGTCTAAACGAAGATTTTATCGTTCAATCGGAAAAGATTTTGGCGTAAAAAATGATTTGTCCTTGTTGTTGGATTCTGTATATACTGGGATTGTGAAATCCCGTGATAAACCATGGTTGATCCCCTTTGAAATGTGTTATAAGGATGGCTTTGCGGAACCGTGTCAGATGGATTCTGCTGTGGTGGATTCCGTTCGAAAGGTGATTGAAAATCGGGGTGATACGTTGGTGGCACTATCTTATCAAGCGGGAAGCTTTGCTAGTGATCAATTCTTTAAAGGTGCGATTTCCGACAAACATCAATGTGTTTCTCGGGATGGTGAACACTGTTCAGAACTATTTGCGCTAGTTCGTTGGAATGAGAAAAATTGGCCTGTGGATACCAGGTCCTTAGGGACTTATCGCTTTGATTTAAATGAAATGACATTTAAGATTAATCATGATTTAGCCAGCGATGTGATTCGTTATGATGGATTGAGTATCTACAAAAAGGACGGAACTTTTGTAGGTTACGGGCCCTAACTCTCTATGCCCCCAGAAACTGCAACAATGTTCTTTTGACGGCCTTGGAATTTAGCGGTTGTGCTGTTGATTCAAAGGTGGCGAGCAGGTTGCAACCTAATGTCCAGCCGGATTTTGCATATAAAGAAATTTTCCCGATGGCGTTTTCTGCGTAGTCGCAGTCGCTCATCATGCCGAAATGTTCCCAAATGAATTCTTTGCGCGTTCGCGGATTTATGCAGTAAAAATCCGGATGGACCGTTCCCATGCCGCGGACGTTTACGGGGAACTCGTAGCGAAAGGGAACGCCTGCATCGGCTAGAATGTCGGCTATGATTGCCTCGGACTTGGAACGAACTCGCAGTCCACTTGCGGAAAAGATTTCTGTAGCTCCCGACTCGAAACCCTTTGCTTTGTAGGGGAGGCTTGACCATGCTGTTGCGTAGTCTTCGTCTGTTACGGCGATAGGCTGTACCATGCTTTTGCGGCCGGGCTTCAATTTGGTGAATGCTTCTGCGATGTCGCCACCGCAAAATTTTGCAAGAAATGCATCAAGCGTCTTGATTTTGGCTTCGATTGCCGCGAGAACTTTCTTGTTGTAGTCCCGCTGTGCGATTGCTTCTATTTCACCTAGATTTTCTTTGCTGACGTATTTGCCGTTGGGATCCTCTTCGGAGGCTATGTAAAATCGCGGAAATCCGTTTCGGTCGGTAACTTCGCGAATGCGGCCCTCTACATGCTTCATTAACTGTCGCTGAAGCCGTCCATGCTCAGCCTTGATTGCAGCCAACCATTCACGAATTTCGCTGGTGAAGTTTTCGTTAGGGATGATTTGTTTTAAATCGATTTTCATAAGGGGCTAATATATGAAATTGCACTGTATTAGGGTAGTGCTGCGCAAATTTTGCAAACAACTGTTTGCACGAGTGTCGCGACGACAGAAGGCGAAGCATTCTGTCGGCATGACCGAGTGCTAGGTTGTTCTACAAACAACTGTTTGCACGAGTGTTGCGGCTGCCCAAGTTTACTTGAATCGACATGGCCGAGGCCGATAACTCCCGAAATTGTCCCAAAAGTCATACTTTTATGTTGTTTTTTGGAGAAAAGTATGACCCGTTAAGCCTGTATAGGGGACAAAAGGAGGGTGTGGGACTAAAGTTATGTATGTTTATGTGTTATGGGTAATATTTTTCGTTTAGTTTTTGTGAAAAAGTATGACCAGTTAAGCGAAAATAAGTGTTGGTTTGGTTAATTTGTTTATAAAAAGTCATACTTTTGCTGTTGATTTATGCGAAAAGTATGACTTTTTGCTCGCGAGCATGCTAGCGTACGCTTCGTTTCTCGTGCATGAATGGTGTTTTTCGCGCATGAATGCCGTTTCTCGTGTGCGTGAGCGATATTTCTAGCGTCAATGGCTATGGCTTGCGAGAATCTCGTTCCGCCATTTCTCGTGGGTGGAAACTTCTGTGTTCCTGCTTGATGAATTCCTTATCTACGTGGGTGTAGATTTGCGTGGTGCTGATGTCGGCGTGCCCGAGGAGTTCCTGCAGTACGCGGAGGTCCATGCCCGCTTCGAGGCAGTGCGTTGCAAAACTGTGGCGGAAGGTGTGCGGCGAAACCTGCTTGCTCAGGTGCTGGGTGTGCTGTTGCACGATTTTCCAGGCGCCCATGCGGCTCATCGGCTTTCCGTGGTTATTTAAGATAACGTTGTCTGTTTCCGGATGGGTGAGGGGGCGGCCGCACTCAATCCACTCGCGAAGATTTTCCTTGGCCTTGCTGCCGAGCGGAATGAGCCGTTGCTTGTTGCCTTTGCCGATAGGCGTTAGCCACTCGTTGTCCAAGTCCAGTTGCGAAAGCTTGATGCCGAGTGTCTCCGAGATGCGGAGTCCTGCGCTGTACATGAGTTCGAATAGTGCTGTGTCGCGGAGCGGGTTCTTGCCGTTGGCGGCGCTTTCGAAAACGCTGTCCACCTCTTCGCGGGTGAGGTATTCCGGCAGGTAGTGCCCGAGCTTCGGGTTCTGGAGCATGGATTCGGTGCTGTAGTCGTACTCGCCCTGGTTCTGCATGTACTTGAGGAACCCGCGTAGGCTTGAAAAATGCCTCGCGACGCTCGTGGGGGAGTATTCCACCTGCCCGGCGGTCATGGTCAGGAATTCGTCCAGTAGCGTGGGCGTTAGTTCCTTTAGGTCTAGTTTGCGTTCGTCCAGCCATGCGACAAAATGGCGCAGGTCTTCTTGGTAACTCTCGATTGTCTTGGGTGAGAGGTTGCGTTCCACACCCAAATGCGAAAGAAAGGCGTCTAGACGATTCGAATTGAAACTCATTTCAGTTGACAATTATAGCAATGAACGGTGAACTTTGAACATGGGTTAGTGGTTAGTGGCTAGGATTTAGTGGCTAGTTACATGGCTTTGCCGTCGTATAAGGCGCGCTTGCGCGCGATTATTTTCCCTAGTCCCTAGATCCTAGTTCCTAGATCCTCGTATCTCGCACCTCTTTTTTCATTTTTTTTCTCAAAATCCCCTTGCCAACGCAAAGTTGCTTTTCTATAATTGGGCACGTCCAAAGCGACTATGGATGATTAGCTCAGTTGGTAGAGCAGCTGACTCTTAATCAGCGGGTCGCAGGTTCGACCCCTGCATCATCCACTACAAAAGCGACAGGCAAAGATAAGCGCTCTCGAAAGGGAAACGAACTTTGAAACTTCGACTTTTGATTTTTTTACCGCAGCAATGCGGCGACCCAACCCGAAAGGGTTACCAATTTGGATGATTAGCTCAGTTGGTAGAGCAGCTGACTCTTAATCAGCGGGTCGCAGGTTCGACCCCTGCATCATCCACGAAAGCCTCTTTTTCATTGAAAAAGAGGCTTTTTTGTTCATTTATTTGTTTTTTTTTGCTACAATTCTATATGGGAATTTGCTAATTTATAAACATTGGTATTGTGGAGCGTTAGGAACAGAAATTTACTTTTATGTAGGTTTTATATGAAGATTGTTCTGCCTGTTGCTGGTAATGGTTTAAGGCTCCGTCCCTATACGGAGGATCGCCCAAAGTGCTTGCTGCCTTTGGCGGGTAAGACCATTATTGATTGGATTGTTGAAGACGCTTCCATCTTGAAACCCACCGAGAATATTTTTATTACCGGCTACAAAGCCGAAAAGATGGACGAGTACCTGTGGTCCAAGCCGGAATGGGGCAAGGTACGTACCGTGGTCCAGACCAATCCCCAGGGGCTCGGCGAGGCAATCAGTCTCGCACTTCCATACGTGGATGATGAAGAACCTATCCTGATTATTCTGGGCGACACCCTTTTCGAAGCTGACTTGAGCATTCTCGAAAATGCTCAGGAGAACATCCTTTACACGTTCAAGGTGGATGACCCCAAGCGTTTTGGCGTTGCTGTGACCGACGGTAATGGTCGAATCAGCAGACTGGTCGAAAAACCTCAGGAATTCGTGAGCGACGAAGCCATTGTCGGCATATATTACATCAAAGATGTCAGGGCCCTCAAGGATGCTCTTAAGTATTTGATGGATAACGACATACGTACAAAGAACGAATTCCAGTTGACCGATGCTCTCGAGATGATGATCGAGCAAGGCAGCAAGTTCCGTACGGCTCCGGTCTCAAGGTGGCTGGACTGCGGCTTGGTGGAAACACTGCTTGAAACCAACGCCCATGTACTCAAGCGCAACGACAACTCCAAGGAAATGGATATTCCAGGCGTCGATATCATTCCGCCCTGCTTTATCGGCAAGAACGTCAAGATTCACGCGAGCAAGATTGGCCCGTTCGTCGCTATTGGCGATGACTGTCAGATTTCCGGTGTGGAAATTCGCGATTCCATTGTGTGGAATGGCGTCAAGATTGCGAATGGCAGAATTTGCAACGCCGTCGTGCATAAATAGGCGAAACAAAAGAACTAAAAAAAAGGAAGGTTTGACGCCTTCCTTTTTTTTTGTTGCATTGCTCTCGCTTCATTACGCATGGCGCTCTAGCGAGCGCAAGCTCGTTCGCTCGGTCATGCTCAAGCAAGCTTGAGCGCAACTCTCGCTTCATTACGCTTTGATAATTGTATCCTTCGCGAGGACGACGATGCCGGACTCGGTGACGTGGAACAGTTTCTTGTCGCGTTCGAGGTCGTAGCCAATCTGGAAGCCGGCGGGAATGTGCAGGCCTTTTTCTACGATGGCTCGGCGGACCTTGGCGCCCGGTCCGATGGTTACGTTCGGGAAAAGAATCGATTCTTCGACAAGCGCGTCCTTCTGGATGGTGACGCCCGGAGAAAGGATGCTCTTCACGACGGTCCCGCCACCGATGATGCAGCCTGCAGATACGATGGAGTCTACGGCTGCGCCCTGGTGACTTTCGTTGTCGCCGGCGAAGAAGCGAGCTGGCGGCTGGTTCCAGTTGAAAGTGCGGATTGGCCAGTAGTTGTTGTAAAGGTCGAACGGCGGATTTTCGGAGCAGAGGTCCATGTTCGCTTCGAAGAATGCGTCGAGCGTACCGACGTCGCGCCAGTAGCCTTTGGTACGCGCCTGTTCGCCTCGCACAATGTTCGTGTTGAAGTCGTATACGTAGACGGGGTATTCCTTGAACAAGCGGGGGATGATGTGCTTGCCGAAATCGGTGGCTCCGTCGCTTGCGCCTTTCAGGAGCTCGCGGACGAGGAACTTACTCGTGAACAGGTAGTTGCCCATGCTGGCGAGGCACCAGCCCGGATTACCCGGCATTTCCTTCGGATTCTTCGGTTTTTCTTCGAAGCCTATCATGCGGTTGTCCTGGTCTACTTCGATGATACCGAACTCGCTTGCTTCCGATACGGGGACCGGGATTGCCGCGATGGTGAGGAGGGCTGCACGGGAGAGATGGAAGTCAATCATCTGGTTGATGTCCATCTTGTAAATGTGGTCGCCGCCGAAAATGGCGACTAGGTCCGGGCGTTCGTCCGTGATGAGGTTTATGTTCTGGAAGATGGCGTCGGCGGTTCCCTTGTACCAGTCGTCGCCTGTACGCATCTGCGCAGGGACGAGGTCCACGTACTGGTCGAGGCTTGCGTTTAGGTTCCAGGCTGCGGAAATGTGCTTGTTCAGGGAGTCGCTCTTGAACTGGGTCAGGACCTTGATCTTGAAAATCCCGGAGTTGATGAAATTGTTCAGGACGAAGTCGATGATGCGGTACGTTCCGCCGAAATGCACGGCGGGCTTCGCGCGGTCGCGGGTGAGGGGCTGTAAGCGGCTTCCCTGGCCTCCGGCCATAATCATGCAAAGAATGTTCTTCTGGTGCTCTCTAGAATAAGACCAACTCATATATCCTCTTTAACTCTAAAATCCAAAAACTGCGTTTTTGTTTGCAAAACGCATATTTTACGCTTTTAATTTACCATATTTTTGCGAAAAATGGAAAAAAAACAAAGAAATTTATAAAAAAAATGCGTATGACGAATGGCCTGCCCCCGAAAAGCGTTATTTTGTTCGTAAACTCCGGACTGCGGAGGGCGGTTGTGTCCCAAAAAACTCTTTTGAAGAGAGGGGGCTTTGGCGAAATTTTTGTGCGAATTGTGGACGCTGCCCCCTTTTTTTGTTATTTTTACCCACGTTCGAAATTATCTCGAAAGGGCGAACTGCGTAAGGAGGTCGCCTTAACATTAACCAAATAGGAGCTCTATAATGTCTCTTACTCTGAACGACATCAAGCACCCGAAGATCAGTACTTGGGTGAACGAAATGATCGCCATGTGCGAACCGGACAACGTCGTTGTTGTCGACGGTTCTCAGGAAGAATACGATGCCCTTATGCAGAAATGCGTGAAGGCCGGTCTTGCAACTCCGCTCAAGAAGAAGGAAAACTGCTTCTTGTTCCGTTCTCTCCCGTCTGACGTGGCTCGTGTCGAATCCCGTACCTTTATTTCTTCTGTCGATGAAGAAAATGCCGGTCCGACCAACCACTGGATCAACCCGGTCGAACTCAAGCAGACCATGCGCGAACTCTACAAGGGGTGTATGCACGGCCGTACCATGTACGTGATTCCGTTCTGCATGGGCCCTCTCGGCTCTGCCATCTCCAAGAACGGTATCGAAGTCACTGACTCCGAATACGTGGTGCTCAACATGGACATCATGACCCGCGCCGGTAAGAAGGTTTTGGACATTTTCAACGCTGACATCAACGCTGACTTCGTTCCGTGCCTCCACTCTGTGGGTAAGCCGCTCCGCAAGTGCGAAAGCGACAACGGCATCTGGCCGTGCGCTGACGTCGAATACAAGTACATTTCACAGTTCCCGGAAGAACACCTCATTTGGTCCTATGGTTCGGGCTACGGTGGAAACGCCCTCCTCGGCAAGAAGTGCTTCGCTCTCCGTATCGCTACCGTTCTCGCTCGCGACGAAGGCTGGCTCGCTGAACACATGCTCATCCTCAAGCTCACCAACCCGAAGGGCGAAGTCAAGTACGTGACTGGCGCATTCCCGTCTGCTTGCGGTAAGACGAACCTCGCCATGCTCATCCCGACTATCCCGGGCTGGAAGGTCGAAACCATCGGTGACGACATTGCATGGATGAAGTTTGGTAAGGATGGCCGTCTCTACGCCATCAACCCGGAAGCCGGTTTCTTCGGCGTTGCCCCGGGTACCTCTGCTGAATCTAACAAGAACGCTCTTATCTCTGCCGAAAAGAACACCATCTACACGAACTGCGCCCTCACTGAAGACGGCGACGTGTGGTGGGAAGGCATCGGCTACCCGGCCAACGGCAAACTCGTTGACTGGAAGGGCAAGACTCGTGACGCTCTTCCGAAGGACAAGGCTCCTAAGGGCGAAGAAATGGCTCACCCGAATGCTCGCTTCACCGCTCCTGCCAAGCAGTGCCCCTGCATCGCCAAGGAATGGGAAGATCCTAACGGTGTGCCTATAAGCGCAATCCTTTTCGGTGGTCGTCGTCCGTCCACCATTCCTCTGGTTCACCAGTCCCTCAACTGGAACCACGGCGTGTTCCTCGGCTCCATCGTTGGTTCCGAAATCACCGCTGCTTCTACCATTGACGCCTCCCAGGTCGGCAAGATCCGTCGCGACCCGTTCGCCATTCTTCCGTTCTGTGGCTACAACATGGGTGACTACTTCAAGCACTGGATCGAAATCGGTCAGAAGTCTACTGAAGACAAACTCCCGAAGATCTTCTACGTGAACTGGTTCCGCAAGGACAACGACAACGCTGACCTTCCGGGTGGCTTCATGTGGCCGGGTTACGGCGACAACAGCCGCGTCCTCGCTTGGATCTTCGACCGTTGCAACGGTGCCGACAATGCTGTGGAAACTCCGATCGGCTTCATGCCGAAGGAAGGCGCCCTCAATACTGACGGCCTCGCCGACTGCTATAAGAAGACTCTCCCTGCAATTACCTCTGTCGATGTGGATGGCTGGAAGAAGGAACTTGCTGACGTTAAGGAAAATCACTATCCGAAGTTCGGCAAGCACCTCCCGAAGGAACTCTCTGAAATCATCGACATGATTCAGGATCGCTTGAACAAGGCCTAATTGTTCGTAAGCCGAATGTCGCGCGACCAAGTTTACTTGGACATGACTGAGGCGAAGAACAAAGGACTGCGAAGCAGTCCCATAGGCGCAAAAAGGCTCGCAGTTATGCTGCGGGCCTTTTTGTTGAGTGTCGCGGACAAGCTCGCTTGTCCATGACCGAGCCGCAAGGCCTGCGCTGCGAAGCAGCGCCAGGCCTAACAAGGCGAGTGCTGCGTTGCAGTACCAATCTTGGAAAAGGTTCGCAGTTTATGCTGCGAGCCTTTTTTTTTTAATTGTAGTGGACGCCTTCTTTGGGCGAACTTTGCAAATTGATGAACATGCTGGCGAGAGTCGGGTCGAAGTGCGTCCCTGATTCTTCACGGATAATCTCCAGCGCTTTTTCCTTGGAAAAACTTTGCTTGTAGCAACGGGGAGAAACGAGAGCGTCGAATACGTCGGCCAGGGCCATGATTCTTGCTGAAATTGGAATTTCTTCGCCTTTCTTGCCTTGTGGGTAGCCTTTTCCGTCCCAGCGTTCGTGATGGAATGTGGCGATGTCGTGCGCAATTTGTACGAAATTCTTGTCTTCATTGTCGCCGATTATTTCAGAAATGATGCGCCCGCCTTCTTTGGCGTGAATCTTGATTTGTTCGAATTCTTCGGGGGTGAGGCGTGATGGCTTTTTCAGGACATCGTCGGAAACGAGAATCTTGCCGACGTCGTGCAGCGGTGCGGCGCGAACGATGTTTTGAACGAAGGTTTCGTTGATGGTTTCGGGATACACGCCGTTCTTGATGGCTTCCTTGGAAATGAGTTCGACGTATGAACTTGTTCGACGGATGTGTTCTCCGGTATCGGTGTCGCGGTTTTCCACAAGAGTCGCGAGGTTGATAATCATTTTATTTTGATAGTCCAGCAGTTTCTTGTTTTGCCTGGCGACCTGGATTTCCTTTTGCTGTAATGTTGCCTCGAGACTGTATCTTTTGTGCCAGATGATGTAGGTGTAGCACAGCAATGTTCCGATGTTGATTATTACCGTCGAAAAAATGTTTGTGGCTCGAATGGTGTAAAGCGTGCCCGCAGCGATAGCCTGCTTGGGGACTGTGGACGGCGCCGCGGTCTCAAGGAATGCGAAAATAACCATGGCCGCAATGCTGAAAACGCTGGCCAAACCAAGTCGCGATTCGAACGTGAGCAGGGGGACGATGCCGGACAGTAGAATCAAGTAGTGGAAACTCGCGTTTCCGCTCATGTAATAGCCTGCGAGAAGTTGGTGGGAGAGGACTTCTATGAAAAACAGTATAACTGGTATAATGAATGTTTTTAATCTCTTTGTTAAGAAAAGCTGCGTCGAGAACAGCAGCACGCTGAATATGTTGAAATAAAACATCGGCTTTACGTCAAGAATGAAAAAGACGCAAAGGTACACGGTGTGGTAGGCGAGAGCGAACGCTATGGTGAAAAAATAGAATAGCCTAGCATACTGGTAGGCTAGTATTTTGTTTTGTAGAAATTTGAGAAGCCCCATTTCCAACCTTTTTTGCATTATCAGTTGCTTGCGAAATTTAGAACGAGTTAATTTTTCTTAATAAAATAATAAAAGTAGGGGCTTTTCAGTGTGATTTTTATCAAATAAGTGTTGAGGATTTTTTAGGGGTGGGGGCGTCGTCAATGTTTGGTATATTTGCAAATTTTGAGCGTTTTTATGCAAAATATCGTGTATGGCACCGGTGTAAAGCATAATTTTTGCTTTTTTTTGAAAAAAAATGATTCGCCTTGGAAAAAAAGTCTATATTCCAAATTGGAATAAACCCAAAGTTTGTTTTTTGGGCGCAATTTAGTGGAATTAGAAGGTATTTATGAATCGTTATGACTTGGTATTGCTCGGCCTTATTCTCGAGCATGAACGTAGTGGCTATGATATCATCACCGAAATTCGCGACCGCGAATTGGATCGCTGGGCCAACTTGAGTACTTCGACAGTTTACAACCGCTTGACGACTCTTGAAAAGAACGAGTGCATCGTCGGCCGTTCCGAACGCGACGGAAACCGCCCGGAACGCGTGGTCTTCAATATTACCGATAAGGGCAGGGAAGTCTTGCGCAAGGAAGTCCTCAAGCACTTGACCGGCTTCAACGACGACCCTCGCACACTTGGCTTCGCATTCCTTTTCGGTGCCGACAACAAGGAACTGGTACGTACGCTGGAAGCGCACGAACGTCGCCTGGTCCAGGAAATCGAGAATTTGGAGAAGATGATTGCCGAGGAACCGCGCCCGACGCTCTACCCTGAAGGCCCGTTCCTCAACTGCATGAGCCGCGACCACATCCTTGTGGAACTCAAGTACGTGCGTGCCGCCATCGGCATTTTGCGTGACCCCATCCGCAACAAAAAGTTGGACGGCTATTTCTACATCAACTTCGGTAATCGCCCCTTCGAAAACTTCAACCAGAAAACGGATGGCTCGGAGACTGCCGAAAAGTAATGGGAATTTTGATGGCTTGAACTACTTATGGTCCGCGTCAATTTCTTAAAATTTCTAATTTTTGGAAAAATAGTGCGAGGAAATGAGTTTTTTGAATAGGATATCTCATCACTAATCACTAACCACTTTTATTAACAACCCCCTCTCTAACGGAGATAAAATGGCTACAAAACAAGTGAAGAAAGCTACCGCCAAGAAGCCTGTGAAGGTCGCAGCCAAGACTGCTGCCAAGTACGGCTATTTCGACGACGCTGCTAAAGAATACGTTCTTACCACCCCGGCAACCCCGATCAAGTGGTGCAACTACGTAGGTACCTTGAACTTCGGTGGTATTGTGGATACTACTGGCGGTACCCTCGTTTGCAAGGGCGACCCGGCCCTGAACCGTATTACCAAGTACATCGCCCAGATGCCCTGCTCTGACTTCAAGGCCAGCACCGTGTACATCCGCATCAAGGATGCCAAGGGCTACAAGATTTTCTCTCCGTTCGTCGTTCCCTGCCTCACCAAGATGGACAAGTGGGAATGCCACGTGGGTCTTTCCTACATGCGCTGGATCGCTGAATGCGAAGGCCTCCGCACGCAGGTGACGATTTTCGTTCCGACCGGAAGCAACACTCTCCTCCAGGACATCCAGGTGACGAACCTCGGTGGTGCCGCCAAGGAAGTGGACATTATCCCGGTTTATGAATTCAGCCACTTCGAAGCTGAAAAGCAACTCACGAACGCCGACTGGGTTCCGCAGACCATGACCCTCAAGGGCCACTGGGAAAAGGACGGCCACGTCGTTTTGGAACAGTACGCTTACATGAAGCGCGACTACGCCGTGAACTACGTGACTTGCGACTGCCCGGTCAAGAGCTTCGACGGCGACCGCCGCGTATTCCTCGGTGCCAACGAAATGGGCTCCTGGATCGCTCCGCTCAGCCTCGCCAACAAGGAACTCTCCAATTCTGAATGCGACCGTGGCGACAACATTGCCGCTCTCATGATTCACGGTGGCAAGATCGCCGCCAAGAAGACCTTCCGTACCTGCACTCAGCTCGGTCAGGAACAGAGCCTCAAGGTCGCTGCCAAGGCTATCAAGAAGTACCGCGACCTGAAGAACGTCGACAAGGCTTTCGATGAACTCGCAAACTTCTGGAAGAACTACCTCTCCACCATCCAGGTGAAGACACCGGATGCTTCCTTCAACACCATGGTGAACGTGCACAACCCGCGTCAGTGCCACACCACCAAGAACTGGAGCCGCTATCTTTCCCTTTATCAGCTGGGCTACGGCACGAGCCGCGGTATCGGCTACCGTGACTCCACTCAGGACTTGATGGGCGTCATGAGCCACATGCCGGAAGAAGCCTTGGAACTCACGAAGAACCTCATCTCCGTGCAGCGTCCGGAAGGTAACGCCATGCACCAGTACGCTCCGCTCGCCCTTGCCGAAGACAATGGCAACGAAGCCAACGCCGGTGACTCCCGCGAAAAGGCTGGCGTGAAGGATGCCAAGGGCAATCCGATGTATGCCGACTGGTACGGCGACGACCATCTCTGGATCGTTCTCACTGTCGCAAGTTACCTCAAGGAAACTGGCAAGATGGAATTCCTCCAGGAAGAAATTCCGTTCTACGTCGCCGGCAAGAAGCGCGCAGACCGCCCGAAGGGCACTGTGCTTGAACACTTGAAGCGCTCCGTGAAGTTCTCTCGTGAACACCTCGGTCAGCACAAGTTGCCGCTCCTCGGATTTGCCGACTGGAACGACTGCATGAACCTCCCGCTCGGTGCCGAATCCACCTTCAATACCGCTCTCTACGCAAAGGCCCTTCTCGAAATGATGGACATCTGCGAAAACCTCGGCGACAAGAAGTCTGTCGAAATGTACAAGGGCTGGTACGAAGACGTGAAGAAGGCCTTCAATGACAGCGCCTGGGACGGCAAGTGGTGGACCCGCTGGTTCGACAAGGACGGCAACGGTTACGGTGTCTCCAAGGCGAAGTACGGCAAGATTTACTGCAACGGCCAGTCCTGGCCGGTCATCGCCGGCATTGCTTTCGGCGACCGCGCCAAGCAGGGCATGGACAGCCTGAACAAGCTCCTCAACACCAAGTACGGTGTGAAGAGCTCTACTCCGGGCTATCGTGGTTTCGAACCGGCAGTGGGTGGCATCTCCACCTATCCTCCCGGAGCCAAGGAAAACGGCGGTATCTTCCTCCACACGAACCCGTGGGTGATGATTGCCGAAACGATTCTCGGCCGTGGCGACAATGCCTTCCAGTATTACAACCAGATCAACCCGGCTTCCAAGAACGGCATCCTCGACGTGTTTGAATCCGAACCGTACTGCTATCCGCAGAACATCCTCGGTGATGAACACAAGCAGTTCGGTATGGGCCGTAACGCATGGCTCTCCGGTACTTCCACCTGGACGTACCAGGCTGCAACGCAGTTCATCATCGGTATCCGCGCCAACTACAAGGGCCTCGTCGTGGATCCTTGCATCCCGAGCGCATGGGCAGGCTTCGAAGCTACCCGTAAGTTCCGTGGCGCTACCTACGAAATCACCGTGAAGAACCCGAAGCACGTGTGCAAGGGCGTTGCCAAGATGGTCGTCGATGGTAAGGAAATCGATTCCAACATCGCTCCGATCTTCACGAAGGGTATCCATAAAGTAGAGGTTACCCTCGGATAATTTGAATTATAACCGTCGTGATACGGCGTTGCTCGCCCCCTCACGTACGCCATGTACGCTACGGGGGCTCGCGCCTGGTCTCACTCGGTTCTAATCCAAATTTGGATTTAGGTATCCGCTTCTATCGAAGCGGATATTTTTTTCTGCGTTTCTCGGATTGGACGATACATTCTAATCAAAAAATGACTTTAAGGTCCGCTTCTTGTGGAGCGGACTTTTTCTTTTGTTTGTATTTATATTTAGGGTGTGAAGTTTAATCGGCTGATAATTTTGTTGTTGGGTCTCTCTCTCGTCCTGTTGGCGGGATGTACGACCCGGCCGCCTTCTGCGGCGATATTTATGACCGAAAAATTACCATCCGCTACGCCGCAGGATTCCTCTTCACAGCAAGATACTGCAACTTCGGCAGATGTGGTCGGTGCGAGCCTTATCGGTCTAATCAATCTTAAAGAGAATCCTTATGAGGTAAATAAAGAATGGAATGTGAATCTAGCTGCGCAGAGTGGTTATAGGTACGGCTATTTTGCGTATGGTTTTGGCCTTCAGTTATTGACCCCCTATGTCTATATCGGTTTTGCTTCGCCCCATTTTGGCGCTATGGCATGGTCAAATATATATCCGTTGATGAGATATACGGTGGAATCGGATGATGCAGAATACAAGCTCTATGAAGAAAGCATGGGGTTTGGAACGATGTTTGTCGAACAATTTGATTTGAGCAATGGGAAAAAGATTGGTTTGACCCAGCACGTTTCGCGCACGGCGGCGGCCTACATGGCGCATGGTGGCGGTTTCCCGGCGACATGGCCTTCTGTTTTGCATTACTATGAATTCGGTGGCGGAGGCTACGTGACGATTCCCTTGCAGGAGAAAGCCTTGGGCATAGAACTTCGTTATAGCCGGCTTTATACCTATAAAGCCCATCAACTGTCTCTAGTGCTCAGCCTGATCGGCTAGCATGTTCTTTGATTATATTTAAAACGTGAAGTTTAATCGGCTGATAATTCTGTTGTTGGGCCTCACCCTTGCCTTGTTGGCTGGCTGCACGATGCGGCCACCGTCGTCAGGGGCGTTCATGTCGGCCTACCATAACCGCGACAGTATGGGCGGTTTTTTCTTCGATGCCTCGTTGACGGTGCATACGGCGTCTACGTCCGATTCGGCGATACAGGCGCCGGAAAACGAGCATAGCACCAGTGTGTGGGAAGAGATCGTTGAAACGGAAAGGCCGTTCGATTTTGGCATGTCGCTCATTCGTTTCATAGATCATTTTGGATTTGGTTTTGGACTTCAGATATCTAATCCTTACATGACTCTTGGGACCGCCTTTGAGCATTTCGGCATCATGGGGTGGACGGACTGGAGGCTTATTGGTGTTTGTGATGGTAAACCCGAATGGTTTCGGGGCGGCATAAGCGTAATGGAACAGATTTCGCCGACTCCCGCCTTGCTTGTTGGATTGTTCCAGTTTGCCTCCCGGAGCGAGGCTCTCTATACTGCAGGTGGTGGCGATCATTGGGTGCCTTATAAGGAAGATGACTCAAGCCCGATTAGTTGTTGGGATGACGATACGGACTGCTATTGGAAAAAAGAGAAGTCGGACTTTGGCGAACCCTATTATTACGGTTTTATCGAATATGGTGGCGGCACTTATGTGACGTATAAGGTGAACAATTTTTGGGGGTTGGGACTAGAGTTCAGGTACAGCTACGATGTAACCTACAAGGCAAACCGCTTTGCGTTTACCTTCAATGCTTTTATGGGGTAAAATTTGCTATATTTAACTGCGGAAATTTTTAACAAGGATTGATAATGTCTATCAAATTGATTTCTCGTAGTGTCGCGGCAGTTTTGCTGACCTTCGGTCTCGCTTCGGCACAGTTGATGAATTCCAAGAGCCTCGATGTGATTCGTGTCGAAAAGACCGGTATTTCTGCCGGTAAAATCGATAGCCTTGCCAAGATGTTGGCTGCCCAGCAGTTCCAGGGCAAGAAGGTGAACGATGAAACAATGACCCAGGTCCGTTACGCCGTTATCGACAACCTGGTCGGCCAGGAACTGGTCAAGCTGGAATGCAAGAAGCAGGGCATCAAGGTTAGCCAGCAGAAGGTCGACAGTTTGACGACTCTCTTCAAGAAGCAGTTCCCGAATGAAGAAGCCTTCCAGAAGGAACTCAAGAAGTCCAACACGACCATGGCCCAGTTCAAGGAAAAGATCGAGGACCAGTTGAAGAGCGAACAGTTGCTCGAAAAGAAGGTTCCGTACCCCAAGGATCCGACCGACAAGCAGAAGGAAGCCTTCTGGGAACTCAACAAGGGCAAGGCCCAGATTAACGATACGATTAGCGGTGCCCGCATTTACATGAGCACCAAGGGCAAGAAGCAGCAGGAAATCAACGACGCCAAGGAAGTCTTGAAGGGTCTTGCAGCCCAGGTCCGCAGCAAGAAGGCTACTTTCGCCCAACTCGCAGCCGTGTACAGCGACGACCCCGAAGCCAAGAAGACCGGTGGCGTGATGAACAAGTTCCTCGCCAAGAGCAAGGGTGACGCTTTTGCGAAGGCTGTTGCCAAGATCAAGGTCGGTGAAATGACCGACGTGATTGTCGAAAAGGACGGCATTTCCATTTTCATGCTTACCGAAAAGAACGACGGCAAGTACGAAAGTTACAAGCATCAGATTGAATACATCCTGCGCGTGCAGGCCGAACAGGACCGCCAGATGCAACTCAAGGCTTACCTGGATGGCCTTGCCAAGGTATACAAGGTTCAGTACCTCGACAAGAAGTACACTCCTCCTGAGGCTATCGGCGGTAGCAAGTAATGGCTTTCCAGACTACACATACAGGGCTTATCGAATTGCGCGCGCGCGTCGACAAGCTCTGGGGGTATCTTTGACTTAGAGGCGAAGACCGAAGAACTTTACGTGCTTGAGAAGGATTCAGCGGACCCGAACCTGTGGAACGACCAGGAGAAGGCGCAATCCATGATGAAGAAAATCGGCAACCTTCGCGGTTTGCTCGATTCCTGGAAGGAAGTCTCGCAGACTTGCGACGACCTTGCCGAAATGTACGAGATGAGCAAGGAAGAGAATTCTGCGGAACTGAGTGCTTCCATCGAAGCCGATGTGGTGGCCCTGCGCGAGCGCATCGAGAAGATGGAATTCAAGAAGATGCTGAATGGTCCGGACGACGCGTGCAACTGCCTGTTGACGCTCCATCCGGGTGCGGGCGGCACGGAAGCCCAGGACTGGGCTTTGATGCTCTTCCGCATGTACACGCACTTCTTTGAACGCGAAAAGATGGACTTCAAGGTCGTGGATTTTCAGGAGGCGGAAGACGCCGGCCTCAAGAGTGCGACCATCGAAGTGACTTGCGAAAATGCTTACGGCTTGCTCCGCTCGGAAATAGGCGTGCATCGCTTGGTGCGTATTAGCCCGTTCGACGCGAACGCCCGCAGGCATACGAGTTTCTGTGCGCTGTACCTCTACCCGGAGCACGACGATGTCGAGTTCGATTTGGACATGGCGGACGTGCGAGTGGATACCTACCGCAGTAGTGGCGCCGGTGGCCAGTACATCAACAAGACGGATTCCGCCGTGCGTATGACCCACTTACCCACGGGTATCATGGCGAGCTGCCAGACGGAACGTTCGCAAATCCAGAACCGCGAGACTTGCTACAAGATGCTCAAGGTCATGGTGCAGGAACACTACCGCCTGGAAGAAGAAGCGAAACGCGATGCCCGCATGGCCGAGAAGAAGAAGGTCGAGTGGGGGAGCCAGATCCGCAGCTACGTGTTGCAGCCGTACCAGCTGGTGAAGGACCTCCGCACGAACGTCGAAACCAGCGACACGGCTGGCGTGCTCGATGGCAAAATCAAGCCGTTCATCGATGCGTACTTGTTAAGCACAAGCGAAGAACAGAAGTAAATCGCCACGAAATAATGCGTTTGGATCCCGTCGCAACTTCGTTGCTCCAGGATGACACGCTTGTTTTAATCGCTTTGGTCAGATTTCGGCTTGCAAATCGAAGCTAAGAAAATTTTTTGGCGAATGTTGTCGCGCGTTAATTGTTAAAAGACTGTTTGCGGTATATGAAAAGGCGTGCGGGACTAACAGTCACGCCGCCGGCCTTCTTAGCGGGTGTTACTTGCGCCACACGCCGATGAGGCTCTTGTTCTTGCGGAAGGCGAGCCATGCCGTGGGCCAGATAAGCACGAGGTCGCGGATGAGGCTGGTCCATGCTTCGGCCTTGTCCTGCGCTCCTTCGAGTTCAAAACAGCCACAGGTGATACCGAGGTCGTTCCACAAAGCCCATGCAAGCGCAATAATGAAACTCACGAACATCCAGAAGATGGCAAAAGAGGATTCCTTTACGAATGGCGTGAAAATCATGGCGAGGCCGAACCACAACTCGAATTGCGGATAAACTAGCGCGAAGAAGTTGTTGACGAAATCCAGGTGCAGTGCCGAGAAGAACTGGTACTGCGCCACGAGTGTCGCGAACTGGTGCGGGTCCTGAATCTTGAAAATGGAGGCGAAGATGAACATGCCGCCGATGCCAATGCGGCAGAGCGTTTCAAGGGCTCGGATGGCAAAATCCTTTTGGAGTTTGTAGACGGGGATGATTATCGCGCCCGCAATGACGATGGCTCCGAGGCCTACGTGGATGTTATAGCGGTAGGCTTTGGGCCACAAGTCGATGAGCCAGTCCTGATCGGTGAACGTGAGGAAACTTTCGGGGAAGCTGATTTCTGCGACGCCGAAGGCGACGAAGAATGAGGCCACCAGAAGGATTGCGGCCGATGCGATGGACCGCTTGATGTTTTTCGGTTCGAAACATTCTACCATGGTGCGCCCCTTACAGTATGTCCGCCGGTTTTTCCATCACGTCCTGGGTGCCGATCCAGTCGACGGATTTGTCGTCGTTGACACGGATGTTGTTCACTACGGCAAGCACAATGCAGAATGCGGCAATGCCCAGAAGGACAATCCAGTTGAGCGTCTTCAGGTAGGCGACGCTTTTGTCGAATGCTTTTTTGAAAAATGGTTTCATGCTATCCAATATACAAAAACGAATTTAGTTGATGAAAGTCCAAACGATTCCGTACGAGAAACGTAGACCTTCGGGGGTGTAGCCCGATGCGGGCATGTAAATGCTGTGGTTGAAGTTCTCGATGCGATGGTAGAGTTCAAAGGAGAGAATCTGCATGCGGGCTTCGAAATCCATGGCGAGATAGTTCTTCATGTGCTCCAGTTCAATTTCACCGTTCTCGTTGATGGTGCAGTCGAAGCGATCGTCGAACCATTGCCAGTCTACGCGCACGCTCACGCCAAGGCGGTTCTGCACAAAGCGGTTCTGCCAGTGGATGCTTCCTTTGTAGTACAGTTCCGGGGTGTCGATGAGTTTGTAGTCGCGGTCCAAGGTCTCGCCGCGTTCCAGGTAAAACTTCCAGTTGCCGAGACGGAATCCCACCTGGAACATCCAGTCCCACGTTTCCACTTCGTCGATGTTCGACCATTGGAAGGCGCTCTCCGGGGATTCCATGCCGTAACCCTTGACCCAGCGCATGCGGACGAGATCCTTGGCTTCTTCGTGACGGATGCCGAGCCCGTAGAAGGCTTCGCGGCTGTACCAGCCGATGTTGGCGGTGGAACGGTCGCGCTCTTCTGTCTTGAGGTCTTCGCGGGCGAACATGACTCGTCCGGTTTCGTTGAACTTTTGCTGCCAGACGTCGGGGAACCTGTTGTCGTGGCGGTGGGTAGCGTTCAGGCGGAAATGGAATGGCAGAAGCATGGTGAGGTCGGCGGAATAGGCCGGGGCGTAGTCAACCTCGTCGAAAAGGGAACTGTTTCGCTGCATGCCGAGTTGGGTGCGGAAGAGGAACATTCCGAGGGTGTCGGACAACTGCAGGTAGCCGACTTCGCGGTCCTGGAAGTATTTGCTGGAATGCTCCGTTTTCTTGCCGTAGTCTATGGTGTTGTCCGTGTTCAAAAATTCGTATTCAAATTTTATGGTGGGATTGAGGATGGTGGCGTAACTGATGTTGGCGTCGCCCAAAATGGTTTCGTAACTGTATATGTGGGTGGTATCGTAGTACAGAGTATCGCAGTGGTTGTAGCCGAGCGTGTCGGTGTATTCGTCTACGCCGCTAACGATTCCGCCCATGGAATCCAGTTCGATGTCGTGGTTGCCGTACTGGATGCCTGTGCCTATGGTGAGTTTCTTGATGGGGTAGAGTTCGATTCCCACACCATAGGTGGCGGCTTCGATGTCCATGGTGTAGGGGGGCGTCTGGAATGTCCTGATGGAGTAGTCTATCGTATCCAGTAGAACTTTGTGACTTGTGTTGTCGGCGTTTTCGAGACTTACAAAGTTGATTTTGGCGTATGCCTTGCCGAGTCCGAATCTCCAGGTGAGCATCGGCTGGATGTGCATGGAGTTGACGGCAATGTTCCTGCCGGCAAAGGGAATGCTCGAGGAGTCGCGTCCAAGGGCGAAATAGGGGGAGTGGGTCACGTTCTGGTACTGGTATTCCTTGCTTTCCTTGTTGGATCTGCTCTGCACCCCGAAGTCCAGTGTGACGGAATCGGTGACCAGTCTGCGGAAATCCAGTCGAAGTGCGTTGCCGGTAAAGGCAGCTCGTTCCCAGTCCAAGTCGGTGATGGGGCTGTCCACTGGAATTCCGTGGCGTTCTTCGAACAGAATTCCGTTTTCGCCGTTGAGACTTAACCTTGTGGCATCGTAGCCAAGGCGGGTGGTGTAGATTCCCGAAAGCATGCTCGGGTAGCGCTTGGTTACGTTCGAGATGCCCATGGAGAACGGGTCCAGGTCGGGGTTCCCAAGAATGGATGTGCCCAACACCCATTCCGATTTTTGCCCCGAAACATCGTAGGTGCGCTGCATCATTTCGCGCAGAGGAAGCGCCCAGCGACCGGCGTCATTTTCGCGGACTGCGGGGTCAATACCCGAAGGGGCGTCCCAGATGGAATCCTGTGCATTTGGAATTTCGTATTTCTCGGGTTGAATGGGTTGGGCCATGGCGAAGCCCGCGAGGCTTATGACCATCAGTGCGAAAGCGTATAGGCGGAAACGTACTGCCATTGCTAGAACCATTCTGCGCGCGATTTTTCGCGGCGTTCCCTAAGGGCCTGGACGACTGTATAGGGCATTTTCATGCAGCCCGGCGTGTAGGCGCTGCCTTCGGTATGGAAGTCCGAACCGCCGGTGCCGACCAGGCCGAATTTCTGTGCGATGTCCTTGTACTTGCGGCCCACGGCGCCTTTTTGGGCAGGGCTGTAGACTTCGATTCCCTGGATTCCCCATTCCACCATGTTTTCGATGAATTCGTCGCTGAGGCCCGACTTGTAGGGGTGGGCGAGCACGGCGATGCCACCTGCGTTTTCGATGAGGCGGATTGTCTGCTGCGGGTTTAGGCCTTTTTTCTCGACAAAGGCTACGCAACCGTCGCCCAGGTACTTGGTGAATGCTTCGGCGAAATTGCCGATGTACTCTTCGTCTACCAGGGTCATTGCGATATGGGGGCGCCCGATAACTTTGCCCTTGCAGTAGGAGTGCACTTTTTCGAAAGTGATGTCGATGCCGAGGGCGTTCAATTTTTTGATAATTGCTTTAACGCGGGTGATGCGCTGCTTGGCGAAATCTTCTAGTTCCATGTTCAGGGCGAGGTTCGTCGGGTCGCAGAAATAGCCGAGAATATGGATGTCCTTGCCTTGCCAAACGGCGGAAATCTCGATGCCCGGGATGATTTCGAGGCCGATTTCCTTAGCCGGTTCCTCGGCCAACTTGAAACTGTCCAGGTTGTCGTGGTCGGTGATGGATATGCAGCGCAGTCCTTTGCGCTTGGACAGGGCCAAAAGTTCCTCGACCGAAAGGGTACCGTCCGAAAGGCGGGTATGCAAATGCAAATCCGCGTAGCCGCCGTTTTCGGTGATTATGGTAGAACCCTTGTACACTCTTAAAACCCGTAATATTGCATGAGGAGCGCTGCCGGAGAGGAGTTCTCGGGCCTGAGGCTCACGTTCAAGAATGGAAAGAGGTTTTCGCTGTTAAAACCGATTCGGCAACCGGCTCCGCTTTTTTTCGCAAGGTACAGGCGGGGCAGGAACGGTCCGCCAAGATAAACGCAGACCGAGGGGGCGAAATCCATGATTTTCGTTTCGATCTCTTCGAAAACCTTTTCGCCGTAGCGGCATTCTGTATCGCTGAAGTATATGGCGTGAGCGCGTTTTGCCGAAATAAGGGCGTGCAGACTTTCGTGGGAGCACAGCAAAACATCGTTGGTGAACCAACTTTGGGGCATGGTGTGCAGGAACGAGGCCGCGCTTTCCATGTCTCGAGGGAGAATCACAAGCGTCTTGGGGTTGTCCTTGAGAGCCGCCGGAAAACTGAATGCACCCGACTCTTCGCCGGCTTCTTTCAAAAACCAGCGCTTAAGCTTTTGCTCGCTTACGAAGCGTTTAAAAAAGAATTTGAACTGATCTGCAAAATACGGTGACGGTTTCAATGTTGCTCCAGGTACATTTTTATTAAAATATATAAATTTGCGACGTATGCCGAAGACGAAGTTTTATGCCATAAAGGGTCCTAAAGGGAATAGAATCGTAACTAGTTGGCCGGAATGCGACGAACTGGTTCGCGGGGTCAAGGGTATCCTGTACAAGTCGTTCGGAACTCGCGAAGAGGCCACGGATTGGCTGAACGGTGTTGAGCCTACCGTGCGTTCGGGCATACGCATTTTTGTGGATGGATCTTTTACGCCGAGTTTCCCCAAGGCGGGCTGGTCGTTCGTTGTTACAGAAGACGACAAGGAACTGGCTCGCGGCTGCGGAATCACGGCGTTCGATGCCGAAAGCCGCAATATCGATGGCGAGGTGATGGCGAGTTTCCAGGCAATGAAATGGCTTGCGGAAAACGACAAGAACGGCACCATTTGCCATGACTACGAAGGCATTGCCAGGTGGGCGAAGGGCGAATGGAAAGCGAAAAGCAGTATTGCGCAGCAGTATGTTCGCGCAATACAGCCGTACTTGAATCGAGCCTTTTTTGAAAAAGTCGCAGCCCATTCCGGTGTGAAATGGAACGAATTGGCCGATGAACTGGCCAAGGGTGCCATTAAGCACGCCCAGGAACAACTGGAAGACGACTTGAAAAACGCACAAATAGAAAAGACCTTGCAGGCCGCAGAAAAAGCGACCGACAAGGACATGTAAATTTCCTAGACGAATCTAGGCGGTTCTAAAGACTTTCGTGCTTGCTCATGCAGTGAAGGCTTCCGCCTTCTTCGATGACCGTACGGCAATCGAGCCCGACCACTTTGCGATTGGGGAAGACGCTTTCGAAGTACTTTTTTGCCACTCGGTCATTTTCGCATTTGTACTTGGGGAAGATGACACCTCCGTTCACGAAAATGAAGTTCATGTAACTAGCCGGCAGAATTTGACCGTCGTCGAGTTTGCGTTGTGGCGGAAGGGGGAGTGTGTCGACCTTCGCATTTTTGCCGTAGTGGACCTTGAGGTAGGTCTCTATCAGGTAACGTGCTTCGGCTAGTGCAACGTGGTTTGCGCCATGCGGGTTGTTTTCCCATGCCATGACCACGCGGTCTTTGGCCACGAATCTTGCAACGTTGTCGATGTGGCCGTCGGTATGGTCGCCGTGGAGGCCTTTGGGCAGCACAAGTAGCGCCTTGAGGCCAAAGGCCCCGCAAAGAGCCTTGATGACCTTGTTCATATCCTTGGACTCGTTGCGGTGATTGCCGACAAGGCAATCCAGCGTGGTTATGCCGAGACCATCGCCGTTCACCTCGATGGCACCCCCTTCAAAGATGTAGGGGACGTTCTTTACGATTTTGTAGTCAAAGATGTTCGCGATGTTTTCGGGGATGGCGTCGTCGTTTTTCCATGGGGGGAACTTGGTGCCCCAGGCGTTGAACTGCGTTTTGACAATAGCCGTTTTCTTTGCCTTCTTGATGAAAAACGGACCATAGTCGCGAATCCAGATGTCGTCGGTTTTGACCGTGTAGAACGAGGCGTCGAACGGCCTGTCGGCCATGGCGCATTTTTCGTCGTACGTCAAGAAATTCTTGCTGGGAACAAGAACGTTCACGGGCTGGAATTCGCTGATGGTGCGGATCAGTTCGACATAGAACCAGCGTATTTTTTCGCCGCGTTCGCCGTACCAGTTTTTCTTGTTGTGCGGGAATGCGAGCCATGTGGCGGCCTGGGGTTCCCATTCGGCGGGGTATCGTACTGTTGCTGCTGTCATTCTATTTTGCCCAGATCTTTAAAATGTCGTTGTACAGGTCTATGCGGCGATCGCGGAAATGCGGCCACCACCGACGATTTTCCTCTGTTTCTGCAAGGTCAATTTCCGTGATGCTTGCACCGATGAAATCCGCGGCGCATTTTTCCATGAAGAATCCATCGGGGGCAGCGACAAAACTTGTGCCCCAGAAGGTGAGGTGGCCTTCTGTACCGCAGCGGTTGGCCGCAACGACGAATGTACGGTTTGCAATCGCGTGGCCGCGCATAACGGTTGTCCAACTATCCTGTTGGCGGGGGTAAATTTCTTTGGGCTCTGAATCCATCCAACCGATGGCCGTGGGGTAGATGAGTACGTCTGCTCCCTTGAGACTCATGATGCGGGCGGCTTCCGGGAACCACTGGTCCCAGCAAATGAGTACGCCTAAAGTACCAGCGCTTGTCTTGATGGGCTCGAACCCGGTATCGCCGGGGATGAAGTAGTATTTTTCGTAAAATGCCGGGTCGTCGGGAATGTGGCTCTTGCGATAGAGCCCGGCGATGCTTCCGTCACGTTCGAATACGAATGCGGAATTGTGGTAGATTCCGCGAGCTCGTTTTTCGAAGAAGGGGAACACGACGACTGCGTTCAGTTCTTTTGCGATTTCCTGCCATTGGCCTACAAGCGGATGGTCTTTTTCAATGGCAAGGTCAAAAAAATCGGCGTTCTCTTCGAACGGAAAATAGGGCGTGTGGAAAAGTTCCGGCAAGACGACAAGGTCAATACCCTTGCCGGCGAGTGCGCGGGCCTGTTTTACATACCAGGCGTTGTTGGATTCGAAGTCGCCGGTCCATTTGCCTTGTAAAGTCGCAATCTTGATTTTATTCATATCGAAAAAGATAGAAAATTGAATGTTGTTTGGAAAAAAAGACGTTTGATAAAAGTCATTTTGATGCGATTCTCCCATTTTGGACGTTCTTGTTTGTTATATTGATTGAATATGAAATTCGTAGATGACATGCGGGAAAAAACCGCTGTAAAGAAGGTGGAAAAGTTTATCCCTGCAATCGCGTTTTTGGGCGGTTTCGGTTGGGATTCCATTACCCTTGGTCAAATGGTCCAGAGTAGTGACCTGATTTTTCTTTTGGCGTACTATGTTGGCGCCTTGATTCTTGTGATTCTTTTGTCGGCGCATTTGGAACACCCCGAAGGTTGGACTAGGGACCGCTTGAAGGCAGCCGCTCGCGCTCAGGCGAAACCGGCGTCTTACGCAGCGCCTGCGTCCCCAGTGAAACCGACGGATGCAAAAAATTTCAATGGTTCAACAGCTCCTGCAACGGCGACCGCCAAGGCGCCTTCGCAAGTGACAGAAAAACTTTCCACATTTAGTGCCGCGGCTTCTAGGTTTGCTGCGGCCCAGGCTCAGATTTCGTCCAAGATTCCAACTGCTGTGGCAAACCAGGCCAAGGCCGTTGCCGACAAGGCCTCTGCGGAAGCCCGCGCCGTGGCTGACAAAGCCGCTGCGCAGGCCAAGGAAGTGGCGGGCAAGGCCGCTGCGCAGGCCAAGGAAGTCGCGGGAAAGGCCGGTGCCGCCGCCGAGCGCCTTGCAAAAAACATGGGTTACGAATCGACAGCAATACCCAAGAACGCCATCGTTGTGGAACATCGTTTTTTGGATCGCGAGTGGAGCGACGTGTGGCGCCAGCGCTTTAGTTGGGCGGTGCAGTTCTGCTTTGGTAGTTTGTTCAGTGCGCTCGTGGTCTGTTATTTTAAGAGCAGCGGTTCGCTCGCTTCGTTTGTCCTCGTAATTTTGCTTGCGGTTTTGCTAGTCGGTAATGAATTTTTGCAAAAGCGTTATGAAAGTTTTGGCGTGAGTTTGGCGTTCTTCTGTCTGCTCGGGACGATGTTCATGAACTTTACGCTTCCGCATCTGGTGCACCGCATTGGTTTTATTTGGTTCTTTTTGAGCACAATTCTTTCACTTGGCATTTGTGTTGGCATTTGGAAAATTTCTAGGCGTAGTCGAAAGGTCTTGATTGCGCCAATTGCCATTAGCGTGTGCCTCACGATTGCTTATCTCATGAACTGGGTGCCGCCGGTGCCGCTCGTGCTAAAACACCAGATGGTTTGCCAGAACTTTGACAAGACTGATTATAGTTGTGATGCCGATGCCCCGAGTTTTTGGCAAAAGGTCGGGCTGCAGTCTCCGAGTGTTCATCGCTTGCCGGATAATGAAGTTTACGTACTTTCGTCGGTGTATGCACCTGCGGCGCTTAAGGCCGAAATTGAATACCGGTGGTATTACAAGGACCCTAAAACAGAAAAGTATAAACTTACCGACAAAATTTCTTCGGGACGCATGCTTTTGAATGGTGGGCGTGAACAGGGTTTCCGTAGTTTCAGCCGCAAGAAGAATATCCCTGCAGGCCGCTACCGCGTGGAGACCGCGTTCAAGGATGGCGCCGTGATAGGGGCTTGCACCTTTGAAGTGTTTGACGAACCCCGTGACAGCACGGGCTACGTTCGCAAGGTACTGGAATAAAATTTCTATTTTTGACTTGTGTCTAACGTTCCGAGTGATATGTTTTTTGAGAGCGTTGTTCGCCCCGAGCAGAACAACGGTCTTTTGCTTGATAGCCTTTGCGAACGATTTACCTACCACAGCCGTGAAGACTGGATTGACAGGCTGAATCGCGGGCTTGTGACCATCAATGGTGTTGTCGCCACGACGGAGACTGTAGCCCATACTGATGACAAAGTTGTCTATCATGTGGAAAATTACACTGAACCCGAAGTGCCGACGAATTACAGCGTGGTGTTCGAAGACGATGAATTCATGTTGGTGGCGAAGCCTGCGGGCACCCCAGTCCACCATACGGGTCGAATTTTTTACAACACGTTCACGGCGATTGTAAGGCGTGGGACCGATTGTGAAACGGCGACTCCGATGCACCGCCTGGACCGCGATACCGGTGGTCTGATGCTTTACGCGAAGTACGCCGAGTCGGCCGCGCGATTCCAAAAGAACTTGGACCGCATTTTGTTGCGTAAATTCTACCTGGCCGTGGTGGAGGGCGAGTTCCCCGAAGGTGAAACCCGCTGTGACCTGCCGCTTCACGAAGTGGAGGGCGACCCGATTCGCGTGCGCATGCATCACGTGGAAGGCGGCAAGGAATGCCATACCGTATTCAAAAGACTCGCCGTGATTCATGCTCCGGTACCTGCAGCGAATCCCTCTCCGGCACCCGCCGCGACGAACGATGCTGCGAATGTTTCGCCCGCCGCGACGAACGATGCTTCGGCAGAAAAGACTTTCTCGGTGGTGGAGGCTGAACTTTTGACCGGCCGCAAGCACCAGATTCGTGCGCACTTGGCTGAACTCGGCTTCCCGATTGTGGGCGACCGCCTTTATAGCCACGATGGATATTACTACGAAAAAATGGCTCATGGTGGCGGCCTCGACGAAACTGATTTCGCCGTTCTCGGGGCGCATAGCCAAATGCTCTATGCCTACAAGGTCGAAATACAGTTGCCCTATTGGCGCGAATCTCGAACTTTTAGCAGTTTAGATTTCCCGGACGATATGGGGACCCTTTTGGCGAAGGTTAAGGCCACTTTTTTTGACTAATTTTCCCGATTTTCAATTTGAAATTTGATGGACCAAATGACTGGAATTTCCAGTTTGGTCCATCATTTTCGCAAATTTGATTTCGAAAAACACGCACTATGATAATTTATTATATTGTATTCCCGTAAAACACAGGAGATTTTATGTCCGTAAAAGTTATGGTGAATGGCATTCCGGGGAACATGGGCCGTATTGTGGCCGAAACCTGCGTCAAGCGCGGCCTGGAACTGGTTCCGTATTCCCTCACGGGTGAAATTATTGTCGAAAACGAATCCGAGGTCGCCGGCAAGACGATTCAGCTTTTGAAGCCCTCGAACCGCGAAGAGCGCATTGGCGAAGTGCTTGCCAAGTACCCGGACCTGATTTGCATCGATTACACGCACCCGACGGCCGTGAACGACAACGCAGCCTTTTACGTGAAGCACAAGATTCCGTTCGTGATGGGTACGACCGGCGGTGACCGCGAGGCTCTCGCGAAACTCGTTGCCGATGCGAACCACCCGAGCGTGATCGCCCCGAACATGAGCAAGCAGATTGTCGCCTTCCAGACGATGATTGAATTCCTGGCGAACGAATTCCCGACGGCCTTTAGCGGTTACAAGCTTTCCGTGGTCGAAAGTCACCAGAAGACGAAGGCCGACACGAGCGGTACCGCCCGCGCGGTTGTTGCAAGCTTTGGCAAGATGGGCTTTGAATACACGCCGGACGATATCGAGAAGGTCCGCGACGAAAAGAGCCAGATGGAACGCATGCATGTGCCGGAACAGTATCTCGGCGGTCATGCCTTCCACACCTACAGCCTCGACAGCGAAGACGGCACCGTCCACTTTGAATTCCAGCACAACGTGTGCGGCCGCCAGATTTACGCCGAAGGCACCGTGGACGCCGTGAACTTCCTCGCCGAACAGATTGCCGCCGGTACCGCCAAGCCGTTCAACATGATGGACGTCCTCCGCTCCGGAAAGATGAGGTAGTTTAGCCCGCGCTTACGCGCTTTGAGGAGTGAGGTCGGGGCTTTGCCCCTTTGGGCTCGGTCGTCTTCGACTCCCTTTCAGGGGAGAGGTCGGTCGATCAGGCTCCCCTTGAGGATATTTCATACCTCAAACCTTAAACCTCAAAGCGAAGCGACCTCACACCTCACACCTCAAACCTCAAACCTCAAAGGCGCGCAGCGCCGACCTCACACCTCCATGCGTTCCTATATCCTCCGCCGCCTGCTTTTGATGATTCCGACTCTCGTCGGGATTTCGCTGGTGTGCTTTATCCTCATCCAGCTTTTGCCGGGAGGCCCTGTGGAGGAATTGATTTCGAGGGCGCAGCAGGCTGCCGCGATGAAGGGCGGCGTGGATGCCTCGAAGGCGCTTTCGCCCGAGCAGATTGCGCAAATCCAGGCGTACTTCGGTTTTGATGAACCTGCCTGGAAGCGTTTTCTCACGTGGCTGTGGAACGTGCTGCACTTGGACCTCGGCTCAAGCTATACGTATGGACTCCCCGTGTGGGACGTGATTGTGAGTCGCTTCCCGATTTCCTTGTTCTTTGGTTTCACTTCGTTTTTCCTGAGTTACCTTATCTGCATTCCGCTTGGCCTGTGGAAGGCGGTGCATCATGGTAGCAAGCTTGATTCCCTGAGCAGTGGCGTCATCTTTTCGGGCTACGTGATGCCGGGTTATGCGCTTGGCATTTTGCTCATCATCTTCCTTGCCGGCGGTTCGTACCTGGACATTTTCCCGCTGGGAGGCCTCACGAGCGACGACTTCGAGGATTTCACCTTCCTTGAAAAAATCGGCGACCTCGCGCACCACCTGGTGCTCCCGATTTTCTGCTACATGATTAGCGAGTTCGCGTTCCTTACGTTCCTCATGAAGAACTCCGCCTTGGAGGAACTTGGCCGCGACTACATGCGCACGGCTCTCGCAAAGGGCCTGAGTTTTAGGCAGGCTCTCGTTCGCCACGCCCTCCGTAACGCACTCATCCCGATAGCGACTCGCCTTTCCGAAATCTGCACGCTCATGTTCGCGGGCGCCCTCCTTATCGAGAAGGTCTTCGATATCGATGGCATGGGCCTCTTGTACTACAATTCCATGGTGAACCGCGACTACAACGTGGTCATGGGCATCATCTTCTTGAGTAGCCTCATGGCCATGGTCGGCAGGCTTTTCAGTGACATTCTTTACACCATGGTCGATCCTCGCATTAAATTCTCGTAATTGGTCGGTCAAGATTGGCGTCTTGGCGCTTTTTTTTGCTTTTTTCGCTTTTTTTGCGGGTCTATTTGTGTATATTTCAAGCATGAAAAACGAAAATTTGCAAATTTCCTCCAAGATTAGAGAATTTCTTTTTACTCACGGCTATTCCGAGAATTTTACCGTTCAGTCTATTGCCGGCGCCGGTTCGGGCCGCCAGTATTTCCGCATTGCCGATGGTGACCGTAAATGCGTGTTGCAGGTCAGTGCCGAAGTCAACGACGATTTCAAGCATTTTGTGGAATACTCCAAGGTCTTCCGCAGTTACGATTTGCCCGTGACCCGCGTGTATTGCGTCGACGAGGAATCCTGCCAGGTGTTGCAAGAGGATTTGGGCAAGCGCAATCTTTGGGACGAAGTGCGCCCTGCCGAAGATGGAACTCGCTCCGGTAACGAACGCATCCTTTATCCCGAGGTCATGGAAGCCCTTATCAAGTGGCAAGAGGCCAGTTTCCCGATTTTCAGCACTCATACGAATATCTGGATCCATCGATTCGACTTTGCCGCGCTCAAGTGGGAAACCGACTATTTTACCGAAAATTACCTCATGGCCTACAAGGGCATTCAGGAAATTCCGCAGAGCGTGCGTAATTTCTATTCCCTTTTGGCGGTTTCGGTGGATGCACAGCCCAAGGTCCTGATGCATCGTGATTTCCAGAGCCAGAACATCATGGTCCGCCCCAATTCCGAAATCGCGTTCGTCGATTTCCAGGGCGCCCGTCGCGGTTCCTTGTTCTACGATTTGGCAAGCCTTCTGTGGGACCCCTACGTGTGCCTGCCGCTTGACATGATCAAGGATTTCTTTGATTATTGGCGTTCCCAGAATCCGAGAGTGAAGGAGTATCCTTCCGAAGACGTCTGGGAGAGTTTCATCCATGCTAGTCTGCAGCGTTTGATGCAGGCCATGGGCGCCTACTGCTTCTTGAGCAATGTCAAGAAGATTGAAAAGTTCAGACAGTTTATTGAACCGGGCAAAAAGCAACTTCGCGTTTTGTTCGCGGAATTCAAGAAGGTTGCCAAGGCGACAGATCCCGAAGTCTTCGACTTTATGGAAAAGGCCCTGTCCTAGTATTGCTGAGGCTTGAATGAGCGGCTTGAATCCTGTATATGCCAAGGTCTATAGCGAACCGGAGTCCTTCAGCAGGGCTTTGGGGTTTGCTTACGATGCCCTGGTCCATGCAGGAATTCCCTTTGACGCCAATGCAGCCTGGACGGCGCTTTCCGAACGTATTTCCCAGGGGATATACATGGGTGAGGGGCTGCTTCTGCCTCATACGCGAATTTCCGGACTCAAGGCTCCGCTGATGGCGTTCGCTGTCTGCCCTGCTGGTTTTACGGGAGTCAACACGCGCGGAAACGAATTGGGACGGTTCATTTGCCTATTGCTTTCGCCTGCTGAATCCGCAACTGCCCATACCGTGAACATCGCCAACATGGCGAAACTTCTGCTCGATGCCGAATGGAAGGCGAAGGCGCTTGCCGCCAAGACCGACGCCGATGTCAAGGCTCTTTTCGCTTAGAAAACTGCGATTCGGGAAAAAACGAATATTGATTTTTAATCACGAGAATGAACGATGTGAAATTCTCGTGAGGCGACTGAGGACCGTTTTTTGTGCGAGCTTGCCCTTTGTAGCTCGCTAATTATTAAGAAAATGTTCTAAATCAATTGAGAATATTACCACTGGAGGCTGCCGACGGCAGTCGCCCTGAACCCTTCATAATCGCCGAAGAAACGCGTGTAGCCCAGTCGTACGCTCATCCAGTCCCAGGGGGAGACGTTTAACATGCCGCCCAGTTCCTTGTAACGAAGCGTTGTTTCGTCGTCCAGGAATACTTTGTCTGTGCGGTCTTCGGGGCCGTGGATGTCGGTGAGGTTCCCGCCGAAGGCCGTGTCTTTGGCGACGGCTCCTGCGACGAGCGTAGCCTTTACAAATTTGTATGTGGCGCTCAGCTCACCATGGATTTCCTGGCTGTTGGGGCCGAGGTCGCTTCCGAGACTTTGGGCATAACTGGCGTAGGTGTAGCCGCCGCCCTTGTGGTGGGTGTAGACCCAGGGTTCAATGCGCGTGTATTCCGTGATCCAGTCGAGCATTACAGGGCCGGCCCACAGACTGTCGCGGGCGATGCCTAGGGTCGTGGCCCACTTGTTTCCCCACCATCCGTCGTCGAACATGCTGGTGGGCGATTTCATATCGTCCCACATGAGTTCCCCGTAAAATTCCCAGTGGGGAATCGTGCGCACGCTCAAGTCGAAGGCTAGCGAAATGTTGTCCTGGTCGCCTTGCAGGTGCTCCTGGAAAACATAGGGGATAAACGGTATCACGTAGGCCCATTCGAATTCGCGGCCTGTGCTGTCGGCGTCTTCGTTGGGATTCGAGCCTGCAGGTTCCGTGGTGGTGCCGTAGAGCGATGTCTCTGATAGGCCGATTGTAATATTCTTTGGCAGGTTCAGGTCCAGTCGGTGCGCATGCAGGTACTTGCCTTCGCCTTTTTTCTCGAAGAGTTTTGCGGCGTACTGAGTGTACACTACGGGGCCAATTTCGAACTGGTAACCGAAATATGGCGTGGGGGCTGCGTCAAAGATTCGGCTGCTGCTGTCTTGCCATGGGCGGTAGATGTTGTTTTCGCCGCGCAGAATCACGTGGTTTCGCCTAGCGGGGCCCCATTCCAGGTAGTCGAATCCTGCCATGAGTTTTACGGGCTCGAGTTGGTAACTCACGTTTGCGGCGAAGAGGTCCCAGGTGCGCTTGTTTTCACTTTGCTTGTTGAAGGGGATTCCTTCGATAGGGGTGTAGTAATTGAAGGCTATTTCTCTGTTGGTATAGTCGGTGCTCACCTTGACGCGTGCGTCGAACAGGAAGTTCTTGGTGAAGTGCCCGTCCAGGAACAGGCGGACGGACATGGAATTGTCGTAGTGCGTGGGCGCGTTCGTCAGGTTCGTCATGGCGACGGAATCCACGAGTTGTCCGCGGATGTTCACCTCGTAGTCCTTGTCCGGGTTCACGAATGTGAAATGGCTGACCGTGGGGTCGCCGTTCTGGGCAGCGCCTGCGTGCGAAATAAACAGACCGAGCGTGGCGAGTAGTGCAAAAATCTTCGTTTTCATTTCTTTCCTAAAAATCGAATGGCGAACTTTACGCCGATGGTGCCGAACAAAGCGTGAAGCAAGTGCGTAATGGGGCAATGTACATGCGGGTTGATGGCCTTGGTGTTGGCGAGCAGCCAGAAAAAATGGAAGGGGAGCAAATATCGTTTGAACCGCTTGTCCATGTACTTGATGTACTGGCCCAGAAAACGTCGCTTGCCTTCGTCGAGTTGATTCGCCAGTTGGGATTCGCTCACGGCGATGGCCCATTGCTGGTTGGTGCGCAACTTGCTGCTCCAGGAATGCGAACCGGCTTGGCCGATGGCATTGCTTTCGTGGATGCGGTATTGGATTACGGGATCGTCGACGGCTTTGTAGCCGTTCCCCGCGGCGGCGCAGAGTGCGAGCCATTGGTCGTGAACCGGGACACCTTGCGGAATGGGGAGCGCCGTATTCAAAAGTGAGGCGCGGAACATGGAAAGGCAGCCGGTGACGTTTGTGAATCCGGTCAGCAGGGCTTTCACGCTTAGGTGTTTCACGATTCGTTCGGACTTACGCCATGACGGGGCCACGATATTGTTCTGCGCGTCAATCACCTGGGCGTCGCCGTAAACCATGTCGTAGTTTTTTCCGCCGGCGTTTTCGTTCAAGGCTTTTTCTAAAATCTCGAGTTTGTGCGGGAGCCAGATGTCGTCCTGGTCGGCGGGGGCAATCAAGTCGCTAGGCGCGAGTTGCTTTATTGCCTGTTCCAGCCCGTGGGTGAAGGCGGCCCTGTGGCCAAGGTTTTCGGCGTGCTTTACAATCTGCATGGGCAACTTGCCTGCGTACTGTTCCAGAATTTCGACCGAAGAGTCCTTGGATCCATCGTCTACGGCAATAACGATATCGGCCTTTCGCGTTTGCGAAAGGAGGGAATCCAGCATCTGCGCCAGATACTTTTCACCGTTGTATGTCGCCAGCACAATACAGACTTTGGGCATGTTTTGAATATACAAAAAAAGGCTATGCGGTGATTTGTTTTCGGTAGCCCGGCTTGAATTTACTCAATAAAATGGCCGATTCGCGCTTCTGGTTCAGCGCTTTGCGGTCCCTGTACAGTTCGTGGAGGGCGCCCAGGTGAGTCATCAGATATCCGAATGAACCGAAAAATCCGAAGGTTTTGAACAAAGTAACGCCGAGTTCCTTGGCGCAGTCCTTGCGGAGCGGGTCCAGTTCGGTTGTCGTTTTTGGCGTGTTGTCCATATCCGGTTGCGTTTTTAGGCTAGCCACCAGGTAGGGGATGCTGAACATCTTTCCGCCGGCGTGGAGCATTCGGAAAGCGATGTCCATGATGGCGAATAAGGGCGTGCGGTCCATGTCGAGGTGACCGGTCCTTTGAACGATGCGCCTGGAGAATGCAGCCACATAGGGCGTGGGGGCGGCGACGAACCTCAGGGGCTCGTCTTGGGGAATTTCTTCGAGACCGTTCCACTTGTGGAAGATGTATCCACTGGCAAAACGGCCGTTGCCGAGGTTCACCTTCGGAGCGAATGCGTCGACCATTGGGAATCCGCTGATGCTCTGGGCCAGGTCGTTCAAGAAATTGCGGTCGATATTCACGGACTGGTGGGCGAAAACTATCCATTCCGCATCGCTTTCGTCGAGACTCTTGTTCAAGTCGTTCCCGAAGAACCAGCCGAGGTCGCGGTCCTTGAATGGCGGTTCAATGTTTTTGGAGTCGTCGTTTTGCGGGTAATCCCAGACAATGACGTCGAACTGGCGCATTAAAAACCTACGCGCAGACCAATGCGGTGCTCGAAGCCGAGTCCCTGGGCCAGGTACGAAATGCCGTAGTCCAGCGAGAATAGGCTGCTGGAGTAACCGAGGCCGGCACTTATCATGTGCGCTTCGTTGGATTCGCTCGGGCGGCTTTCCGAAGAGGCCAGTTCCTTGAAGTCGCGGACCAGGTCAAGCCAAGTGCGGGTGAAGCCTGCCCGAATGGAGAAGTAACTGCCCAGTGCGTATTCGGCACCCAGGTTCAAGTCAGCTTCGGCATAGCGCGGAAAGTCGCTTTCGCCATATAGCGTGAGTCTGCGGATGCTCTTGGGCCTGAAGAACCCCGCCAAGGCGAACGTCTGCGACATCGGATAGTAACTATCTTCGCCATCATCCACGTAATCGCGCAACAGGCAACCGAAGTCCCTGGCAATTACAGAGAAACCAAAAATCCTGCTGGAGGCTATCCAGGAGACGCCCCAGTCGAACGCGGCCCCGAATGCGGTGCGGTCGCCCTGTTCTTCGGCGAGGCGGTCGCTTGCAAATTTCAACGTGAAGCCGAACTGGATGTGCTTCATGGGGAAGGCGAGGGTCGCCGTAGCGAGTTGGCTGAATGGGTTGTAGTCCACGCCCGTTTCTTCGCCCAGTTCGTCGTAGCCCTCGATGGTGCCGTAGTCCAGCCAGTTGTAACTCACCTGGTAGATAAAGTTCCTGAAGGAACTTGTGTACGAAACCGAACCCTGGTTGTCGGCGAATTCACCGGTCTGCCAGTGCATGGAAACCACGCGCTTCTGGTTGTCGGGGAGTCGCAGTGCGGCCGGGTTCAGTTGCGTGATGGAGGGGTCGGTACTGGGGCTTGCCGATGCCGATTTTTCCAAGGCGGCGTTGCGCGGGCTATCGAAAGTGCCCATGAACGAGAAAACTTCTTGGCCGGCGGTGCCGTGTTCGAAGTACGCGAAAGACGCCGCTGGCACGAGGAGCGCAGCAACAGTTATCGCGGAAATTTTCCCGATTAAACTCATATGCCATAATTTACAAAAAGAAAAAGCAAAAAAAAGCCGAATCCCTTTACAAAAGGCGTGAAGTTTGATATATTTGGGTCGCTCGGGCTACTAGCTCAGTTGGTAGAGCAACGCCCTTTTAAGGCGTGGGTCGAAGGTTCGAGCCCTTCGTAGCTCAGTGAAAGACCGGTTCCATTCGTGGGACCGGTTTTTTTTGTATGTAAATTTTCGTTTGCTTCGCAACTTTGTATTGAAATTGTAAGTATTTGTTGCTAATTTGTTCGTCACTTTTTATTTGTTGGAAGGTGGTGTATGAAGAATGTTTTGGCTTGTGTGATTGCCGCGCTCTTTGTAGCGTGTTCCGAAAACGGTACGAGTTCCGAGGAATTTGACGCGTCCGCAGTTTGTCCTGTAAATGCCCGCGGCACATTTGTTGATGAACGCGATGGCCAGGTGTACAAGTACACGACTATCGGCAACCAGGTGTGGATGGCGCAGAACTTGAATTATGCCATCGAAGGTTCCACTTGCTTCTATACGGATGATGATTGCCGGGAAAAAGGGAGAATATATTCGTATTCGTTAGCATTGAGGGCTTGTCCAAGTGGATGGCATTTGCCTGGTAATAATGAGTGGAAAACTTTGATTGAAAATATAGGCGGAGAAAATTATGCCGGGTATAGGTTGAAAGCGACTTATGGGTGGACTCCGTTAAATCCAGGTGACGCTTCTAATGGATCTGATGAGTGTGGTTTTTCTGCATTACCGGCAAAGGTTTCGGATAAAAGTGATGACGGAATAAAGGCCTATTTTATATTTTCGCAACCGAATGCTGACCGAGATTTTTTTAGGAATGAGATTGTTTCGTATTATAACGATGTTGTTAATAGTCTTTGCGGAGATTTGGTTGAAAATTCTGTTCGCTGCGTAAAAGATTAAGAGGGGATGTTATGCGAAAAATTGTCGCCACGCTTGTGGTTGTTTTTTGTGCTGCTTTGGCTGTCGCGAAACCGATAGAATCCAGTAAGGAAGCAATCTTTATACTGCTGAAACGGGAAGTTCTGTCGTGAAGGGCTTCGAAGCCCGGTACTATTTCCGTGAGGCCGGAGAAAACATTGAATACCGTGTTTATGACAGTGTCGGTGCAAAAGTGAACCTGGTGGATGCCGGTGGTGGCCTTTACTATATTTCTGTCATGTATTCGGAACTTACGTTGAACCCTGGTGAAAAGACGTTCTACGGGAACGGGGCCAAGTTTGAACTGTTCCATACAAACTACACCGCGGATTTCAATGTTGACGATGATCCCTCGTACCACGGAATAACTGGTCGCGAACTTGCCGAAGTCGATTCCGTAGTTGTGCTGGATTTGGCGGGGAACGTTCTTTGGGGACATGCCCCGAGTCCAAGATTTGATGGGGAAAACACCCTTGTTGAAAATGTCGGTGGCTATATCTATCGTGATGGAGAGAATGTTTACGTGACTGTAGATGCGAAGGACAAATATTCCTTGCAGATTGTAAACGCAGCAGGCATGCCTTTGGAGACTCTTTTCAGTGGCGTTTGGGATGAAGGCGAGCATGCCGTGAATGTTACGGATAGTCCCATTGCCGCAAATAGTTACCTTGTACTGAGGCGTAATTCCACCATACTGACATGGCAACTTTTGAAATAAGGAAAGCGATATGAAGTTGAGTATGCAATTTTTACTGGCGATATCTTTTGTTGTTGCTGTATCTTTTATTGCGTGTTCTACGGATGCCGAGGACAAGTGGGATGCCGCCGAGGTATGCCCTGCCGAAGGGATAAACGTCTACGGCATGCCGAATCGCGGCACATTTGTTGATGAACGTGATGGCTACGAGTACAAGTACACGACCATCGGCAACCAAGTGTGGATGGCCGAGAATCTGCAGTTAAAGACTGAATACAGCGAGTGCTATGAGTATGCTGAGGGTATGACGGAAAAATGCGCTCGTTATGACAATAGAGAATATTTGATGGATTATTGCAGACTTTATTTAACTTCGTGTGAAACCACGGAGTGCTACGAGGAAGAATTTTGTAAAATTTCGGGCCGTTATTACAATTTGGTTAGAAATCAAGAAGAATATGGATTGCTTGATCGTGATATTATAGATACCTTATGCCCCAAGGGATGGCATGTGCCAACGAAAGATGAATGGATTGTGCTGGCCGAGGCTGCGGGGGGGGGCAGATAATCGCGAAACGGAATATAGACTTAGATCGGATGACAAGTCCTTTTTTACTGCAACTTTTGCAGGTACAAATGATTGTGGTTTTTCTGCAAAACCCATGGGGAGTAAGATGCGTGTATGCGGCAGTAGTTTGTTTAGTAGCATCCTTTTTGGTACGAGCACGTCAGAAACCAGTAATTTCATTTGTTTGGTATCTTTGGCTGGGGATGGCCCAACCCCATTTGGCGATGCAAGAAAAGTACCTATTCGTTGCGTTAAGGATTAACTTATGAAAAAAATGATTCTGTTTGCTTTGTTGCTGTCAACTGCATCTTTCGCTTTGACTTATCAATGGCTCGCGTATGAAGGTGATTGATTTGAAGACGAATAAATTTCAGATTCTGCCTTACAATGGCGAAGTCTTGAAGGCCATGTCGTACGCCAATTTCAATCCGCTTGATTCCGGTGAATGGTCCGCTCCGAAATTTGTTTCCGAGAATCTTTATTCCATTGCCGGTGAAAAAGGCACGCTTTACTACGATGCCAAGAAAAAACGCATTGAAAAACTGGTGTCCGATAAACCAGATAAATCAGTATTGACAACCTTTGAATACGACGTCACGAACAATTTAAAGACGATGAATGTGTCCGTTGATGCCTCGGGTGTCCAAACGACTATTACCACGGAAATCCTCAAACTACGCAGTTCAAAGAATTTCCCGGATAGAATGTTCGAGTTTTAAGTGATGATTGGCGCTTCTTCAAAAATAGATTTTTTAACTTTCTATATTTGAACCGCCATGGATACTTTACAGGAATTTCTTCAGGAGTCTTTGCCGGAGTCCCTTTCGCTGTTTGCGAATGCGGGCCGTGAAGCGATTCATGTAAATGGCGCGACCATCCCCATGGCGAGCATGATGGTGGCGGGGCGTTTCTTTGGTACGCCCGAAAATACTTTGGTGGTGGCCAAGGATTACAAGAGCGCCGAAGTGTGGGTGGAAAACCTGCAGAACCTGGTGGGCGAGGACTTTGTACGGTTTTTCCCTTCCATCGGCCTTAAGCCGTACGAACAGAAGGTCCCTTTCGAGGGTGTTCTTGAAGAGCGCTTGAAGTTCTTTAGGGATGTGGGCCATGCCGACAGGCCGATGATTGCCGTTTGCCCGCTGGATGCGCTTTTGATGCGCTTGCCGGCTCCGGGATCGCTGTCGGGGCGGATTCGCACGCTCAAGGTGGGCGATGTGATGGAGCCTTCGAGCCTTCGCCCTTGGTTTTTGGATGCGGGTTTCGTGGAACAGCCCGTGGTGAGCGGTGTGGGCGAGTTTTCCATTCGCGGTTGCATCGTGGATGTGAACTGCTTTTTGCACCAGCACCCGATAAGAATTGAATTCTACGGCGACGAAATCGAGTCCATCCGCACGTTCGACATTTTTACGCAGCGTTCCATCGAGCGCATGGACCGCATAGAACTGTATCCGATGGGCGAATTCACGTTGCCCGAAACCGAGACTTCGAAATTTGGCGGAGATTTTTCGGGATTGTGGTGGAAGCGCTCGCAGTACGAAAAACTGGATTGCAGCGTTCTGGATTACCTGCCCAAGTGCAGCCTTGTTTTTGAAGGGCTTTCGGCGCTTTCGGAAACGGCGGCCAAGTTGAGCCTGGCCTACGAGGCTGTTTACGAGGAAATTCGCGAATCTTCGACGGAAATCGTGCCGCCGGCAGGCATCTGGTGGAAAATTGGCGAACTGTCCAGGCAGTTCCCGGGCAGGGCGTCGTTGGATTTGACCAACGTGCAGGCGGAAGGTTCCAGTTGGTTCAATGTTTCGGTGCGTCCGCAGGATTTTTCGAGTACCGGCACCGATGCTGTCGCGAAGCAGATTGAAGATTTTGCCGCACAGGGCGGTCGCGTTTATGTGGTGGCTCCGACGCCAGGCGCGTTGACCCGCTTGAGGCATGTTTTTGAATACCTGCCCATTGAAAATTACTTTGTTGGTAATTTAACGGAAGGCTTTTGGCAAGATGACGATGGCTTTGCCTTCTTGACCGAGACCCGCATTTTCAACCGTCACGCCAACAAGCATCGTAAGCGCCAGATTGCGGGATCCGTGGCGAGCGCTTTGATGGTGGAATCCTTGAACCGCGGCGATTTCGTGGCTCACGAGGATCATGGCGTTGGCCGCTATCTTGGACTTGTGCGCGTGGAAGTCAACGGCGGCATGGTGGACTGCGCCTTGCTGGAATATGCCGGTGGCGACAGGCTCAAGTTCCCTGTTTCGGACTTGCAGAAAATCGACCGTCTGGACCCGCCCGAAGATAAAATCCCGGAACTCGACAAACTCGGTGGCAAGAATTGGGAAAATGTCAAGAAGCGCGTCAAGAAGAAGGTGGTGCAGATTGCGAAGGAACTCGTGGAACTGTACGCCAGGCGCGAACTGGTGGAAGGCTACGGGTTCCCGCCAAACCAGAAAATGCAGCAGGAATTCGACGACGCTTTTGAATACGAGCCTACGCCCGACCAGGTGAAGGCGACGGCCGACATCATGCGCGACATGGAATCGCGCAGGCCCATGGACCGCCTTATTTGTGGCGATGTCGGGTTCGGCAAGACTGAAGTCGCCATGCGCGCGGCGTTCAAGTGCGTTTCTGCCAAAAAGCAGGTGGCCATTTTGGTGCCCACCACGATTCTTGCTGCCCAGCACTACGAAAATTTCAAGGAACGTTTTGCCGCGTTCCCCGTGAATATCGCCTTGGTGAACCGCTACAAGAGCCCCAAGGAAAAAAAGGAAATATTCAAGCAGGTGGCCGAGGGCCAGGTACAGATTCTGGTTGGGACGCACGCGCTTCTCAGCGACAAGAACCAGTTCAAGGACTTGGGCCTTTTGATTATCGACGAAGAACAGAAGTTCGGCGTGAAGCAGAAGGAAAAACTCAGGGAACTCAAGTTGGCGGTGGATACTATCAGCATGAGTGCAACCCCGATTCCGAGGTCGCTGCAGTTGAGCATGACGGGTGTCCGCGATATTTCGCTTATCAATACGGCGCCAATGAACCGCTTGCCGGTGGAAACCAAGCTTTTGAAGCGCGACGATGTGATTTTGGCCGAGGCGGTGAAGGACGAACTTGCTCGTGGTGGCCAGGTGTTCATTGTGAACGACCGAGTGCAGAGCATCAACCTGCTGGCCGAAGATGTAGAAAGCTGGGTGCCCGAGGCCCGCGTGGCTGTTGCGCATGGCCAGATGGACGACCACCAATTGGAACGCGTCATGAATTCTTTTTTGAGCAAGGAATTCGACGTTCTGGTGAGCACGAGCATTATTGAGTCTGGTTTGGATGTCCCGAACGCCAATACGATTATCATCATGAACGCGCACCATTTTGGCATTAGCCAGTTGTACCAGATGCGTGGCCGCGTTGGCCGCAGCGATGTGCTTGCCAAGGCGTTCCTCGTGATTCCTCCGCATGGGGAAATTTCGGCGGAGTCTACTCGCCGTTTGAAGGCTTTGGAACAGTATTCCGATTTGGGAAGCGGCTACCAGTTGGCCATGCGCGACCTGGATATCCGCGGTGCCGGTAATTTGCTGGGCGAAGAACAGCACGGCTTTATTGCCGAGGTGGGCTTTGAAACCTACATCCGCATGGTCCGCGAGGCCGTGGAGCAGTTGCGCGGGACTTCGACCGACAAGCCGATACAACCCCGTGTGGAAATCGGCGTGGATGCCTACCTGCCCGAAGACTACATCCAGGATGGCCTTACGCGAATTTCTTTGTACCAGCGCATAGCCCGTATCGCCTCTGCTGCTGATGTGGAAAGCATCCGTCAGGAACTGCAGGACCGCTTTGGGCCTGTGCCGGCCCCTGCGGAAATGCTCATGAAGGTTTCTGAAATCGGACTTTTGGCCGGCAGAATGCGCGTTCAGGGATTGCAGCAGCGCAAGGGGATTCTTGCGATGGTTTTTTCGGATTACCCGGCGCCGGATCCCCGCGAACTTTTGTCGCTTTGCCCCGCATCGCCGTACCCGATGCGTCTTTTGAATGTGACTCCTGTGCAGGCGGTCATCGAGTTGGGAACCACAAGTCCCGAAAAGGTGGCCGAAAAGACGTTGGAATGCTTCAGGGCGTTTAGTTCCAACGGGTGATTTTGTTATTTTATTGCCCGTAAAATTTCCAAAAGAGGAATGAAATGAAAACTAAGATGATTGCTCTCGGTGCTTGCGCCCTTGCGATGGTTGCCTGCAATTCGCAGCAGCCCAAGCAGGCCGCGGCCATTAATGCCAATACTACGGATGACCAAAAGTTCGCCTATATGCTGGGCGCCCAGTTCGGTGGTCAGAATTTTACCCTTCTCCCGCTCCAGGTGGGCGAGCATTTGAACCAGGATTTTGTAATTCAGGGCTTCAACGACAACCTCAAGGCCTCTAACGATACCGCGTTCAAACTGCAGATGGAAAACGACAGCCTCAGGGCCATTGGCGCGAAGTACAACATGATGGCTAGGAACCGTTACGAATCCACCCGCCCCGATAGCGCTACCAACGCCACGTTCAACGGCGACCAGGCCAAGTACCGCGCCTATATGGATTCCGTGATGAAGACTTTGCCGGTCGTCCCCGAAGAACCGGTGACCAACGCCGCCGTAAAACTCGGGAACAACGCCTCGGACAACCAGAAGTTCTCTTACTTGATCGGTGTCCAGTTCTTCAACCAGTTTAGCAACATTGGCTCCCAGTTCCAGACTCAATTCGACCCCGAGTACTTTATTCTGGGCGTGAAGGATGCCGCTCAGAAGGGCCGCGACACTGCTTTCGTGATGCCTTTGCCGGATGATACCCTGAAGGCTATTGGTAATCGCTACAACGAAAAGATGAAGACCATCCGCGAAGAAATGATCAAGAAACAGCAGGAAGAAGAAGCCAAACTCAAGGAAGAAGTCTCTGCCCTTCGTGGCGATACTCTCCCCAACGGCATGCCTGTCAAGATGAACTTCGAAGTGAAGACCACCGGCATTACCCTCAAGGCCGAAAACCTGCAGCAGTTTGCCGGCAAGCCCCTTCTGGTGTTCTACTTCTCCGCCACTTGCGGACATTGCGCCCATGCTGCTCCGCAGATTCTTGAAATCGCGAAGGAATTCGCTGGCAAGATTATCACGGTTGCTGTGGCTAGCGGTGGAAACAACAAGTCCGGCATTCGCAAGTTTGCCGACAACGCCAAGTTCGACGACAACATCAATATCGTGTGGGACGAATCCCGCCAGTTCGGCGAACTCTACAGCGATGGCTACGTTCCCAAGGTCTATCTCGTGAATCCGGATGGCACTTACAAGCAGTACGCAGCCTTCGAACGCGAAAAGGAAGACCTGAAGAAGGAAATGGCTGAACTCGTAAACGGCAAGAACGTTGAATGGAAAATCGAGGCTCCGGCTCCTGTTGACACTCTCAAGCCCGCTGCCGCTGCCCCGGCTCCTGCCGCTCCTGCAGCCCCGGCCTCTGCTGCAAAGTAATAAAAAAGATTTTCTCGTGATTCTCGCTGAATTTGATGTCGTAGTTGTCGGTGGCGGCCATGCCGGCATCGAGGCTACTCATGCAGCCTGGAAACTGGGCGTCAAGACCGCCATGCTTACGATGGATATAAACGCCATCGGACGTATGAGTTGTAATCCTGCTGTTGGCGGAGTGGCCAAGGGGCAGATTGTCCGCGATATCGACGCTCTTGGCGGCCTGATGGGACTCCTGACCGACAAGGCGGGAATCCAGTTCCGCATGCTCAACATGAGCAAGGGCCCTGCCGTGTGGGGCCCGCGTGCCCAGTGCGACATGAAGTATTACAGCGAGGTGGCTAGGGATACCATTTGCGGTTTGCCTGGACTTTCCGTTGTTCAGGGGGAGTTGGCTGCGTTCGAACGCATGTCCGACGGCCGTCTTGAAATTACGCTTTTGAACGGCGACCGCTACATTACCCGTGCAATTGTTGTGACTAGCGGAACTTTCCTTGCCTCCAAGATGTTTACCGGCCTCGAGACGAGCATCGGTGGGCGAGTGGGAGAACCCAGTTCAGACAAACTGTCGGAATGTCTTTCCGCCAATGGAATACGCCTGCGTCGTCTCAAGACAGGGACTCCCAGTCGCTTGGATCCGGATTTCATCGACTTTGACGAATGCGATGTGCAGCACGGGGACGAGTTCCCGTGGCCTATGAGTGACCGCCATTTGAATGGCACTGTTCCTGGTTTGAATGCGGATTGTTTCTGGGGCGACCCGAAAAACAAATTTGTTCGTAACGATTGCGTTTGCTGGGTCACTCGCACGAATCTAAAGACCCACGACATTCTTCGTAGCGGATTCAAGGACAGTCCGATGTTCAGTGGACGAATCCACGGCAAGGGGCCGCGTTACTGTCCGAGCATTGAAGACAAAATCAACCGTTTTGGCGACCGTGATGGCCACCAGTTGTTCCTTGAACCGGAACAGGCGGACATCGGTCGCGTTTACATTAACGGGTTTAGTTCCAGTTTGCCGGCCGATATCCAGTTGGCGGCAATTCACACGATTCCGGGTCTCACGCGTGCCCGCGTTTTGCAGATTGGCTACGCTGTAGAATATGATTCCGTGGATGCGACGCAACTTTACCCGACATTTGAATGCAAGACCGTGCCCGGGCTCTACTTTGCGGGCCAGGTGTGCGGCACGAGCGGTTACGAAGAAGCTGCCGGCCAGGGGCTTATGGCGGGCATCAACGCCGCCCTCAAGGTGAAGGGCGAGGAACCCTTTATTCTTGGGCGCTCCGAGAGTTATTTGGGCGTGATGGTCGACGACCTTGTGAATATTCTGCTCGATGAACCGTACCGCATGTTCACGAGCCGTGCCGAATACAGGCTGTTTTTGCGCAGCGACAATGCGGAGGCGCGTCTCAAGGAGAAGGCCCGCAAAATCGGCATGATAGGCGATTCCGACTGGGCCGACTGGGTCCGTCGCCGCGACATTATGGCAAACCTCAAGGAACGCTTTGCCCAGGAATCGGCAACTCCCGAAGAATCGAACAAGATTCTCGAGGCTGGCGGCCAGGCTCTGGCAACGGAACGCACTCGCTGGATAAACGTGCTCCGCCGCCCGGGAATCGACCCCGAGATGTTCTTCAAGGTGGCTGCGCCCGATGCCATTCAATCTGAGTCCGCGTGTGGTTTGACCCGTCGCGATCAGTGGTTCATGTACGCCGAGGAAATCTACGCGGGATTCTTCGATCGTCAGTCCCGTGAAATCGACGACCAGAAGAAGATGGAAAAGGTCAAGCTTTCTCCGGATTTGGATTACATGCAAATCTCGGCCATCAGTATAGAAAGCCGCCAACGCCTGAATGCACAGAAGCCGTTGACGCTTGGCCAGGCCAGTCGTGTGCCCGGTGTCCGCCCTGCGGATATCACCGTTTTGGCTCATTGGCTTGAAAATCGTGGTTAAAGCCCCTGTTTTAACATAATTTTTTGTGACAAACCCGTGAAACGGCCTAATTTTTACTATCTTTGGGCCCGTCAAATCATACATTTGTCGTTTAAATCATTTTCCAAGAGGTAATATTATGGCAGAAGAAACTGAAGTCAAATCCACAGAAGAAGTTAAGCCTCAGGAACCGAAATCCCAAGAAAAAGCTCAAGCCAAGAAGGCTCCGGCCAAGAAGAAGCGCCCCATGAACGCCAAGCGCAAGGGTGCTGCTCCTGCCGCTAAGAAGCCGGCCGTCTTCAGTGATTCCCTGGAAGACCGTTTCCCCGCCCTCGCTGCGAAGCTCAAGAAGCAGATTGAAGACGGTATCAAGCAGAAAATCAAGGACGCCCAGAACGACCCGAAGGTCAAGGCCGCTTCCAAGAAGTTCGCTGCTGAAAAGTAATTTCTTCTTATCGCTGGAATTCAAGACGCTCTCGGTGCAAAACCGGGAGCGTTTTTTTGTGCTTTTTTGTCCATTTTCTACATTTGTACTTATGATTAGCATTACGAAGCTTTTGATGGACGCCCCGAACTTTGGGGACAGTCTGCGCTATGAGCCGCACGCTCATGAATCGAAGAACGGCGTGGGCCCGGGCCGCGGCCCTGTTGTGGTGTGGAACAGCACCAAGACATGTAACCTCAAGTGCGTGCATTGCTACGCCCGCTCCGAGGCCATCAAGTACCAGAACGAACTCAGCCACGAAGAAGGCCTAAAGTTGATTGACCAGCTGGCCGACTTCCATGTGCCAGTACTTTTGTTCAGCGGTGGCGAACCGCTTTTGCGCCCGGACTTTTTTGAACTTGCGAACTACGCGGCAAGTAAGGGAATCCGTCCGACAATTTCGACGAACGGAACCTGCATCACGCCGGAAGTCGCTCAGAAGCTGAAGGATATAGGCATCGGTTACGTGGGCATTAGCCTTGACGGCTGTGAGGCGACCCACGACAAGTTCCGCGGCAAGGAGGGCGCTTACAAGCTTGCGCTTCGCGGTATCCGCAACTGCGTCGCGACCGGCCAGAAGGTTGGCCTCCGCTTTACCATCACGCGCCACAACGTGCAGGACTTGAACGCCATTTTCGATTTGCTCGAAGCCGAGAACATCGACCGCGTTTGCTTCTACCACCTGGTTTACAGCGGACGCGGTTCTGCGATGGTGGAAGCCGACCTCGATCACGAGGAAAGCCGTCGCGCCATGGACTTGATCATCGACCGTACGCTTGATTTTAAAAAGCGCGGTGTGAACAAGGAAATCCTGACTGTCGACAACCACGCCGACGCCGTCTACCTTTACCAGCGCATGCGCCGCGAAGACCCTGAACGCGCGAAGATTGTGCTCGACCTGATTCAACGCAATGGCGGAAACCGCAGCGGCATGGCTTTCGGCAACATCGACAGCATTGGAAACGTGCATCCGGACCAGTTTACGCAGTATATCACGCTCGGGAATGTGCGCGAAAGGAGTTTCGGCGAAATCTGGACCGACGAATCGAACCCGATCATGGCGGGCCTCAAGAACAGAAAGCCGATTCTCAAGGGACGTTGTCCGAACTGCGCCTTCCTGAATCTTTGCAACGGAAACTTCCGCACCCGCGCCGAAGCCGTGACTGGCGACTTCTGGGCCGAAGACCCCGCCTGCTACCTCACGGACGAGGAGATAAAGGTGTGAGGTCGGCGCGTTGCGCCTTTGAGGGATGAGGTCGGCGCGTTGCGCCCCTGAGGTTTGTATGACGAATTTAGAACAGCAGATTCTCGATATCGTACAGGACGCGTTCCCGATTGCGGAGCGACCGTATGCTGTTCTTGCGCGTATGGTTAGACGAGAAACGAAAGACGAGAGACGAGAGAGTTTATCGGAACAGTCCGTTTTCGAAGCGGTGGAATCGCTCCGTGCAAGCGGTGTTATCCGTCGCATTGGTGGCGTTTACGATTCCCGCAAACTTGGCTTTGTGAGTCGCCTCGTGGCGGGGAAGGTCCCGGTAAGCGAACTTGATTTTTCGGAACCGCGCAACGGACGCGCCCCGACGGCGATGGAAACTTTTGCCGCTGTCGTGAACGAAATTCCTGCGATTACGCACAACTATGTCCGCAGTCACGAATACAACGTGTGGTTTACCATCATCGCGGAATCCGAGGCGGCTGTGCAGGCAGTTCTCAACCGACTGGAATTGACGACTGCGTTGCACGACGCGCATGCGATGGCCGCGAAGCGAATGTTCAAGATCAACACGGTGATGAAGTCGGCTGCACCGTCTACTGACAACGGAACGCATGGAGTTGAAGGGAAGCATGGAGTTGATAGTGCTGCGGGATTGAATCTGTCGAAGGGTTGCCTCGCATCTCGCGCTTCGCTCCCTGTATCTGATTCCGACAAACTCCGCATTCGCCTTTTGTGTGGCGACATTCCGCATTCGCTTACGCCGTTCACCGATTTGTGCGAACAGTGCGGCTGCAGTCTTCGCGAATTGCTTGAAGGCGCCCGCAGCGATTTGGCGGAAAAACGCATGCGCCGCTTTGGGGCTGTCCTCCGGCATCAGGAGGCGGGCTTTGCTCACAATGCCATGGTCTGCTTCAAAATAGACGAGAGACGATTTTTAGACGAGAGACAAGAGGCGAGAGGCGAGAGAGAAATAGTAAATGGTGGAGAATGCCGGATTGCCGATGCGGGGAAGATTCTTGCCGCGAATCCGCATGTGTCCCATTGCTACGAACGAGCCCCGTTCGATGGCTTCCCGTACAATGTTTACGCCATGTTCCATGCGGCGGGCGCCGAAGAACTTGACCGTGCAATAGCGGAAGCCGCGCGGTCTATTAACGCAGTGCAGTCTATTAACGCTGCGCAGTCTATTAACGCCGCGCAGTCCATAGCGCAGTCCATAGTGCAGTCCTTGGGTGGCGAAAAAACAGAATTTGCAGTCCTCCACTCCCTGCGCGAACTGAAAAAGACCAGTTTTTCGTTTTTCCGTGGATAAAATTTGACGCCTGCGTCGTTTACCTGATGCGCATTTCTAATCCAATCCTATGTCCGGTCTCGAATCCGAATAGAGTTCCTTTGTGGATTTCGTAGTTCAGGCCAAATCCAACGGGCATTGAAAATATGTTGAAATAGCGGACAAGGTCGAAGTCCATTTTTAGACCGCGGTACTTGTCTTTCATGTTGCGGTAAGGCTTGGAAAGATTCCTGTTTTCGGATTCCTCGGCGCGCACTTGGTAAAGGATGACTTCGGAAATTTGCCAGCCGCTGGATTTGTCGTGGTCCCACCAGAATTTCCATGCGAGGCTTCCTTTGATTCCGAATTCGTCTCCTGACTTGTAGTTTTTGTCTTCAAGGAACGTGTCGTAGCGGAATGCGGTTCCGACGGCCAGGTCTCTCGAAATGTTGTAAAGGACGAAGGGTTCTATGTTCAGTCTGTGGAATCTGTTGATTTGCGAGCCTTCTCCGGGAGGGAATCTCCAGTTGATGTCCAGACCGATGTTGTGCCAAATCAATGCGCGCGCGCCGATGTAGGTCTCGTTGAAGCCGTTCACGTGCAAGTTGCAGTAGTTGTGGATGTAGCCTTTGGTGGAATACTCGTAACTGTAACTCAAAAAACGAAAGGATCCGTCCGCATAAATGCTGAGTCGTTGGAAGGGGGCGAATTCTGCCGAAACGAACATGTCGGCGCTGTATACGTCTTCGTCCAGTTCAAAGAATCCGCTGGTGGAAAAGTTTGTCGAGGGCGCCTTTACGGGATGCAGGGTCTCGGTGGCGCAGAGGTTGTTTGGCCAAAGAGCCACAACTAAGGCTAGAGAAATTTTTTTTATGAAACCGTGCATTGCCTTTATAATATACAAAACCCGCGCAGGTTCTTATGGCCTTGCTGTTCTCTTTTTTATATTGTGCACATACAAATGCTGACTCGCTTTTTGTACATGGTGCTTTGTGTTTTACCGCTTTTGGCTAGCGGTTGTTTTTGGGAGTCTACTGAAAACGAACCTGATTACCTTGCAATGGACGATTCTCGTTATCCGTATTCGGGAATTCCCCGCGTTGTTATTGAAATTGAGGACTTCGCAGAAATTCGCGACAACGAAACGGAGCACAAAGCCTGGCTTCAAGTGTATGGCGAAAAAGAAGCCGATACAAAGGTGATGGAACTTTCCTTACGTGGGCGAGGCAATTCAAGTATTCACATGCCCAAGTACGGGATGAAGTTGGAGTTTGCCGAAAAAATATCCATGTTCGGAATGCCCGCCAATAAGGATTGGGCTTTGATTGCGAACTTTGGCGACAAGACGCATTTGCGCAACTACATGACGTTCAAACTTTCGGAGTGGCTGGGAGCCCGTTACACGCCCCGGGTTGCTTTTGTGGAACTGTTCTTGAATCGCAAGTACATGGGACTCTACTTGTTTGCCGAAACTGTAAAGGCTTCCAAAAATCGCGTGAACATTGCAAAGACTGATTCCTCGTTCTTGCTCGAAAAAGAAACCGACAAGAAACTTGACCCGCCGTACATCACTACGGGAATGGGAAACCAGATTCATGTCAAGTATCCAAAGAATCTTACGGAAGAATCCACTCGCATGCTCCAGGAGCACTTGGATGAATTCGAAAACTTCCTGGCGATGGGCGCCCGCAAAGAAGAAACCTCGGTCAAGGATTGGGTGGACTTGGACGATTACTTGCTTTATTACTGGGTGCAGGAATTCGCCAAGAACGAAGACGGAAATTTTGCCAGGAGCATTTTTTTCTCGTGGGAAAAGGGCGATGTCATTCACTTTGGGCCCTTGTGGGACTTCGACTTGGGCTTTGGCAATGCGTCGCGTGATGAATGCAAAAAATGGGAGAACTGGTATATTCGCAGTTATAGGTGGAATCGGTACCTGTTTAAGGACTCGGTTGTAAGCGAGGGCGCAAAGAAGTATTGGCGCAACCATCGCGAAGTTTTCCGTTCGCTCGTGGACAGTGTCCCGGGGTATGTCGAGATGATTTCCAAGGCTATCGACAACGAGTATCGGCGCTGGCCCGTGCTTCAGAATACCGAAAACTGGGCTTTGAAGGATCCTTACGAAACGTACGATGAAGGCGTGAAGGCCATGATGGATTGGTTAAATCGTCGTTTTGAGTGGATTGAAACGAATGTTGAAGAAAATTTCTAAATTTTGACTATGCGAAAGATTTATATGGCAGGCATGAGCCACAAGGTGGCAGAAATCGCGATTCGCGAGAAATTCTACATCCCGATGGATGTGAAGACTGATGCCCTGCAACATAGCCCTTTCGATGAACTCCTGATTCTTGCCACATGCAATCGCACCGAAGTCTATGTGGCGAGTGACCGCGATTTGGAATGTGCCGAGATTGTGCGGTACGTGTGCGGCCTCGCCAAGCAAAAATACGAAGATTTTGCCCAGTTCTTTTACACAAAGTCGGGTGACGATGTGGTGCACCATGTGATGAACGTGTGCGCTGGTCTTGATTCCGTTGCCATGGGCGAGGACCAGATTCTGCACCAGATTGGCAGGGCCTACGAGACGGCTCATCAGTTGAAGGCGACCGGAACGAGCCTGAACAAGCTTTTCCAGAGCGCCATCACGACGACCAAGCGCATCAAGACGGAAACCAACCTGAGCAAGCTCAGTTGTAACATCCCGTTCTTGGCGATGAAGCAAGTCCAGAAGACTTTCGACGATTTGGAAAACCGCACGGTTTACATCGTGGGGCTGGGCGAGATGGGCTCCTTGATGCTCAAGTACGTGCAGGAGAACACGACGAAGATTTTTGCGAGCAGCAAGACCTTTGCGAATGCGCAGAAGTTTGCCGACGTGCTGACGCCAGTGCCGTTCGAGGACCGCTACAGCGTGATAGGCAAGTGCGACGTGCTCATTTTGTGCAGCGCATGCCAGGAACCGATTGTGACTCGCGAGGAATTTTCTGCCGCGTCATCTGGGAACTGCGCCGCCACTGCGTCATCCTGGAACCCCGAAGGGGTGACGGGATCCATACATCCCGAAAACAGCGCCTGCAAAAAGACTCTTGTGATAGACCTCGGGAGCCCGCGCAACGCGGAATCCTCCATCGGCACCCTCCCTGGCGTAGAGTACGTCTGCGTCGACGACCTCGAGAAAATCGTCTCGGAAAACCGCCGTTTGCGTATGGTGGAATTGACCGCGGCCCAGAAAATTCTTCAGGAGGGCATTGGGGAGTTCTTGCAGTGGTACCGCATGGACGATGTCGCCAAGGAAATCCATGTGGTTGCGGGCAAGATGGTCGCGACCGCCGAAGAAGAATGTGAAAAACTGCTCCGCTCGCTTCCGGACGTGAGTGATGCCGATCGCGAACGCATCCGCGTGATGTATGTGCGTTTCGCGAAAAAGATGGCGAACGATTATCTGTACCGCGTGAAGGATGCCAATGGGGCCGCGGAGACTGCTGCGTTCCTGGAATGCTTGAAACGCGCGTCTTCGGATGGTGCAAATTTGAAAAATGCGAACTTTGACTGCGCGGAGGGAAAATGAAACTTCGCATAGCCACCCGCAAAAGCGCCTTGGCGCTGGCCCAGACGACCATGGCCGCCAACGAAATCGTCGCATCGAGCCGCGTCGCCGAAAACCGCGCATTGGATCGCGCCGCCGAAAACAGTGCAGAAAAAAAATGCGCCGACCTCGAATACGAACTCGTATCGATGACGACGGAAGGCGACCGCCGCCTCGATAAGTCGCTTGCGAGTTTTGGAGGCAAGGGCGTTTTTATCAAGGAGTTGGAAGTCGCGCTCCTGGAGGGCCGCGCCGATATCGCAATCCACAGCCTCAAGGATATGCCTGCCGAAGTTCTTCCGGAATTCAAGCTCGCCGCTGTCCTCAAGCGCGAAGACCCGCGCGATGCATTCCTCTCGAAAGGCGGTGCCGCCGGCACGAAGTTCATGGACTTGCCTGCGGGTGCAAAAGTCGGCACCGGAAGTATTCGCCGTGTGGTGCAACTCAAGGCGCTTCGTCCTGATTTGGAGTACGTCCCGATTCGCGGGAACATCCAGACGCGCATCGCGAAACTCGCGGAACTAGATGGCGTCGTGCTTGCCGCCGCGGGCCTCAAGCGCATGGGCCTCGCCGACCAGGTGACGGAATATTTCAGCACAGAACAAGTGCTTCCTGCAAGCGGTCAGGGCATTCTCGCGATAGAAACTTTGTGTGAGCCGCGCTGTTTTGAACAAGAGTCGCGCACCGACGGATTTGGATTCGCGGAAGTTCAAGAAATTCTCGCCTGCGCAAATCATATGGAAACCTATTGCATCGCCGTAGCCGAAATGGCGTTCCTCAAGGCGCTCGATGCCGGCTGCCAGTTTCCCGTGGCGAGCTTTGCGGAATTCGTGAACGCTTCGGCAATCGAAGGCTGCGCAGGTTCTCGCACAATGAAAATCCGCGGCATCTACTGGGACGAGGCGAGCAAACGCTTGCTCAAGGCCGAGGAATCTTGCCGTCTTGTCCCTGAATCAGTCGATGCCGTACCTAGCGCGAAAGCCCTGGGCGTTTATTTGGCTCGTAAAATCAAGGCGCAGTTGGCTTAATTTTTTTGCATTTGTATTTTTTTTGAACGATGAGTGAATTTGGCAAAGTATTTTTGATTGGCGCGGGGCCCGGCGATCCGGGGCTGTTTACCCTGCGCGGGAAAGCGATTTTGGAACGCGCGGACGTTGTTGTTTACGACCGTCTGGTTTCGCCTTCGATTCTTGCTTTTTGTAACGACAAGGCGCAAATGGTGGATGTGGGGAAGATGCCCACGCACCACAAGGTTAAGCAATCTGAAATCAACAAACTCTTGGTGAAGTTCGCGCAGGAGATGCCCGGGGCGACGATTGCGCGCCTCAAGGGCGGTGACCCGTTCGTGTTCGGCCGTGGTGGCGAAGAGGCTTTGGAACTCGTGGCCGCGGGCGTTGAATTCGAAATCGTGCCTGGCGTGACATCGGCGATTTCCGTGCCTGCGTATGCGGGGATTCCCGTGAGCCATCGCGGAATCGCGACGAGTTTCCACATTATCACTGGGCATGAGAAGGAAGAAAGTAAGCAGTGGTTGGTAAACAGTAAACAGGATGCGCCGATTGAAACGTCAATGCGAGCGGAGCGAAGCAATCTCTCGTCTGTCTCGGGTCTTGATTTCGGGGCTCTCGCGAAGTGCCCGGGCACCTTGATTTTCCTCATGGGCATCGCGAACATGGAAATGATTGCTCGCCGCCTTGTGGAATGCGGCAAGGACCCGAAAACGCCCTTGGCCTTTATTGAAAAAGGGACGACGCCCTACCAGCGCACCGTGACTTGTACGCTCGAAACCGCGGCTGAGACGATTGTCCGCGAAAACGTGACTGCGCCTGCGATTACGATTATGGGCGGTGTCGTGGAACTTGGAAAATCGCTTGCCTGGCGCAAGAATCTGCCGCTTTCCGGGAAGCGCCTCGTGGTGACGCGCGCAGCAAAGCAGGCGAGCGGCATTTCCGCAAAGCTTACGGCCCTCGGTGCCGAAGTCATTGAAACTCCGATGATTGAAACCCGCAGCGTTGACCCGCGCGTGAGTGCGTTGGATGGCGCCGTGGCGGATTTTGCCGATCTCGCGAACTTCGACGTTCTTGCCTTCACGAGTACGAATGGCGTGGAAAGCTTCTTCGAGGCGTTCTTCAAGGCGGGCCTCGACATCCGTGCGCTTGCCGGCAAGAAAATCGCGAGTGTGGGAAAGATTACCGAAAAGAAATTGCTGGAACGCGGTCTGCACTCTGACTTTGTTCCCGAAGACCATACCGGCGAAGGCCTCGGCAAACTGCTTGCTGAAAAGTGCGCTGTTGACCCGCGTGAATCCTCTGTTGACCCGCGCGAATCTCGCCGCGAGAATCTCGCAATTCAGGAATCCCGAATTCTCCTTTTGCAGGGGAACCTTGCGGACGAAACCCTCACGACGCTTCTCCCCAAGGCGACTCGCTGGGTCGTGTACGAAACGCTCCCTGTAAAAACATTGCCCGAATGGAAGCGCGAAACCGTCGCCACAGCCGATGCCGTCGTTTTCGCAAGTTCCAGCGCCGTCGAAAATTTCGCACAGGCGACTCTCGAACCAAACGCTACCGAAATTTCCGTTCCTCGTTTGGCATTCTCTATCGGTCGCAAGACAACCGCCACGGCCCGCAAGTACGGCTTCGAAGTCATCGAAAGCGACGAAACCACGATGGATTCCCTGGTGAAAAAAATTGCGGAGTATTACGCATGAAAGTCGTCCTGATCATTGCGCATAACTGCATCCGCCCGGGTGCCTACTGCGGTTTCGAGGCTGTGTTGGACCGCTTGCATCACGATATGCCGGGCACTCGCGTCGCAAGCACGAGCCTTGCCGATTTCGATACGGACTTGCGCGCCGTTCTGCGCGAGGATGTGGAATCGGTGACGCTGCTCCCGTACCTGCTTTTGAACGGCCAGCATTCCAAGGCCGATATCCCGGCGATTGTCGCCGCTGCGCAGAAGGATTTTCCTCAGATTCCCATCACGCTTTTGCCGCCGCTTGGCGAATGGGAGGAATTCCCGGACATGGTCGCAAAGCAAGTCTGCAAGGTGAACGGGGAAGTTTGTTCGCAAACCGCTACGACTTCGACCACGTCTTTGCGCCCCGATGCAGCGGCGAAGCCGTCTCTCTTTGCCATCGAAATGAATCTTGAAGGCAGAAACGTCCTTGTCGTGGGTGGCGGTCGCATCGCCCTTCGCAAGGTGAAGACGCTCTTGCCCACGGGTGCTCGCATCACTGTCGTCGCTCCCGTGATTGACCCGGACTTGAGGAGTCTTGCTATTGATAATTCATCTCTCGTCTCTCGTCTCTCGTCTCTCGTCTTAAAAGAGCGCCCCTACGAAACTCTCGATCTTCGTAGTGCTTCGCTGGTGTTTATCTGCACCGACCAGCCCACGGTGAATGCGCAAGTCAGCAATGATGCCCGCGCCCGCCGCATTTTGGTGAACAACGCCTGCGATTACCAGGATGGCGATTTCATTGTGCCAGCCCGCATGGATTTCGGCCAGAATATCGCGGTGACCGTCTCCACCCAGGGTAAATCCCCGAGCCTCGCCAAGAAACTCAAACAGAAAATACAATCCGATTGGGCCGAAGAACTCAAGCAGATGGAAGAAGAGTTTAGAAGGGATGAGGTGTGAGGGATGAGGTCGCACCTTCGGTGCTTTGAGGTGTGAGGTATGGGGCCGACCTCAAGCGCAGCGAACTCACGCCAGAAACGAGCTTTTTGCCATGGTTCATTGCTCGCACTTCATCTTTTTTTTAAATTAGTCAGTGATAGTATCAAAAACCTAAAACTAGAAACCTCATACCTGAAAGGCGCACCGCGCCGACCTCATACCTCACTACTATGCTTTTCCGTCCTCGTCGTCTTCGTCAAAATCAAACCATCCGCAACATGATTGCGGAAACCTCCGTCAGTGCCGATTGCCTCGTTTACCCCATGTTCGTGGTGGAAGGCGAGGGTGTCAAGGAAGAAATTCCTTCGATGCCGAACCAGTTCCGCTTTTCCATCGATACGCTCCTGAAGGAAATCGCGACGTTTGGCCCGCTCGGCCTCAAGTCCATTCTCCTGTTCGGAATCCCGGACCACAAGGACGAAATGGCGACGAGCGCCTACGATGAAAATGGAATCGTCCAGCGCGCCGTTCGTGCCATCAAGGCGAAGTTCCCGGAAATCTATGTGATTTGCGATGTTTGCCTTTGCGAATACATGAGCCACGGCCACTGCGGCATCATCAAGGATAACGACGTGGATAACGACCCAACGCTTGAACTCCTTGCAAAGACTGCTGTTTCGCAGGCCGCCGCCGGTGTCGACATGGTCGCCCCTTCCGACATGATGGACGGCCACATCACCGCCATCCGCGAAGCCTTGGATGCCGCGGGCTTTACCAATACGCCGATTATGGGTTACAGCGCGAAGTTCGCGAGCGCATACTACGGCCCGTTCCGCGATGCCGCCGATTCCGCCCCGCACTTTGGCAACCGCAAAACGTACCAGATGGACGTTCGAAACGCCCGCGAAGCCATGCACGAAGTGGAACTCGACTTGGAAGAAGGCGCCGACATCGTGATGGTGAAGCCTGGCCTCGCTTTCCTCGACGTACTCCGCGGTGCCGCCGAAATCAGCAATGTCCCCGTGGCTGTGTACAACGTAAGTGGCGAATATTCCATGGTGAAGGCCGCTGGCAAAAACGGCTGGATCGACGAGAACGCCATCATCCGCGAAAACATGATTGCCTTCAAGCGCGCCGGTGCCGACATCATCATCACCTACCACGCGAAGGAAATTTTGGAACGCCATCTGCTTGATTTTTGATTGATAGTGTGTTGACTTTTTATTAAACATTTTGTATTTCACATTTTGTATAATGCATTTTGTAAAATGGAGAATGCATTGAGTTCTTTTGCTGGAGGTAGACAATATGACAGACATGCTTTACGAGTAGTCTGCCAGCGAGTGTTGCAGCGGCAAATTTATTTGCCGATATTACCGAGCGCAGCGACTGACGCGAAGCGTCAAAAGCAAGGCTCCTACCTGCAGGGGAAAGCGGAAGGCCGCGAGGAAGGTCGTGTAGAAGGCCGCGAGGAAGAGCGCCTTTTAGCCGATGCCGAAAAGCTTGAGTCCGCAAGAGCTATGCTAGCGGAAGGCGATTCGAAGGAAAAAGTTTGCCGAGTGTTGGAACTTTCCGAAGCACAAATCAAGGCGCTTTAATCGCTTACCGGCGGGGTTTCACACGGCTTCTTGCAGCGGATGCTGCATTTTGTACTTCGGCGGTCTGTGCGCCAGGGGCTTCGGCTCCGCGGCAGAACGGGCCTTTCTATGGAGAGGGCGCTCTCCTACGTAAATGCCGCAAGTCTTGCTATATGGTTCAATCCGTCGCTTTCAAGCATGTAGCGACAGGAGGAAAAATGGGTAGAAAGCACAAGTCCCTCGAGGAACTTACCATCAGGGATAACTTCATGTTTGTGAAGGTCTTCAGCGACGAAGAAATCGCGAAGCCTTTTCTCAAAGCACTTCTGAAAATTGATATAGAGCGCGTCACTATCGCGGGCGAGGCGCAGCAACAGGCCGACCCGAACAAAAGGTACATCCGCTTCAATGTCGTGGTCAAGGACGATACCGCCGATGGAATCGGTCGCGTATTTGATTTAGAGTATCGTGCAAAGCGAGTGTCGCAAAATCAAGTTTGCATGATTTTATGACCGAGCGAAGCCGATGACGCCGTAGGCGTCAAATGCAAATGGTTGATACGGGCGAATTGCCCAAACGCGCTCGCTACTACCAAGGCATTTGCGATGTCGAGACGCTCGCGAGTTCGCACAGGTACAAGGAACTCAAGGAGCAGTACGTCATCTTCCTCTGCCCGGAGGATATTTTCGGCAAGGATCGCCCGATTTACGAGTTCGAGAACAGGGAGAAAATGACCCTTCACTGACTTTGGGCGACCTGACTTATAAAATTTTTGGGAACTTCGTTCCTAATTTGTGCGGCTCGGAAATGACAAAATAAATTTTGTCGCTTCTCTCGCCTTGGCAAATTATGTAATTTTAGTAAGTACGATGCGGTGACCGACGAATCCGTTCGCGATTATCTCAAGTACTTCGCGACCGACGAGGCGACGACCGCGGCTACGCAGGCGATTCAGGATAAGGTAGACTTTTTCCACAGGGATCCAAAGACAAGGAGCGACTACATGACTTTTGAAGCAATGCTTGAAGAAGAACGCGATGAAGGTCGCAAGGAAGAACGCCTTTTAGCTGATGCCGAAAAGCTTGAGTCTGCAAGGGCTATGCTTGCGGAAGGCGATTCGATGGAA
>JAZLMK010000098.1:0-54818 GCA_045598645.1 Fibrobacter sp.
GCCTTGTCCCAGGCGAGAATGCTCTTGAGGGCAAGGATGCAGGGGCTCTTCGCGACGATCAAGGTGAGTTCGTCCTTTTCGAGGGCTTCCTTCACCAGGCGCTTGAATTCTTCCGGTTCCTTCACCTGGTTCACTTCGAACACGTTGTCGAAGCCAGCCATCTTGGCGACTTCCTTGTAGTCAATCTTGTAGGCCGGGGTGTGGTCCAAGTGGCGGCCCGTACCCGGGTGTTCCTGCTGGCCGGTCATGGCGGTGATGCTGTTGTCGAGCACAATCACGACGTGGCCCGTTTCCGGACGGTTGTAGCCCGCCTGCACAAGGCCGGTGATGCCGCTGTGCACGAACGTGGAGTCGCCAATCACGGAGACCACGCGCTTCGCCTGTTCACGCGGGAGCACGTTACGAAGACCGATGCCCATGCCGATGGCGGCACCCATGTCAATCATGTAGTCCATCGCGGAAATCGGCGGGAGGGCGGCCAAGGTGTAGCAGCCGATGTCGCCAGACACGATGCAGTCGAGTTCCTTCAATACGGCAAAGGAGCTGCGGTGCGGGCAGGCCGGGCAGAGCATAGGCGGCTTTCCCTTCACGGGGACCGGATCCGGATTCCTGTCGCCAGCGATAATGCGGCGCACGCGGTTCACGTCCAGTTCGCCAAAGCGGAAAATCGGGTCGAACTTGCTTTCGACCTGGATGCCCGCGGCGCGGATATTTTCGGCAAGCCACGGGTCGTTCTCTTCAATGACCATGAGGCGCTTGCCTTCGAACTTTTGGGCGAAATCCTTGATGAGCTGCATCGGAAGCGGGTATGTCATGCCGAGCTTGAGGATGCTTGCTTCCGGGGCGGCTTCGCGAACGTGGTGGTAGCTGATGCCGCTCGTGATAATGCCCATATCCAAACTCCGCATTTCCACCTTGTTCGGGCCTTCGGCCACGTTCCAGGCTTCCATTTCGTCCATCTTGGCGCGGAGACGGCGGCCTGCCGGCTTAGAGAAGCCAGGCACCATCACGTGCTGGGCGATATTGCGTTCAAAGTTCGGCACCATCGGAGTAAGAGGCTCCTTCGGGACGACGATGGACTTGGAATGGTCCACGCGGGTCGTCATGCGAAGGATGACAGGAATCTTGAACTTTTCGCTCGTCTGCATGGCGATGCGGAAGAAGTCGTAGGCTTCCTGGGAATTGGAGGGTTCGAACATCGGGCACACGGCGGCCTTCGCGTGATTGCGCGTATCCTGTTCGTTCTGGGAACTTGCCTGGCCCGGGTCATCGGCGACAATCCACACCATGCCACCGTCAACGCCGGTGTAGGTCGCGGTGTAGAGCACGTCGCTTGCCACGTTAAGGCCCACCATCTTCATGGTCACAACGCTGCGGGCGTGGCCAAAAGCCGCACCGAGAGCGGTTTCAGCGGCGACCTTTTCGTTCGGGGCCCACTGGGCGTACCCGCCGAGGTCAGAATAGTCTTCCAAGATTTCGGTGGAGGGGGTTCCCGGGTAACCACAGGCGAGCTGCACATTGCAGTGGCGCATGGAAAGGGAAATAGCCTCGTTGCCGGAAATCAGCATCTTTTTCGCATTGGGGTCAAAAGCTGGCATAACGTTCCTTTTTCGATTAAAATTTAACGAGGTAAATGTAGTAAATAGACGAGATATACAACACTTAGGGCTTTGCCCTTAGTGGCCGTTATCCACTCTATGGAGAACAGGCCTACGGCCCTACAGACGACAAATGCAACGGGCGAGTGCAGCGGGACTGCTTGCAGTCACATTGTCGAGCCCGGCATTTGGCAGCGAAGCTGCAAAGACGAGAGAGGGGATGTTTTGAGAGATAATGATTAGTGGTTGGTGGTTAAGGGACGCAGGCCCGACCTCACACCCCTCTCGTCCAATTAGCATTTTATGGCAAAAATAATCTACGCAAATTTTGCGTAGATTATTTCTTCGATATTGCCAACGTGCAACACTAGGACTTCTTCAGCGCACGGATTTCCTTTTCGGAAAGGCCCGTGATATCGGCGATTTCCGAAAGCGGCGAGCCCTTCGCAAGCATCTTGCGGGCAACGGATTTCATGCCTTTTTCCATGCCGAGCTTTTCGCCCTTTGCCATGCCGAGCTTTTCGCCTTTTTCCAGGCCTTTCTGCATGCCTCTTTGCAGGCCGAGCCTCTCGGCGTCGACCAAGCGAACGTCTATCTCATCCTGTGTCACCATTTCCCTAGCCTGCCTTTTGAGAAGTTCTTCGCTTGCCGAATTCACGCGGATGCGGTCCGCGGCGCGCTCGAAAACCGGGTCCCCAAAGTCGGGCAGTTCCTCCTCGTCGCCGGCTTTCGCCACAAGGTAGAGCCACTTCGCCTCGTTGGATTCCGGATTCTTGCAGACCCTCGCGAACTCGGGCAAGTCTACTAAAATATACCTTAACTTTTCTGAAACGGGTACAGCCTTCTTGTGCGCGAGGTCGCTTTGACTGTACAGTTTCCACTCATCGTGGTACTCGCGGCCATTACCCAGCGGGTGGAAGTTGCAGAGCCAGATGGAGATGACCTCGGGCAGTTCGTAGCGGCGGTAAAGGCGTTCCTTTTCATCGAGCGACTTGAATTCGGGCGAGTTCTCGAGTTTCTGCCGCCCCTTGACGGCGAGGAACGCGCTGTACAGCAGCACGCGGTCGATGAAAAACGAGTGCGTCGCACGCTGCAGTTCGATGTCGAGGCTGCGGTGGTCCTCGGTCCAGGCGTGGACATCGAAAATCAGCGTCTTGCGCTCGGGCGTGCGGAAATCCAGCGGATCCTCGAAGGTGTACTCGAGCGTTTTGATGCGACGTCCGGGCTCAAGGCGCAGAATGCTGTTCAGGAAATCCCGGATGGCCTCGTCCTCCGAGAGCAGCGCGCGGAAGGCGGGACCGTATTTCGCGTCGAGGAACGTCTTGCCGCGGAGGGCCTCGGGGATTTCGCGGGCTTTGCGTTGTTTTTTATTCGACATAGTTTCTCCTATTTTGAAGTCGTTTTTTTTGACAAAAAAACACCTGATTTTTTTTCAGGTGTTCGGAGACTATTCGTAACGCTCGGTCAGGAATATAGAAACACCCCCTATTTTGGCAAGGGGGCGTTTGTAAGTTGTTTGTAAAAAAAACTACTTCACGATGACCTTCTTGCCGTTGTTGTAGTAGGCGCCCTTCTGCGTGGGCTTTTTGCTGCCGAGGTAGCGCCCCTGCAAGTCGAACCAGCGGTCGTTTGCGAACTTGAATTCGCCGGTGCGCGTGTTGATGGTGCCGATGACCTTCATGGTTCCTGCATCCGCACGGTTTTCGTCGACAGATTCCGCGCCAGCGACCACGACACGGATTTCCTCAGGAAGTTCCGTTGTCATTCGGGACGTTCCTGCCGCACCCGTCATTCCGGAAGTTCCTGCCACACTTGTCATTCCGGAAGTTCCTGCCGCACATGTCATTCCGGGAGTCGCGAAGCGACGAGCGGAATCCATACTTCTCGGAGCCGGCGTTACAGAAGGCTCCACGTATTCCAAGTACGCGCGCATCGGATAGATGTAGGCGCCCGCGCCGACCTTCCTAAACTCACCGACAATGGCCGGGTCATTAACACCGTCGTTTGCGGCAAATCCGTACGTTGAGCCAATGCCCGCGTCACCGGCATTCCACTGCTTGTACGCGTATGTGCCGTAAATCGTCCAACCAGCGCCTTCACCAGCAAGGACCTTCTTGTAAAGGCCGGTTTCGGAATCGTACGCATCGCCAGTCGTCGTGTTGAACGTGCCGCCGTTTTTGAACACAATTTCGGCAGCGCCCGCGGCCTGCACCAGATACGGAGTGTTCGCCTGGAGTGCGCTCGGACTTACTTCAGAGACACCGACAGTCGCATTTTCATAATTGGAGAATGCGTAGAAGTTCACGCCTTCGACGCAGTCGTTATTAGAGCAATTCGGCGTGAACGGAAGCATGATGGTCGAGTAGCCGCCACCCGCAAACGTGCGCTTGAACTTGATGGGGCCGGAGACGACAACGTTGTTCGGGAAATCCACGGCAAGTTCGGACGCGGCGTCCACATGGGCGGAATCGATTTTATCATCTTCGCCGTAGAAGAACACAATGCTACCGTACTTGTGCCCGACTGAACCGCTGAAGTCCGGCAAGGAATTCGCATCATTCAAGTCCTGACCCCATACGGAGCCGTTCAGGCCGCCTTCCTTGCAGACGTCGCCGTCCTTTTCGCACCAGTCGTGCAACTGGAACGCGACAGCCCCCTTATGGAAATCTTCCAAGGATGTTTCGGTGCCGCCGTAATTGACGCCGTCTTTACCCGTCGCAAGGAAGAAGCTGTTCGTGACGGTCAATGTACCATCGCTACCCCCCACAAGGCCGCCGACATTGCTATCTCCGCTCACGGAGCCAGCGTTGTAACTGTTCGTAATGCTCAATGTGACATTTTCTCCAAAGGCATACCCCACAAGGCCGCCGACATAGTAACTACCGCTCACGGAGCCAGCGTTGTAGCTGTTCGTAATGCTCAATGTGACGTTTTCACCATCGACATACCCCACAAGGCCGCCGACATCGTAACTACCGCTCACGGCGCCCGCGTTGTAGCTGTTCGTGATGGTCAATGTACCATAGCTAGACCCCACAAGGCCGCTGACATTCGAAAAAATTCCATCTCCACTCACAGAGCCCGCGTTGTAGCTGTTCGTGATGCTCAATGTACCATCGTTAAACCCCACAAGGCCGCCGACATCGGCATCTCCACTCACGGCGCCCATGTTGTAGCTGTTCGTGATGGTCAATGTACCATAGCTAGACCCCACAAGGCCGCCGACACTTCCAATGTAGTGGTCGACAGCGCCTTTCACATTGAAATAGGAATCCACGATTCCCAAACTGTCAATGGAGACTGTTCCCTGCACATTGCCGAACAAGCCAACTCCTTGTCCACTGTAGTCATTGAAGTACAGCCCGCCAATAACATGGCCGGCGCCATTGAACATCACCTGAACGCCGCTCTTGACGTTCATCGGAGTCCACGGCGTAAACTGACCATCGTTCAATACGCCCTCAAGCACCAAGTCATTTACAACAATATCGTCAGTGAGTTTTCCACTAATTTCAGCATTGCTGGCGGCACCCACAATTTCGGCAAACTTGTAAAGGTCGCCGCAAGTGCCAATCTGGTAAATCCCGTCCACCATGGCAAGATTCCCTGTTTTTTCACAGCCATTTGCTTCACGCCACTGTGCATAAAATTCCAAGTGACCCATCGTGCCCTTCGCGATGGAGGTCACCTTGTCCGCCGAGGATTCCGCAACCCGCTTCGTGGACCAGCCCACGAAAGTGTAACCTTCGCGTTCAAGATTAGCCGGAAGTTCAAACCCCTTTTCACTCACATATTCCGTCGGATACTCATGAGTATCGCCCTCGAACGTGTGCAAAGTCAAAGAAGACACGATTTTGCCACTGAAGTCCGGCAGGGAAAACGCACTTCGCAAGTCCTGCCCCCAAATGGAACCGTTGACGCCATCTTCACCATTATAGAGTTGCAATTCTTTCGCGACCGTGCCATTGCGGAAATCTGCCCCGGAATGGGCCAATTTGCTATCAGCATTGCATCCTCTACCACAGCCTTTGACGCCATCCGTTGCAAGGAAGAAACTTTCCGTGATAGATACATCACGACCGACAGCAACATACCCGACAAAACCGCCGACAGCATCAGTTCCAATCACGGAACCCGCATTGTAGCTGTTCGTGATAGCAAATGTTTCACTACTATTCCCCACAAGGCCACCGACATAATACGCACCAATCACGGAGACCGTGTTGTAGCTTTGCGTGATGTTCAATGCACCATCGTTAAGCCCCACAAGGCCGCCGACGTTTTCCGCCGTTCCGCTCACGAAGGCCGTGTTGTAGCTTTGCGTGATGTTCAATGTGCCGTTGCTATGCCCCACAAAGCCGCCGACTTTATCTGCTGTTCCGTTTACGGAGCCCGAGTTGTAACTACCCGTGATGTTCAATTCTCCTCCGAAACCCCCGACAAGGCCGCCGACATTTACACTTCCGCGCACGGTACCCGCATTGAAACTGTTCTTGATGGTTGTTTTAGCACCGCCACTCCCCAAAAATGCCCCGATAGAAATATTTCCTTCAAAATAGGAATCTACAATGCCAAGGTCACTGATAGTGACAATACCATCCACCTTGCCAAACAAGCCGACATCATTCACGTCATTGCCCTTGAAGTACAATCCGCTGATGGTCTTGCCGTTACCGTCAAGCGTCAACTTCGCGCCCTCGTTGACGTTCATCGGAGTCCACAATTTGAAATTAGTTCCGGCGCCGTTCAGGGCCACTTCTTTAAGCACATTCTCGTTCACGACAATGTTATCTGCAAGCACGCCGCAAAGTTCTCCATCCACAATGGCGTTCGCCGCAAATGCAAACTTGTAAAGGCTATCGACCGAGGCAATCTCGTAGCAGCCGACATCGTTTGACTTTAGCCACTGGGCGTAAAATTCCTTGTCTTCCGTTTCGCCCTTCGCGATGGACGCCGCCATGTCCGCCATGGATTCCGCAACCTGCTTCGAGGACCAGCCCACGAAAATGTAGCCTTTGCGCACAAGGTCCGTAGGGAGGTCAAAATCCAATTCCTGCGTGTATTCCGTCGGGTACTTGCGGGTATCGCCCTCGAACGAGTGCAACGTCAATGAATGCGGTGTGCCAACTTTGCCACTGAAATCCGGCAGAGTATTTTTCTTTGCCAAGTCCTGGCCCCAGATGGAGCCATCAACACCATTTGCGCTGTAGTTGTGCAAATCACTCGCGACCAAGCCATCGAGGAAATCGGCTTCGGGTTCGGCGGTACCGCTATAATCACCGCATTCGAATCCGCAACCATTATGGCCTTCCGTCTCAAGGAAGAAACTGTGCGTGATGGTCAAATCAGCCGCTTTGTTATAACCGACTAGGCCGCCGACATAAACTTCAGCGGCATTACCGGTCCCGCTCACGGTACCCGTATTGTAACAGTTCGTGATGGTCAATGTACCCTCAATGACATTCCCCACAAGGCCGCCAGCACAAAATCCGCCGTCAACAGCAATTCCGCTCACGATACCCGTATTGTAACTGTTCGTGATGGTCGATGCTCCTTGAGTACCCCCGACCAAGCCGCCGGCGTACCCTCCGCTCACAACGCCGGCATTGTAACTGTTCGTGATGGTCAATGTACCATCGTTAAACCCCACAAGACCGCCGACAATAATATTTCCGTTCACAGAACCCTTGTTATAACTATTCGTGATAGTCAAATTACCATTACTACCACCAACAAGGCCACCGGTATACCATTCACCCCTGAAATAGGAATCCACGACGCCCAGGCTGTCAATGGAGACCGATCCTTGCACAACGCCGAACAATCCGGAGAGTTTAGAAAAATTGTAACTTTCATGGAACAATCCGCTGATGGTATGTCCGGCGCCATTGAACTTCACCGTCGCATTTTCCGGGACGTCCATCGGAGTCCAAGACTTGAAATTCCCGCCAGTGCCGTTCAGCGCGCCATCTGCACCAAGTACGGACTCGCCTTCGCCGCAAGCGTTCACGCAAATGTCAGCAGTCAGCCGGCCGTTGATGTCGGTCGTGCCGTTGTTCACCATGCAAGCGAACTTGTAAAGAGCGTCGTCCGTACCGATTTCGTAGAAGCCGTCCGCAGCAACCGTAAGAGTTCCCGGCAAACTTACGCACGGGTCAACATTCTCGGCGAGAGTCGTTGAAGGCAAAATCGCGGCAAACACAAACAGAACGGCCGCCAAATTTTTGAGAACCCCTTGCGCAAACGTGCCACGTTTCATAGAACGCATTCCTTTGCCGAGTGTTACGGCAGAACAAACCAACTTTCGCAAAAAGATAGAAAACGGGTCGCCGGCCGTAAATAAAAAACGCACGGACGATGGTCCATGCGCGCAATTCCGTACAAAAAAATCCGTTACACGGACTTCTTGGCGGCGAGTTCCTCCTCGAGCTTCTTGTTGCAGACGTCCTGGTGTTCGCAGATGTTCTTGAGGTTCTCGATTTCCACGTTCTGCTTGGCCACCTGGTCCTTGAGTTCCTCGCACTTGGCGGCGAACGTCTGCTCGGATTCGATGCGCTTGTTCAGTTCCTGGCTCAGGCTGTCGACCGACCCGCGGAGCTTTTCCACGGCATCCTCGGCATCCTTCACCGCAGGGTTTTCAGCTGGGTCGCCTCCGCACACGGGGCACTTGGCGAAAAATTTCTTGTTGATGGCGACAGCGGCTGCCGCACCGAGAAGGGCTCCGACAATAAAACTTTCTGTTTTCATAAAAGGCTCCTTAGCGGGCTGCACGGCCCGCATTTTCCTGTTTCTAGCCATTAATATCTATAAAAACACTGAAAAAAGCAAATTTTTGACCTTTTTTTTGCCAAATTTTGCATTTTTCGGCATTCTTGTACCTAAAATTATTTTTTTCTTACACGAGGATTCGTTTTTTGTATATTAATGGCATGGCCTATTGGATGATGCTAGGAATATTTATCGCCATCGCGCTGGCATGCACTGCGCTGTTCCTAAACTACAGAAGCAGCAGAAAGTCCACCACCATGCAAAAGACGGCGGTAATCGCGGGGCTTGCCAGCGATTACGATTTAGTCACCTACCTAGACGACGACAAGAAAACGGCAACGAACTACCTCGTTAGCGAAAACTTCCGCAACATCTACAGCCACATAGACCCGGCGCTCCCTTCCAACAAGCGCCTGGACGCACTTTTCAAGGCCATCATCCATCCCGAAGACTTTACGCAATTCCTCGAAGACGTGGACCGCAAGAAATCCATCAAAATACTTTCGACCGAGCCCTCGTACATAGTAAAGTTCCGCGCAATCATAAACAGCGAAGTCAAATACTACCACGTAAAATTGGCAAGGGACAAAAGCAAAATTCACGGCTTCGTTTTGGGCATCCGCAATATCGACGCAGAAACCCGCAGAGAAGAGGAAACCAATAAACTGCGAAAAGACCTGCAAATCACAAAGCGAATCGCGAACAAGGACCCCCTCACCGGTGTCGGAAATTCAAGCGCCTTCATGCAAAAAATCCAGGAATGGGACTCGCTGATTTCAAAACACTGCAACCCGCCATTCGCCATCGTGGAATGCGACCTCAACGACCTCAAAAAAGTGAACGATAAATTCGGTCACGAAGCCGGCGACGAATACCTCAAGGCGAACTGCATCGTTTTCTGCTCCATTTTCAAGCACAGCCCGGTGTTTAGAATCGGGGGCGACGAGTTCGCCATACTGCTCACCGAAAGCGACTTCGCCAATAGGGACAAGTTAATCAAGGAACTCGCCTCCTGCATCGAAAACAGTGCGGAAATCGCAAGCAAAAAGATATCGTTCGCCGTGGGCATGAGCGATTTCAATCCCGTTATCGACACAAGCCTCAAGGATTCCCTGAAACGCGCCGACTACTTCATGTACGAGCACAAGCGCAAGCAAAAGGAAAACGGGTAGACGAAAAAACGAGCATCATTGCCCGGGATTCCGCAACACGGCGAAACGCGCCGAAGAAAACGCGCAAATTTGATGAAACTTACAGCCGTTCGGCGCAAGGTTCAAAAACATTGACATCGCAAATCAAAAATCCTATTTTTTGAAAAAAGAATTCCCTTTAGGAGAGTGTATGCGATACTTTGGAGTGTTCTCTTTATCCCTGGCCACGGGGCTTTTTTTGTCCTCGTGCGGTTCCGACGATTCCGTTTCGAATGCAAACGAGAACCAGCCCGAAATCCCGGGGATTTCCTCCGATTTCTCCGAAGGCACAGCATCGTCGTCGTCCATCGTCCCCACAGCGACATCGAGCGAAAGTAAGAAATCCCCCACGAATAGCGACGCGGTGACCTCGTCGGCAGCGACGGAGCCCGGCATTTCAGCAACGTCAAGCGCAACCACCCCCGCGAGCAGCGAAACACCGACTAGCAGCACCGCGGCAAAATCGTCGTCTTCGGGCACGTCAAGCAATCCGGCAAACTCCAGCGGAACCGCCACGTCTTCCAGCAGCGCAATCCCGGCATCCTCCGAATCCCAGGTAGCGCTCCCCACATTCACCGACTCCCGCGACGGCAACACCTACAAGTACGTGACCATCGGAACCCAAGTCTGGATGGCCGAGAACCTTCGCTACAAACCGATGGCGAGCACCGAAGACTATCCCCGCGGAAGCGCCTCCTACGTGAACAAGTACGGCTACTTCTACACCTTCAGCGAATCCGTCGAGCCGGAACTTCCCAAGCACCCGTTCCAGGGCGCATGCCCGAGCGGCTGGTACGTTCCGACGGCCATGGACTTCACCATTCTCCAGAATTACATCGGCGGGAAGGATGCCGGCTACAAGTTGAAAAGCAAGACCGACTGGGACGATGACAGCAATACGGACGAATACAACTTCAACGCCCTCAATACCAGCAGCCTTACGACAAACCCGCATACCGCATTCCTCACGGCATCGTATGCAGGCAATACTTCCGGAGCCCGCTACGCGTGGCTGGAGTCAAACCAAAAGTTCACCCTTATGCAATCGTCTCGAGACATGCTCGCTTCCATCCGCTGCATCAAGGAATCCGTCGCAGATACCGCCAAATACGAAGTTCTCTCCTCCAGTTCCGCGAAGAGTTCCAGCAGTGCGAAGAGCAGTTCCAGTGCAAAAAGCAGTTCCAGCGTAAAGAGCAGCAGTTCCGTGGCCCTCAACAAGAAATTCGACGTGGGACCGATACAATGGCTAGAGGACACCCGCGACGGCAAGCGGTACCAATACGTGTATATCGAGAAAATCAAAAAAAGCTGGATGGTCGAGAACCTAAACTACCTTGACGCCCTCGGACACCTGAAGGACGGCGTCAACACCTGGTGCTATGACAACGATCCGGAAAATTGCGAAAAATACGGCCGCCTGTACACTTGGGGCGCCGCCATGGATTCCGTCCTCTGCGTAGGCAACGCCTACAACGAAGAGAAGGAATGCGGCTACGGCAAGACCTGCTTTTGCTCCGTAAGCAAGCACCATCCGATCGATACGGAAATCGACGAACCCTGGGAAGGCATCTGCCCCAAGGGCTGGTACCTTCCGTCTTACGACGACTGGAAAGAACTGTTCTGGGCCATCTCCGACGACGAACAACAAAGCCTCGTATTCACGAACGTAGCGTACTACCTGAAATCCACGACCGACTGGGAAAGCTATTTCGAGAACGGTGTAGACTACTACAAGTTCAACGTTCTCCCGGCAGGTTATGCAGACGCGAACCCGGATAATTCAAATGTTACATTCAGTAGCATGCACCAGAGCGCTAAATTCTGGACTTCTACAGAAACTTCTGTATACAAAGCATATTTAGCAAAGTTCTGGCAAGGAGGCCAACCGGACCTGAATTACACACTGAAGTACGAAGGCCTCAGCGTCCGCTGTATCCGATAGACTCCCAATCAGCAGTGTCCTTCAAGGACTCGAGACTTGCATATAAACGACACACCGGCTAATGCCAGTGTTTTTTAGTTAATACAAAAAAAATCCCTGGCGAGAGACTCGCCAGGGACTTTCAGCGGGAAGAGCGAGATTCGAACTCGCGATAGGATTAAGTCCTATACGTCCTTAGCAGGGACGCGCCTTCGGCCAACTCGGCCATCTTCCCATCTTGGGGACCTTAATTTTACTTAATTTCGGGTAAAATTTCAAGGGGCAACTTCGGAAAACCCTCAAAATAGACCCAAAACCCTTATTTTTTTTACACTCTGGTCATGAATTTCCCAAATTTTCTAGATTTATATAATGCGCCTGTTAAAGAAATTGCTCAAAATCGTGGCCGCCTTCGCCCTTGTGGCCCTCATCTGTTGCATACCCCTGTACATCGTGGTTTTCAAGATTCTCCCCGACCGCGACCCCGACAACCAGTTCAACCGCAATACCATTCTGCAAGTGCTCAGTGGCGAGACACGCGTATTTTTCAATGACGGCGAAGCCCTGCTGGGCGCATTCTTCGACGCGAACCACCGCGTGTATGTTCCCTATGGCGACATTCCCGAAAACATCGTGAACGCACTTGTCGCTGCCGAAGACGCAAGTTACTGGAAGCACAACGGTTTCAGCATCCATGGATTCACCCGCGCCATGGCCTCGAACATCAAGGCGGGCCACATGCGACAGGGCGGGTCGACGCTCACCCAGCAGGCCGTCAAGAACATCTTCGGTCGCGAAGAACGAAGCGTCAAGGAAAAGTTCAAGGAACTCTTGAACGCGCTCCGCATGGAAAAACACTTCACCAAGGAAGAAATCCTGGAATTCTACCTGAACCAGTTTCACGTTTCGGGTACGGGCAAGGGAGTCGCCATCGCGGCGCAGTACTTCTTCAACAAGGAACTCAAGGATCTTTCGCTCGCCGAGTGCGCTTTCATCGCGGGCTCGGTAAAGGGGCCGTTCAACTACGACCCGTTCATCCAGCGCACTACCGAACGCCGCGAAAAGGCTATCGCCCGCGGCGCCGAACGATTGAACTATGTGCTCGGCCGCATGGTGGAGGAAGGCTACATCGAGCAGGAGGCCATGGACAAGGCGCTCGAAAAGCCCCTCGAATTCAACCACGGCAATTTCCGGTTCACCATGAGCACCACGCTTGAACGCCTCGAAGAAAAACTCGACAGCGACTACTTCCACGAACTGTTCGAAAAAGAAGGCATCGAGGACTGGCGCAAGGCGCAACTCGAAATCGTCACGACCCTCGATGCGAAGAGCCAGGACGCCGCAAAGCGCGCCCTGCAGACGAACATCAGCAACCTGCAAATGCAATTGGGCGGTTTCGTGTTGCCGAAAGCGGAATTCGCGAACCGCGCACAGAGCGCGCGCAAGGGCGACTACCTGTACGGCTCAGTCGACAGCGTATTCTTCGACGATGCGGGCAAACTCAAGTCGCTCAAGTTGAACTTCGGGCAATTGAAGGGCGTCGTGAGCGAAAAGCAGGTGAAGGAATTCGGCAAGCAGGCCGGTGGCGACGTGAACAAGATTCTGGCGGCGCAACTCAAGGCCGGAGCCATCCTCCTCGTGAGCATTCTCGGCGACGTCGACTCCACTGGCTACGCCCCGTGCAAAATCGAAACGGAACCTGTTTTGCAGGGCGGCCTCGTCGCCATTCAAAACGGAAAAGTCATCGCGAGCCAGGGCGGATTCCACAATACAGGATTCGACCGCAGTTTCAAAGCGCTCCGGCAACTCGGCTCCAGTTGGAAGCCCCTCCTTTACGCGCTCGCCCTACAACACCACTGGAACTACCTCGACGAACTCGAAAACGAATACAACGTATTCCAGTACGTGAACCAATTCTACTTCCCGCGCCCCGACCACAAGAACAAGGGCGAAACCGTAAGCATCGCCTGGGCCACCACGCGTTCCGAAAACATCGCGAGCATTTGGCTTTTGGAACATTTGCTCGACAAACTGAGCGCAGCCGAATTCGAGGAAGTCGCGACACAGAACGGATACGCCAGAAACGCCGACGAAGAGAACAAGGCTTTCTTCGAACGCCTGCGCGACAAGTTCGGCCTCACCATGAAAGAGGAAGTCAAGCGCGAAATCGAATTCACCAAGGCTCGCGAAGCCCTTGTTGAAAAGTACAAGAACGAAGGGAAGAACGGAAAGGCTCGCGCCTTGCAGGCACTCCGTTACGGAACGTTCAACGACGTCGCCGAAAAGCAGGCCAAGAAAGACGCCACCATCATAAAATACATCCGCCACAACTACAAGAACTACTCCGAACTGCTACGCATGCGCGAAGCCCGTGAACTCGACCCGGAAAACGCAGCGACGCTCGTCCCGCTCGACAGCGTAGAACTGTTCCCGGAATTCACCTTGGCCGATTTCAAGCGGCTGACCACACTGGTCGAACCCACCGACCCCGAAAGCGACTACCTAGACGCGGAACACCTGCGTTACTGGCCCGACTACCGCAGGGCACTCTCGATGGCCGAATACGCACGCTTCGCAAACGAAATCGGCATCCACCAGAAACTGCAAAAAGTTTTCAGCATGCCGCTCGGCGTAAACGAAATCACCCTGGGCGAAATCAGCACCGCCTACCAGACGATTCTCACCGGAAAGATTTTCAAGTGCAAAGACGGCGAATGGACCGATCCGTGCTTCATCAAGGAAATCAAGAACCGCGAAGGACGCGTGATATTCAAGAACGAAATCGAAAGCAAGGTGGTGCTCGACGACACCGTGACAACGCAGATGGGCGCAATGCTTCGTTCCGTGTTCACGAACGGAACCGCTAGGAGCCAGGTCGGCACGCTCACCGTGGCTAGCCCCGACAAAAAAACGACGCTCCGCTACCCCGCCCTCGGAAAGACGGGCACCACGAACGACTACAGGAACGTGGCCTTCATGGGAGCGCTCCCCACCTACGTGAAAGAAAAGAACGGAATTGCCCTGGACAGCGTCGTGGCTATCGGAAGTTACGTAGGATTCGACGACAACAAGCCGCTCAAGTCCGGGCGCACGAGAATCGCCGGCGCCTCGGGCGGACTTCCGCAGTGGGCCGCATTCGCAAAGGAAGAAATTGAAATTCTCGGGCTCCCGGAACAAATCGACTTCCTGGACATTTCCATTTTGGCGACTGGCGAAGTCCCGCTGATTTTAACGAACGAACGCGGCGAACTGACCGTGGACCCGATGACTGGCATGGCGTTGGCAGGCGCCTCCATCGAGCAAGGCAGACCGCTCCCGTGGCTCGACGTTCCCGGATTCACCCCGCCGCAAGTGCAGGAAAAGGCCGCCGAAGAAAGTGCCGCCCAGGGAATCATGACAAGCCTTCCGATGCCTAGCGCAAGCGCAACGGAAACCACTACAGGAACCGCTGAAGCAGCCATTGGAAACGCCCCCGGCGAAGGAATGGTCGGCCCCGACGCAAACGCAACGAACGACGTCGCAAACGCTACGGCAAGCGCCCCGACAGCGACCACGGAATCCGCGCCCGCAGCAGTCACCGCAGTTCCGGCCGCAACCACCGAACCCGTCGCCCCCGCCAAGGAACAGCCCAAGGCCATGCCGCAAGACGACGACTGGGACTTGCCAGCCGGCATGGATGGCAACGCGTTCGTGCCCATCGAAGCCGACATGAACTAAATTGAGATTCGAACATGTCTAAAGTTTTCTGTTTGAAAAATGCTTTGGCCATACCCGCGATGATTGCGACGACATTCGCACTCGCCGCATGCGCCGGGGCTCCGAGCCCCACCACCGATCCAGTCGACGAAGCAAAATCCGACGCAAAGGCTCCCGTTACAGAAACCGCAGAGAGCAACACCGCGACGGCTGCAGACAAGCCAGCAGCGAACGCCGACAGCGAAAATTCCGCACTATTCGTTTCGAACGCACTGGACAGTTACCGTCTGGCAACACCCGAATCAAAGTTCGCCGACAACGCAAACGACATAGCGAACTCCGAAGCCACGGCAACAGCCACGCAGATTACCGACACAAGCGCAAAAGCAAGTACGGTCGCCGACCCCTACACCGCATTCCCGGCACTCGCCGAAGCCGTTTTTGCGCACGCAGACTCCCTGTACAAAGCCGGCCAAAACGAAGACGCGACAGCCTACCTCGAGCGCTTCCGCGTCATCAAGCCGCTGTGGGAAGGATGGGCCGCTAGGGCAGATTCAATGCTCCTGGAATTCGGCAAGGCTCGCGCAACGCAGACCAAGAAATTCGAATCCATGATTCTTGAAATCCAGAACATGAACCGCGTGAAGGCCGCCTACAGCATGGTCGCAGAAACCGCCGACAGCCTCATCGCCCAGGCCCCCGGGGATTCGCTCACGAACTGGGCCACCGCACAAAAGCAAATAGCCTACAAGAATACGCTTTCAAAGGCGCAAAAAGATTACGCAAGCATCAAGGCCCTCGCCGACGACCAGGCGAAATTCGCCGAAGCGCAAAAGCAGGCTGCCGAATTCCAGATGCGCTACCGCGATTTCGAAGACACGCTCCACATCCAGGCGCTCATTGAGCACATTGCCGAACTCGCAGGCGCCACGAACGCCGAAGCCGTCGCCTACTGGCAAAAGAACGACCCCGCCAAGGCGCTCGCCAAAGCCGACACGCTCATCAAGGCAGAGAACTTCAGCGCCGCAAAGGAACTCTTGAACAAACTAAAGGCAAGCAATCTGCGAGCCCAGGCCATCCAAAAGTACAAGGAACTCGGCGACGCCTTCTGCAACAAACAACGCAAGGCCACCTCGCAAATATTCGCCAAGGCGCAAAAGCAAAAGGACATCGCCAAAAAGCAGGCCCTGTTCCGCGACGCCATCGAGCCCCTAGACAAGTGCCTTGCAGAATACCCCGAAAACAGCCAAAAGCAAAAAGTCCTCGAGAATAAGCAGTTCCTCGAAAAGGAACTCGCCAAGTAGCCGCGCGGTTTCAAAAAACGTGCGGTTTCAAAAAGCACAAGGTAATCAAAAATGATTGACGCAGAGTGGTGGCAGTACGCACAATACCCGGCATTCTTCTTGCTCGGGGCCGTCGTAAGCCTCATCAACAGCATAGCGGGCGGCGGAAGCACCTTGAGCCTTCCCATCATGATATTCCTCGGAATGCCGGCGACAGTCGCAAACGGCACGAACCGAATCGGGCTCATCATCGGGAACATCAGCAGTGTCGCGAACTTGGCAAAGCATGGCTACCTCGACAAGAAAATCTTCAGGCAACTCTTCATCCCGTCGCTCGTAGGCGCATGCATCGGAGTATGCTTCCTCGTGAACATCGGTGACAGGGCATTCCAGGCAATCCTCGCCTGCGTCATCTGCCTTGTCGTCGTGATGAGCAACCTCAAAAAGGACATCCTCGGAAAGCCCCCCGCGACGCCTCCCGAAAAACTCACCTGGAAAGGCGCCATCGGATTCGCTTTCGTCTCCATCTACGGCTGCATCGTGCAAGTCGGCGTCGGTTTCGTACAAATTTTCAGCCTCACGCGGTACACCGGCCTCGACCCAATCCACGTGAACGCCCTCAAGAACGCCCTCACCACCATTTTCCTCGTCATCGGCACCCTGGCTCTTGGCGTCATGGGAAAAATCAACTGGCCAATAGCCATCGTGATGGCTCTAGGCGCCTATCTCGGCGGATACTTCGGCAGTTTCTTGCAGCGTAAAAAAGGAAACAAGTTCATCCGCCACTTTATAAGCGTGACAAGCGTCGCCATGGCGGCGTACCTGGTCGTGGACCTCATTTAACTAGTCGTTCGAAATTTCAAGCCGTTCCTTCAAGGCCTCTATTTCCGATTTCGAAAGGCCAAGGCGCAGCAAGTATTTTTCCGTAGCCGCCGTCAGATTTTCAAAGGACTCATCCAGAGCAACGCCCTCGGCTTCGTATATAAAGCGAATGTTTTTGGCAATCAGTTCCGAGAACCATGCCACGTCCTCATCGCGTAAAGGCTGCTGCATGCCATCCATCACCACGAAAAAGTTTGTATACGATTTCGCGTAATCCTTTTTTATATCATCGATGTCAGCACCCATCAAGGCCTCAAGAACAGCAATAACAACGCCGGTCCTGTCTTTCCCAAGAGTACAATGCACCAAATATGGTCCTTCGTTTTCAATCATGAATCGCAAGCCCTTCACAAAGCCTTCCTTGAAAAGCGGTGACGCATAGGCCGTGAACATATCCAAAAAGGCTATTTTCTGTTTAGAGTAATATGTATCCTTGTAGCCTTCGTATTTTGTGGCATGCTCCTCGTTGTCTGTCAAGTTCAAGATGGTGGCTATGCCAACCTTCGATATCAAAAAATCAGCAACCTCGTTACGCCCGAGCGAAGGATCGATAGGACTCGAAGAACGGTACAGCACATACGCCCCCATTCCAGGTGTAGAAACATCCCTGAAATTCGCGAACTCCGCCTCGTTCAAGATAGGGAACATCTCGCGTTCGTATCCCCAGGCCTCCAAGCCGCGCATGATCATGGTCTTCGGGAAACCATCATTTTTTTTCTTGATAAACTCAACTTTTAGCGATGTGTTCAAATCCTCGTCCGGTTCGAACAAGGACTTCGACTTGTCTTTCGAGTATTTCGCAAAGCCAAGATCCACTGCGGTCACGCCCGCGGACATTCCAAACGAAATGCAAGACCGTCCCTCCTCCACGACGACAACATATTCTCCAGAAAACACATCGTTCCACGCACCACCTACAAGCGCATCAAACGTATCCTTTTTCGCAACAATTACCGTGACAATATCGCCATATTCAAAAATCGAAAGAAACGAATCCGCAGACACAGCCGCATTCAGCGCCCCCCTGGAATACAGATCCGGACCATTCCTCATTACGGTCGTCTCGAGAGTTGCGTTTTCGTCAACCGATGACAAACTATTTGAACAGGCCAGTAAAAAAAGAGCCAGCACAAGCGAAATGGCAACTATACACTTTTTCATATTTACTTCGCCTTCTTCTTTTTTGGCAGTTGTCTTCGATTTTCTTTTCTTCTTTTTCGGAAGTCCCTCGCCTAGGCCGGCCTTCAGTTTTTCTGCAATCGCCTCGTCACCCACGGCAAGCAGTTCCTTCTTTGGGCGCGGGAGTTTCTTGATGCGGGCTTCCAGGCGCAAGGCAAACTCCTTGCTTTCGAGTTCAAATGTGCGCAATATGCACTCCGGCGGAAAAGCCTTGGTGAACTTCGCACCCTTTCCGCTTTTATGTTGTTCGAAACGCGCAGCCACATCGACGGCGTAGCCCGTGTAAATGCGGCCTCCGGCACAACGTAGCATGTAGACAAAATGCGGCATAAGATTCACCACCTATTTTAGGTCACCTATTTTAGGTAACGTCATTTTCGTAATGAAATCTTACTTCTCGGGCTTCGAGGCGATTCGCATGTAGATGGAACCAAAGATCGCGGCGCAGAAGCTTCCGAGCAGAATGCCAAGCTTCGCGGAATCCTGACGGCCACCCACATCAAAGGCGAGACCCGCGACGAACAACGCCATCGTAAAACCAATACCGGCGAGCATGCCACCGCCCCACAGAATCTTCCACGAGTAACTGGGCTTCTTGGAAATGCCGATCTTCACGGAGATAAGGCTGAACAGGAAAATGCCTATGGGCTTACCGAAGACAAGGGCCAATGCGACAGCGCTCATCACGGGGACTTCCACTCCGCCAAGCTTGATTTCCACGCCAGCGTTCGAGAGAGCAAAGAGCGGCATGATGGCGAAGTTCACCCACGGTACCAAAGGCTTGTACAGGCGTTCTTGCAGGCTGAGGCTTTCGCGGGCGCCACGCTTCAGCATGCTGAACACGCGGTACTTTTCTTCGCCAGAGACGCTGGCGTCGCCATCGAGTACGTTCCCGACGCTGTTGGCAAAGCGGGCGAACTTGCCGCTCGCAATCACGGGCTTGGCCGGCACCGAAAGACCGAGCAGCACACCGGCGATGGTCGGGTGCACGCCGCTCTTCACGAACAGCGCCCAAATCGCGACACCAATAACGCCATGCAACAGCAGGTTACGCACGCCTATGCGGAACATAAAGTTGATAAGCGCAAGCAATGCAATGCCGGACCCGAGGGCCCAGAAGTTGATGCCGTCACCGCTCGGGTAGCCAATCGCAATCACGAGGATGGCGCCGATATCGTCGGCAATGGCCAAAGTCAAAATCATCACGCGAAGCGCATGCGGAACGCGCTTGCCGAGAATCGCCATGCAGCCCACCACGAACGCAATATCCGTCGCCGTCGGGATACCCCAACCGCGGGCCGCGCTAAATTCACCATGCGGGCAAAGAGCAAGGAAAATCAAAGCCGGGAAAAGCATACCGCCCGCCGCCGCGATAATCGGGAGACTCGCCGCCTTCGGGTCGTGCAGTTCGCCGTAGGTCATTTCGCCCTTGACTTCAAGACCGATATTAAAGAAGAAGACCGTCATCAGGGCATCGTTGATGAACCAGTGCAGGTCCGCCGTGCCTACCCAACTGCCCACCGTGAGGGCGAGAGGCGTATGCCAAAAATGCTCATACGAGCCCGGCGCGAGGTTCGCCCAGATGAGCGCCGCCAAGGTCATGATGATAAGAACAATGCCACCCGTCGTTTCCACCTTCATCAGGCGTTCCACAGGTGTAATAATCTTGTGCACCGGGGTCTCCGGGAACAAGTCCTCTACTTTATCGCTGCTAGTAACTCGTGCCGACATACGCTATGAAATATAAATATGTTTCGTAAGAACGCACCAAAAAATCATATTTATAACACCAAAATATGCACAAATGAGCGATTTTTTACTCCAGGGATATTTTTTCCAAAAGATATATGGGCTAATCCTTTAAGCAACGGACTGACATTTTGGGCATACTATTAAAAACCGCAGTTTCATAGCCAAATTTTATAGTGCTTATCAAGCCCTTTTCTACTTCTGTTGATGTCCAGAAAATAGCATTGACCCCCTCGGAACCTAAATCCATATTTGGAGCCATAAAAAATCCTGCAGGAAGAACCGTAAAACCACACGCATCTTGTCCAGGATAGTTAGTAAAGCCCCAATTTTCTTTTCCATTTAACACCTCAGCAGAAGCCCTACCAAATCCACCGACGACATTAATCATTTCAGTCCACTCTCCTATTGTCGGAATATGCCAACCATTCGGGCAAACCGTATCAACAAAACGTTCATCAAGCGATTCCGCAATAGAGCCATTTAGCTGCAACGAGTAATAACGCCCATACAACTCGCAGAAATTTTCTTTTCCTGTATCGCACGCACTATACTCGGCTTCATATTTCAAATTTTCTGCCATCCACACTTGACTGCCGATGGTCGTGTACTTGTACTCTTGTCCGTCACGTTCATCAATGAACGTTCCGCGATTCGGCATGCCGTATGCATTATTGCCTCCAGCAGGGCAGACTTCCTCCGGATTAAATTCTTTAGCATCCGACCCATTATCGGAACAAGCAATACCAATCAAAGCAAACGCCAATAAGAAAATTTTTCGCATAGGTCAATCCTTTAAACTAAAATTCAAAAAGTCTATCCGGGAAATTCTCTGAACTGCGCAGGAGCAAGATTTCCGTAAGCACCGTAGTTTCAATGCCATTGGCATTCACCACGACATTCATGGACTTGAACTTTCCTTCGCCATCATATGCAAATGTTGTCAAAACAGACTTTTTCTCGTCCGTTGATTCCATTTTTTCGATTCTCTTTTTCTTAGCGTCGTAATATAAGGTCCCTTTGGGTCCTTCGATGGAGTAGAGATTTTCAGACACAAACTTGGGTTCCTTCCAGTCTCCGGAATCCAATGGATTGAACCTTGTATAGGACAAGGCTTCCAAGGCTTCGCCATTGTACGGCAAGAGTTGAACTTTATTCGTATTCAAGTCAATCACCTTCATTCGATTCCCGTTTATGACCGTACGCTGGTTCATGAACGAGGTCTTGATTTCGGTATACATCTTTGACTTGCTTTTTTGAACAACGTAAACAGAAACCACCTGCTTACCGGACACAGTATTCACGGTAGTGCGAATCTTCATTTCGACGGAATCACCTGAAACAGAGGCGTTCTTCAAATCAGCACGAACCTGGTTTAGGGTAAGCGCAAAGGAGGAAATGGTAAAAAGAAGAATGAATAAGAAAATTTTTCGCATAAATCAATCCTTTAAGCAACGGATGGTTGCCACATCCCCAATTAATCCATGATACAAAAACTTGTCTGAAAAAGCGATTCTATAATTGTTATTTGTAATTTCGCTTTCTGCCGCCGTCATGTTATTCCAAAAAAGAGCGCTTCCATATGAATTAGAAAATTCTTTATTTTCCGTAAAAAAACCAGTCGGCAATACAGAAAAATCACATTCATCTGAGCCCAAGGTCGCAACATCATTCCAATATAAGCCACTTTTTAAACGTTTTGCCGTAATTTCTTCATTTTCGTCGCCAATTTTTCCAATCATTTTTCGCCATTCTGTTAACGTCGGCACATGCCAACCAAGCGGGCACACATCATGTAATAAAGAATCAAAAGAGTCCTTCCCACTAGTATTTTTTCTTTTCAAATCATAATATCTTCCAAAAATTTCACAGTAGCCCGCTATTTTGTCATAACACAAGCTATATTCAGCATCATAATTCAAATTTTCTGCCATCCATACTTGGTCACCGATGGTCGTATACTTGTACTCCTGGCCGTCACGTTCGTCAATGAATGTACCGCGATTCGGCATGCCATACTTATTCAAGCCATCAGCCGGACATACAACTGAAGCGTCAAAAGTATCAACTTCTTCGTCATCAACATCAGTAGTACAGGCAACAAACACGAATACACCAGCAAGCAATAGTTTTGCAATCATTTGTTTCATTTCATTTTTCCTTATTTCAAAACCTGCCACGAGAGAATGGCGTTTCCACGGCGAAGAACCAGGTAGCTTCCGGCGTTCAGGTTGTAGTTCGTCAGCACCACCGAATGTTCGCCCTCGTTCCACGTTCCATTGAACAGTACGCTTTGCGGCATACCGGCCGCATTCACCGTTTCAAGCGTATAACGTCCATCGCTCTCGATTGTCACGTAGATTACATCGCCCTCGCGATAAATCAAGTCCTTGCGGTTTTCACCGACAACATAATCATCAGCAAACTGCGGCCGCGGGGCCTCGCCCCAGAGCAAGTTTCCGTTCCTGTCCAAGACCACGACGGAATCGGCGGCCACATATTCACGCAGCGCAGAAATCCCATGGTACGAGGGATCATCCGACGCGTCGTAATCACCAGGATTGAACGGATTGTACAAGGCGAACTTTACGCCGCTACCATGATCCGACTTCTCGCCGGGATTCAGAATCACGTTGGAGTACATGAACGAAACATAGTAAAGATCGCCGCCCGCGTTCACCACGCTTGCATCGGCAAAGCCGTTATAGTACACATCCAGCTTCTGTTTCCCAGTCTTGTCGCGGAAATAGTACCGCGACTCGAAGCCGTCAATCGCGACGCTTCCCGTATTTTCGACAACCATCGAGATTGTACTATTGGTGGCATCGCCATAGCGTTCGTCAGCGACAAGGGCTCGTACACTCTTTTTCGGCTTATCCGCAGCGCCGTCGGCATCGTAGCAGGCCCACTCGTTCAGCACTTCGCCCTCCTCGTCCAGCAAGGCAACGCCAGTCGCCTTGACATAGCCCTTCTCCGCGCCGGCAGAATAGCTCGGATCGTCAAAGAAATTCCAGAATTGGTCATTCGGAACGCGATTCAAACCAAGCTTTTTAATCTTTTACGCAACGGACGGAATAGGAATAATAATTTGATCTTAAGTGAGACTGAACGGAAACATTAGGTTTGTTAGAATAAAAAAATTCACCAAAAATATAGTGTTCACCATCCCAAGTGGAAGAACATAAATCAGCAGCAAAACCTTCATTCATCATTTGCGATGTAAGCTCCGGCACCAAAGAAAAACCGCAATCATCCGAACCACCCTCTAAATCGCCACGATTCAAAGGTTTCCACCCACTAGAAGCTTTTAATCGTTCACCAGCAATATCAATTCCACCCATATTATCATACAATCTCTCCCATTCCTCTTGACTAGGCAAATGCCAGCCAGGCGGACATAGAGAGCTAGCTTCAGAACAAGGATATGTCATCCCCTGATAATCTTTCTGATCAGAATTGTAATTCAAATTCTGCGCCATCCACACTTGGCCGCCGATGGTCGTGTACTTGTAAATTTGGCCGTCACGTTCATCCACAAACGTTCCACGAGCACTTACCGGGCAATCTTCGGAAGCAATAAACTCTCCGCCATCGGAGTCTGTCGTGCAAGCAACGAAAATCGCAAAAAATGCTAACAAATATAGTTTCTTCATACGATTTCCTTTAAACTAGAATTCCAAAAGTCTATCCGGGAATTTCTCCGAACTGCGCAGCAATAAAATTTCCGTAAAAACAGAGGTTTCAACGCCATTGGCATTCACCACGACATTCATGGACTTGAACTTTCCTTCGCCATCATATGCAAATGTTGTCAGAACAGACTTTTTCTCGTCCGTTGATTCCATTTTTTCGATTCTCTTTTTCTTAGCGTCGTAATATAAGATCCCTTTGGGTCCGTCGATGGAGTAGAGATTTTCAGACACAAACATGGGTTCCTTCCAGTCTCCGGAATCCAATGGATTGAACCTTGTATAGGACAAGGCTTCCAAGGCTTCGCCATTGTACGGCAAAAGTTGAACTTTATTCGTATTCAAGTCAATCACCTTCATTCGATTCCCGTTTACGACAGTACGCTGGTTCATGAACGAGGTCTTGATTTCGGTGTACATCTTTGACTTACTTTTTTGAACAACGTAAACAGAAACCACCTGCTTACCAGATGTTGTATTCACGGTGGTGCGAATCTTCATTTCGACGAAATCACCAGAAACAGAAGCGTTCTTCAAATCAGCACGAACCTGGTTTAGTGTAAGCGCAAAGGATGAAACGGAAAGAAAAAGAATGATGAAGAAAATTTTTCGCATAGGCTAATCCTTCAGGCAACGGACGGGGAGTGTATAAGAAGACCAACCATATTCAGCACGACTTGATATTTCAATAAAATAATTCATATTTTCGTACGCCGCCGTAGCTAGTAAAAACAAAGCAGAAGATCCATTAGATGACAAATTACGTGAATATTCTCCTCCCGGCAATGCAGAAAATCCACATTCGTCCGTACCCTTTCCCCAATGATTATATTCCCACCCGTCAACAGATTTTAAGCGATTTGCAGTGATTGTTGAATCGGGAGAATTTACAGAAGAAGTCAACGTTTTCCACTCTTCTAAAATGGGGACACGCCAACCTTTAGGGCAAATGGAATCTATCATATCCCAATCAACAGTTCCGCTAAAACCAAGATTATTATTTATATATGCGTAATAAAAACGACCGTACAAATCACAATTGGCAGGGTCCTTGCCTAGACAATAGCTTTTTTCTGTTTCATAATTCAAGTTCTGCGCCATCCATACTTGGTCACCGATGGTCGTGTACTTGTACTCTTGTCCGTCACGTTCGTCAATGAATGTTCCGCGATTCGGCATGCCATACTTATTCAGGCCTTCAACAGGGCAAACGACAGACGCATCGAAAGTATCAACTTCTTCATCGGCATCTGTTGTGCAAGCGACAATCGCAAACACATTTAAAAGCAAAGCTGTCAAAAAGATTTTCTTCATATTTTCATCCTGATTGAGATGGCCACGGCCTAACGGCCTCGCCATGACATTACTCCTTATTTTAAAACCTGCCACGAGAGAATGGTGTTTCCTCGGCGAAGAACCAGGTAACTTCCGGCGTTCAGATTGTAGTTTGTTAAAGCCACCGAATGTTCGCCTTCGTTCCATGTTCCGTTGAACAGTACGCTTTGCGGCATGCCGGCAGCATTCACCGTTTCAAGCGTGTAACGACCATCGCTCTCGATAGTCACGTAGATTACGTCGCCCTCGCGATGAATCAAGTCCTTGCGGTTTTCTCCGACAACATAATCATCAGCAAACTGCGGCCGCGGAGCCTCGCCCCACAGCAAGTTGCCATACCTATCCAAAACCACGACGGAATCGGCGACCACATATTCACGCAACGCAGAAATCCCATGGTACGAGGGATCATCCGACGCGTCGTAATCACCAGAATTGAACGGATTGTACAGGGCGAACTTTACGCCGCTACCATGATCCGACTTCTCGCCGGGATTCAGAATCACGTTGGAGTACATGAACGAAACATAGTAAAGATTGCCGCCCGCATTCACCACGCTTGCATCGGCAAAGCCGTTATAGTACACATCCAGCTTCTGTTTCCCAGTCTTGTCGCGGAAATAGTACCGCGACTCGAAGCCGTCAATCGCTACGCTTCCCGTATTTTCGACAACCATTGAGATTGTACTGTTGGTGGCATCGCCAAAACGTTCGTCAGCGACAAGGGCTCGTACACTCTTTTTCGGCTTATCCGCAGCGCCGTCGGCATCGTAGCAGGCCCACTCGTTCAGCACTTCGCCCTCCTCGTCCAGCAAGGCAACGCCCGTAGCCTTGACATAGCCCTTCTCCGCGCCGGCAGAATAGCTCGGATCGTCGAAGAAATTCCAGAATTGGTCATTCGGAACGCGATTCAAACCAAGCTGGGGACCGTTGCCATAGTACGCCTTGTCGTATGCGGCAATGGCATCGGGGAGCGTCAGTTCCGCATAGAACGTTGAACCCGCATCCGGCAAGACATTCATCAGCTTGTACGGATAGTAGGATACGGCCTGGACAGATTCCGATTCGCCGCTGTAGTAGTAACGCAGGCGGACATTCTCAAGTCTCTGCGACGTCATGTTCTGTATTTTGAACATGGGGTTGATTGTCTTGCCATCCGTAGACGCATAATACATGTTCACGGAGACTCTCGGCGCAGGATTCGTCCATTCACCCTCCCCATAGTCCACCTTACTCGCGTCCACGGCCTTGCCAGCCGACACGAGCGCAAGACCGGCAACACCGACATCACCCATCGGGCGCACGGACACGACGTTGTTGCCGGAATGCAAACTGAAAGACTGCGAACCGACACGCTGGCTTTCCCAGTAACCGGAGGAGTTCATCTTGAACGTGCCCTGGCTAACCCCGTTCACAAGTACCTCCACGTGGGAATCCTCGCTCGCATAGTCGCGCATCAGCAAGTATAGGGCGTAACTATCGGCGTTTACATCTACGTTCCAGTTCAGCATTCCGCTCGAGCCGGAATTCTTCTGGCGCACGTACGACCTGCCGGCCACACCGCACGACTGGTCAATGACCAGGCCTTCGCGATCATCAACATCTGTTGCGCGTGTCACGACAATCTGCCCCTCGTCAAGACCCAAATCGCCATTGTAGAGCGACTCCACCTGTTCGGCAGTCAAGGCGGACTTGTAAATACGCAAGTCCATCATGCCGAAGTTGGCGGCCAAACGATTGCCGAACTTGCCTAGCACAGGCGTCCCGTTGCCGGTCCACACAATCGGTTTTGAGAGAGTCACTGTTTCAGCCAGGGTTCCGTTCTTATACAGGGAAACTTCCTTGCCATCAAACACCCAGACCAAACGGGCAAAGGCATTCTCGACCTTCGCAGTAGCAAAGGACTTATGCATCGAACCGCTTTCGATAAAGTAGGTTCCGTCGGCGTCCGTACCGATAGTCCAACCATTCGGACCATCCCACGTCAAGATGGCGCCATCCCTTACGCGAACCCTCAAATCCATCTCCACGGAGAACGGGCTCGCCGAATCGGCCGGCAAGCGGGCAACGCCCGTTGCGCTGGTCGCGGACTTGTACACGTCAACACCCTGTTCCCTGCCCCACGGAGCGTAGAGACCCGACAAGTCCAAATTGACACCGGTCTTAACGAGATCATACGCGAGCGAACCGACACCTTCCTGCATCGGGTACCAGAGAACCAGGGACTTCGGGTACGGATAAAGTTCCTCGGACAAAATAGATTCATTCACATGGTTGTGTCCATGGTCCTCTACAACGACCTTCACCGTCGCACGGCATCCGATACAGTCATAAAGCAACTTCTTGCTTATGGCATAGTTGCGGGCATGGACGGAATCACCGAATTGAGTCTCGCTAGTCAACAGGCTTCCGCCGAAATACACCTCGAACGTCGTCTTGGCAATGCCACTGCCAATATCGGAGGCGGAAACATCCACCAACAATTCCCGTCCATCGCCATTTTCAATGACGTCGACATTCACGTCCCCAATCACGGGAGCCACGGAATCCACACGGACGGCGGGTCCGCGCATCTGTTCAACTGTCCCGTCAACACCATAGAAATTCACGCGGGATTCATACACGCTGGACTTGATGTAGAAATCGGAATTCCTGGCGGCCCATTCAACAGGATGAGCAGAAACACCCTGGTGCTCGGCGGCCACGACCCCCTCCGAGCGCAGTTGCAACAGATAGTTACTCTTCCCACTGCAAGGATAGGGATATTCAACCCATCCATTAACGGTCCCCGCCCAAAGCGTATCCATCGGCATAATGTCGAGGCAAGCAAAACGCGTGGTATCAACAGAGGCGCTGTCAAGGGGCGGCAACGAAGCCACAGACAGGGAATCCGACACGAGGAACGAAGAGAAGGTCTTTGTGCGGGCCTTCAGCTTTACATAGGCCCAATCATCTTCCGGCGACATCTGCTGGTATGTAGAATCGAAGAATCCCACGATGAATGTTTCAAGCGATTCTATTTCCTGGGTATCGAAATTCGGCTTGTATATCTTCAGTTCGTTTACATTGAACCCCATGCTCGTCACATCCTCGTGAGTCAAGGTCACGGTAACTACCGGTTGCAATTCAACGGAATCCGGGAACACATGCGACGGTAGAATTTCGACCACGGGACCGGCAACGGAAAGGTTCTTGAATACCGTAAAGACATATTCCTCCGGGCTCACCGTACGCACGGTAACATCTACAGATTTCTCTCCCCACGCCCCGGCCTTGAACGAGGCGGACACGTTGGCAAGCATGGACTGCACCGTTATCGAGGACTCCGGAGAAACAAGGGTTCCTACGTGCAGGTTCAATTTCTTGTAGAACAGCGTTCCCTTATCGCCACCGTAACTCAGGAAGAACGTCGTGTTCCCCTGTAATTTTTTCATGTCAAGATAGGTCAATACCGGATACGGTCCACTGAACGGCATCGTATCCTGTGTCCCTGAATCCAGCGGATAGAGCGCATCGTTCTTTGTATACTGGATATTCCATTTCGTGGAATTACCGGGCACGCGACCGCGAATCGTCGCTATTTCTGAAAGACGTTCGTTCGGAGCCGGACCCGAACGGGCGACATCGATTTCTGCAGTCGAATCATTAAACGTCGCCGAGAAATACGGATGTTTAGTTTGCAAAGTATCGCGGGTACAAAGGCTATCCACAACAATAGACACATTCTGCATCCAATCCACATTCTTGACAACCGAGGCATCCTTATTTTGCTCCGTAACAGAATACAACGGAACATGGTGCAACCTATTGTTCGGATCCGTAGGAATGGAGTCTTTCGAGAAAATATACTCCAGATGGGAGATTTCACCGTCTTCGCCGTTATTCACAAGGCCCACCTTGGAATCATAGGACCAACGGTCATTGGCAACAGCCTTGCCGTTTTCATCTACAACAACAAGCATCGGCTTTACGTTTGGAACTGACATGGAATTCGCATATTCCAACTCGTCGAAAACGAGACTGGCCAGGGAATCCTCGGGAACAACCCATTTGCCCTCGGAGTAATTCCACTCGCGGCCATTCAGCGCATAGGAGTACACGGAGTCCATTGCGTCATTACCATCGTATTTTGCGTCAAGCCAGGATATAGGATTGACTTGCGACATCATAGTCAAAGGATTCCTTACAAATCCATCTGACGTAAAAACGGAATCCCAGAACATATCATTCCAGTCATTCACTCCGTAATGAACACGCGACGCCAACCCCTTGTACAACTTATAGTTAGACGAACCATCGAACTCGGGCATGGCTAGGTCACTCATTTCCCCCTTGTACGGATAGTCTACTGCGTAATTTGACGTATTTTGAACAAACGCATCCTTGGCAGGCATTGCAGGAGCGACACTGAACGAGATATCCAAGGGATTTATGGTAACATTGCCAATTGCGCCACTTGGCGCACCACTACCACTATTGAGGAAAGACCGGAACGGCTTGCCATCGGACCTTGTACCCTCCGACATGGCAACAAAGTTCACATTATTACTGGCTCCGAAGAAATTCCAATCGAACTTCGATGGATACTGAGTATTTGCTGTATCGTTTATTTCGTCATTGAACAAAAGCGGATTCATCCCTGTCTTTACCATCGGAAATTTTTGGACCTCAAAAGCCGTCACATAGGCGCTATCCTCGGCGTATATATGAGTCCATCCGTCATGACCGAAGAAATTGTCGTCATTGATAGTCTTAAAATAACCGCTACCGCCATACAATGTCTTATTCGTCGGGTCAAAGCGCACGTAACGGTTCGCAAGGTTGTTATAACCCCAATTAGGCGGATTCCAATAGTCAGGATTGACATCAAGTTTCAGTATCAATTGCAAATCCATTGGATTCCAATCATATATACGACAAAATCCTACTTCTTTTCCTAGAAAACTGTTTTTTAATCCGCTAATTTCTCCACTCGGCACTATTGACACATTCAACATATCCATATGTGGATTATATACCAAGAGAGAATCTTTATTCTCTTCTTCCATTGCGTTTTTAGGACCGCAGACAAAATTTTCATCAATCGCATCTTTAGACGTATCAACAACACAGCTACCATTTGAAAGCATATTGCTTTGTACAGAAATAACATTTGACACATCAACATCAAAATCATCACTTTGACCACTCCAATAAAGTGGCTTATCAAAAGCTCTCAAAAATTTCCACATTAAGGATTGTTCTACATGCGTTCCCAATTTCCATATATTATTCCACGCAACATTCGCATCCACAGTTCCAACAAGTTCTTTCTTTCCAAGATCTTGGACAATATCCTCATACACACTTGCAGGAAAAACTTTCACAGCAAAACCTACTGGATAATCAGTATCACCAATATTCGCAAGTATTCGTCTTGTATGCTTTTCCAAATTTTCATTTTTCCCAGGATTTACATTAATTGGCTTTAATACAAACGAACCTCTTTGCATATAAAACTTATATACATTTATTTGGTACACATAATACTCATTCGTTATAAAAACATCAGTATGGCTGCCATCTGGAATTGGATAGGCATCAGCATCCGCCCCTCTCGTTATCAGTAGCGTAACTACAGTTACCGGGAAAAAGTCTCTGTGTCTGTGAATGCCCATGCTAAAGCGGTTCTTTTTCCATAGAGCAGGGGCCTGCTTCGGTTTCGCAACATCCTTGTCCCATTCCCACTTGTAATGGAACTTCCGGTCTTCTTCAGGGAGCATCTTCCCCTTCGCCGTCATTTTCAACAGGTAATCAAGCTTTCCAACAAAGCGAAGCTCATTATTCTCGTCCAATTCAGCCTCGTCAATTTCCAAAACGGGAGGATACTCCCCTACCATCGACGATTCGCCAAGTGTAGCGACATCAATCATATCAGATGCATTGCGAACCTCGAATTCGTAATCCACGGAATCCTTTCCATTTCCGTCAGCATCCTTTGCCACAATGTGAATCTTGTAGCCGCCCACTTCAGACGATGCGAACGAATCGTCGTGTATTCCGCCCCATGTTAAACTGTAGGCGTCATTGGTCGTTCCGGCAAGCACGAATTCACTACCATCCATCAGCGTCTTCACGACTTCGCCCTTCGGGTTCAAAATCGTCGCCGTCACGTAAGCGGATTGCCCCTTGAGGCCAAAGGAAACTCCAATTTTTTCCCTCGCATAGCTTGACGTGTCACCATCCGCCGAAGGCCCAACCACCATAATTTGGGTCTGCGTACTCGCAAGTTCTATCTTGGTTTTGCCAAACGTCAACTTCATGGGAATCACTTTCGTCGTGATTTGCGACAAATCATTCTTGTTGTACGCAACAATACTCAAAACAGCGCTATCTCCACTCGGATAGACTCCATTCACCAGGCCATTCCATTTCAATTCCATATTGTAATATTCGGGATGGACATACACAACTCCAATGCCCCTGGTTTCCGGCATTACATCATAAACCGGGCGGCCAGAATTCCCGCAGAAAATAAGGCTGTCAGCATGTTTCACGGTTGACAAGTCTACAATAAAGGCGGAATCCGTGTAGAACTGGAGGCGAATGGTATCCCCGTCAATATTCCATTCATCCACCTTGTTGTATGCAGGCACCGATATACCCTGTAAACTAAGTGGAGCAACGTAGTTCAGAGTATTTTCACGATCAAATGCGGCAGAACTATCATTAAACACAACGTTGTCAGCAACATACTTCAAGCGCAATGTAGGTGACGAATTCGTATCCTGCACACTTCCAATCCACACGATATTCCACAGTCGATCCTCTTGCCAAATATTCAGCCCATTTTTCAATACACCGGGCTCGCCACCCGCAAAAGTCGACACCTTGGCAGGGTCAAACGGCATGCGCAGAGCTTCGGCCATCACTTTCTCATTCCTTGGCGACTGCGCTTCGATCTTGGCATCCACTGCCCACGTGGAAGTATCCAAAACGTGTTCCAGGTGGAACGATATGACCGTATCTACGCCAGGAGTGATAGTAAAAGGAGAAACAACAATGGAAGGTTCAACGTCAGGGATAGAGTCTATCCGGCTGTCATACACGGAAACAACCTGTTCCGTAGAGACCCACGGGCAGCTAATTGAATCAGGGCATCCGCGAACAGACAGCCTCAATTCATACTCGCCGTCCAGCTTTTGGACATCCCAAATGGCAAGAGGCTTTGAATAAGACGAAACATTCGTTGTCAAATATTCGATTTTGTCATCTGCAATCCAAGCAGTATCAGTGTTTCCTATTTTCCTCCACTCCAACTTAAATTCCGCAGTATTGTCGTTCTTGTTCTTGATTACGGGATTGGGAGCAATACCCTTCACGACGATTTTACCATAATACATGGAATTTATGGAATCGTTAGGGTAATCTATTTGCGGAGTGCGTTCACCAAAATCAAAGAAATCGACACCAATCGAGGAGTTGCCCAAGGCATCATAGCACTTGATATACGCGTACCAGGAACCATTTTTCTGTGTCGAAATCTGGTCTTTCACGGTAAAATCGTATTTCTTCGTAAGTTCCGCTTTATTCCCATTCAAGGCGTCCACAAATCGCCAGTTCGAAACAATGCCAGCCGCATTCAACTGCTTATAGCAAGACACCTCCCTTACATTGTTTGCAACATCCATAATCTGGGATACAGAGGCCCCGATGTTTATTATTTCGGCAGGTGTTTCAACAGCAACATTGCCGCTGCCGACACCATATATAGAAGGAGCTGTACGGTCAACAACAACCGGTCCTAGAACTTTCTTGTTCAGGGTGTTGCCCGCAGCATCAACAGCCTCTACATACACGTCAAACGTTCCGTCAGGCAATCGGTTTGCAGACGGTTCAACAAAATCAAAGTCCACAACGTCACTACTACCAAATCCAACCAGATACGTGTACGAACGTTCCTTCTTGTTCACGGCATCCTTGAACTTCACATACAGTTTCACATCCGTCGTATCACGGCCAAGCAGGGGCTCCTTGAGACGCAGGGAGAACTTCAACGTATCGTTTGAATTCAGAGCCGTACCGGAAACCTTTTTCAAGGTTGAGCCGTCAGGGAGCGTTTCCTGCGGATTCGCATTTGCCACATTCACCTTAAACGAACCATCTACGATTTCAGGTTTCGTATTATCTATCCAGATTGCCCGTTTCAACGTCACGCCATTTATACCGCTTACAAATCCAGTACCGTTCAAAACGTATTGCCAAGACGAACGTCCAGAATCGGCATAGGTTTTTTCCAGCCTACTCATCGTCAAGGAATCCGGATTTGCAAAGTCATAGGCCTGCACCACAAGGGTATCCGTTCCTTGGGGCAATTTTTTTGTAATTGACTTCCAGTTCAAGGCATAAGAATATTCCGCAGTATTCGTCTTGTGCATGACAAAAACAGTATCATTATTCGCCCCCACAACAAAAGCGCGCATGGCACGTACCGCCCATTCCCCCGCAGGTTCGTTATGCACAATGCTCGCCCACCTCCCATCGGTCATTTCTCCAGTCAGGTTGTCCTTCAAGACATTCAGCGACAAATCAGGGGCTACGGTATCGACATACACAATCGAGCGCAAATGCGAAGAGGATGTTGTATGGTTGATAGTATCATTCATCACCATTTCCCAATCCAGAATATACTTTCCGTTCGTCACGTCAACATTGTGGAGAATCGTGTCCAAATCAGCCTCGACAACCCACCTCTTTCCATTTTCTTCATCCAGAAGTTTAAACGAGACTTTAGCCGAGTCATATTTCGATTCATCGACCCGAGATATTCTCAACCCCGCATCCGTCAAATTGTACGGATAGTTAAGGTTATTTACAAACGAATACACATAATTTAAATCCGACAATTCATCCGAAGTCCTGGGCCATCCTTCTTCAAGAAGCAATTTCGTCGCCTGGAAAAAATACGGCATCTGGGCTGCGCACGTACGTCCCACCTTGTTCATCGCAGACACATGGATAATGTTTACTCCATCCTCTTGTATTCCAGCCAATTCATATTTGTCGTTTGGATACTTAGCATTATACATGTCTATCACCTTTTGCGGGCGGAATACGAAGAGCCCGTTGGGCTTTATCGGATTTTTCACAGTGCCAACAGGGTTCCCCGCCGCATAGTTCTTTTCAAAATAGACTTCCCATTCCGTATCGCTTATTCGTTCGTACGAAATCTGTATGCGGGTATTGAAATCAATCTTTATCCATTGCATCTGTTCCGGTTGCAAGTCATCCACATAAAACCGAATTTCTTTCAAAAAGTCTGTCACGACAAATGTTCCGTAATAACCATAATTCGTTCCAGCCGCAGCAATATCCTTTATGTATATATTCGAATTCTTTTGTGCCTTGGCGGAATTAAAATCAGCATACTCGAACTTGTCTAACGGGAACGACTTTACATAAGCAAATTTCCCGGCTGTATCTAGGCATTTACTTCGCGCAGTGGATGCATCATAGACATCATCCGACGAACAGGTTCCCGTAAAAGCCATGGGCACGACAAGTTCCGTTCCAGCGGAATCCCACCTGACACTGGCCAGGGACACCTGCGGAGTTCCAAACATCATCCCTTCAAGATCCGTATAGCTCACATCGGGTTTACTCTGGGAGCTATGGGAAACGATCTTCGCTACGTTCGTACTTATTATGGAATTTTCCAGTGCAACATCCTTTGTCATCTTCAACGCAGCACTAGCTTCCACAACTTTTTTCACCTTGGACGATATCTCCGCAATCATCCCAACATTGGCGGCAAACTCGGCCGTCTCGCAGGCCTTGACCGCCAATTCTCCACCAAATGCGACAGTCAATCCACATGCAACTTTCAGCCCTGAATCAACAATCTTCCGGTTTTCTTCAAAACTTCCTATATCGTTTAATTTTTCTCGATAATTATAAAGATCTCCATACTTTTTCTTACTGGATTGTACGAACTCATCCAAATCAACTCCCAATCGGCTGGCCCCCGCCTCCTTGAACGCGGCTACATTATTTGCCATAGCACTGTAACTGGGGACGTCAAAAATGCCCTCGTCAAAAAAGTTCATGGCGTAGCTAGAAAGGCTGGACGAGAATACACTATAGCCTTCCCTTAAAGTTTTTTTCGCAGCCTCGGCCGTCGCTATCACGGATTCAGCCCCGTTTTTTGCACTCTTCACGGCATCAATGGCAGGTGAGAATTCCTCCATGAACATGGAATAGAGTTCCGACTTGTACTCGTCCGGAATAAATTTCTCTATGATGGACACCAGCTTCATTGTAGACCCGACAATATCATCCTTGTTGAATCTGTAATTACGGAGATCGGAAAGTCCGTTCACATATTCGCCAAGCTTTTCATCCGCCAGTAAGTCATTTATCCCACTAACTGAATTTGCATATTGTTTAATCATATCACCGGCAAGCTCTTTTGCTTTATCGGTAATCGTCCCGTCCACAATTTCATTGGCAAGGCTCTTGATTTTTTCAACATCCTCCAAATTTATTTGTTCGCCAACAGCCGACTTCAACGTATCCACAAGTATATTCGTCAACATTTTTCTTGAAATATGCATTTTAGGCTGGTCCATGAAGTCTTCAAGTGTTCTGCGACCGTTTCCAATTGTCGGGAAGCCATACGAATAAACAATATTATAATTAGGATGGCTGAAGTCCGTCTTTTTAGAGAACGAGTTCAATAATTGCGTTCCGCCAATATAATCCGCAACATAACTTTCGGCACTCAACTTCGCAGAATCAAGCAGTTTTTTATATGCGGCATCTCCCAAATCCGCATCTTGCGCCAAATACCACAAAGCTTCCTTACTTGCATCAAGGCCATCAAAATAATTCGCTTTTTTAAAGGCCTCGGAAATAGATCCGGCATCATACGCCATACCCATTATGGCATCTTTCGCTAGATTGATAACAACATCTTGCAGGGCACCCGTACCATTGACAAGATACGCAACCAAAGCCAAGGGAATAAGAGCCTCGAACGACTTGGAATTCAAGGGCTTCTTGATTACATCCGGGAACTCGCTAAAAATGGCCTGGTCTGCAAATCCAGTCCCTTCATGGGGTGTATTGAAGAAAAGGACATTTGAAAATTCACCCTTATAATATTCACTCTGAATGTATTCGCGAACAGCCAAACCAACAGCACCCTCTACAACCAAAATATAGCGCGAGGGAACAAGGTCAGGTCGGTTCGCTTTTAATTCATCCAGCGATTTAAAATTTTTCACCTCGGAATTTTTGCTCTTGCTAAACCAATCGTTTAGTGCCGTTTTTAATATGGACTTGGCTGCAGTCGCTCCCGCCAATCGCTCACTGACAAATACGCGAGGAGCCATTTTCGTAATGTCGTAATTGGACTCATATAAATAGCCCCCTGCCCCCATTATGTTATTTTGTATGTAATTTTTGAGTGCAGTATTTCCCAAATTTGAGTTTTGACTAGAGCTGGCCCCCCCCCCCCCCCATGGAAGAGCTAAGCAATACGAAAATCGTCGAATTGCCAGATTCTACAGGCATTCCAAAGCAGAACACAGCCGAAAAAGCCAAGATAAGCAAAGAGATTATTTTTTTCATAACCAACCTAAATTTGTGTTATAAATTTAAATTCTCAATGTACGCTTTTCAACGCGGTAAACACAAAGTTTACCTTTTTTACCGATATTTTTATTTAAGGACGCCTCTACTGTGCTTTCCTCGCTTCGCTTAGTTGGTTGCGACGCCTCAACTAGAAATTTTCTTTACAAAAAAAGCCCCGGACTTTTAAATCCGAGGCATTTTGCGAGCCGCCCTTTTGTTGAGCGACCTCCGCCAACCGCAACGCTTGCGGTAAGCGAGCGGAAATTAGAAGAACACAGGCGGCCAACGCGGGTTCTTGGAACTCATGTCGATCTTGTAGAAGTCGCGTTCGAAGCGGCCATCGTCCATGCCGTACATCTGCATCACGTGGCGGGCAATCCACTTGCCGAGCTTGAGCACGGTGAGCTTCTTGCGGAGGCGGCCCTGGCAGTCGCGGTTCATGATGTCCGGGAGGGTCGAGGTCGTGAGGATTTCGTCGATGGCCGGGCTGTTGAGTTTTTCACGGGCTTCGGCACTGGTGTGGAAGTGCGTGACACCGAAGCAGACGCGGTTCGGGTTACCCTTCTTAATGTGTTCGCAGCACTGCACGATCGTGGTACCGGTACGCACCATGTCGTCGAACACGATTACGTCCTTGCCTTCGATTTCCTCGATGCTGATGTCGGAAAGTTCCGGGTTGAAGGTCATGCTGATTTCACGTTCGCCGGTACGGACCTTGTCCATCACCACGCGCTTGCATTCCGGCAACTGGAGAGCGTCGTAAACGGCGTTCATGAACGGGCGTGCGCCCTTGTCCGGGGAGACAATCACGAGGTTGTTGCCGTCCTTGCCAGTTTGAACAAAGTTGCTGTTCTTGATGTAGTGGGCATAGACGTCGGTCGGAATCAAGTTGTGGAAATGACCTTCGAAAATATCGTTGAAGAGATTCTGCACCTTGACGCTGTGGTTGTGGCAGGTCACGACAGCATCGACACCGGACTTCTTGAGGAGTTCCGCGTAGAGGAGGCTCGTGAAGGCCTGGCCATCGAATTTCTTGAGGTCTGTTACACTACGGTCCTTCTCGAGGTCACCAATGCGGTGCGGGCCGCGGTCCTGGGCGCTGTAGAAGAGGTCCGGTTCAACGAGGACGACCTGTTCGGCACCGTTATCCTTAGCGGCGCGGGCCAAGATGCAGTTGCGCATGGCGTAATCGTTACGGCTGCGTTCGTGGTTCGAAACGGAGCAAATCAAGACAATCTTGCCTTCCAGACGGTGGCCGATATGTTCCATGTCTTCCGGGTCCAGCATGTAGCGGGGGCAGAATTCGGAGTTGGCGAAAGTCTTCAGGGAGACCACGTCGGAAATATCTTCACGGAGGCCGATGTACTGGGCCATGTCGATGGCGAACGGGTCATCGGTGAAGTTACCGGTCACGATAAAACGATCTGACATTTTATTAGCCTTGATTTGAGGGTTGGATGTTTCTTGACGCCCAAAAGCGCTACCCAAATATAGTTAGAATCAAGGAGCGCTGCAAGTTTCTAAAATGCCGTTTTCGGGGCTAATTTTGCCTTTTTTTGTCAAATTTAAGCCAAAACGACAAGAAATCGGCCCTTCCGCAACGTTTCTTTTTGGTTACATTCGTGTTTTTTATTTATATTATCCAGGAGGCTAACGGCCATTTTCGATTTTCAAAGGAAAGGTATAAAAATGCGCAAAACAAGCAACGTATTCCAAAAATTCCTGCTTTCCGTGGCACTTTTGCTGTGCTGCACCGCGCTGGCGAACGCCAAGAATCCCAACGCCTATGAAATTGACGGGATATATTACATCCTCGATGACGAGAACAACACCGCCACGGTCACCTGGGGCGGTGTAATGAAGGGATACCAAACAGAAGAATACTCCGGTGACATCGTCATTCCCGAGAAAGTCGGTTATTACACCGTCACAAGCATCGGAGAAAGCGCATTTGAGGGCAGCAGCCTAACATCAATCACCATTCCAAGCTCCGTCACAAGCATCGGAAATAATGCATTTGCTCGGTGTCCTGAACTAAAATCAGTTTACGTTTCGTGGAAGGCTCCATTGGCAATATCCGATAATGTATTTTACGGTTTAAGCACATCCGAAATCACGCTCCACGTTCCATATGGAACACTTGACGCTTACCGAACAGCAAACGTGTGGAGCACATTTAACATAAATGACGAGGCCGTTCACTTCGCAGATGCCAATGCAGAGGCAATTAGCATTGAAAACTGGGACTCTAACCACGATGGACATTTATCCTACGAAGAAGCCGCCGCAGTAACGGACTTGGGAGACGCATTTTCCAACAGCACAATAACATCGTTCAACGAGTTGAAATATTTTAAAAATCTCACTAGCATCGGAGATAACGCTTTCAAGGGAACTTCAATTACGTCCATTGAAATCCCGACCACAATCACATCCATAGGAAATAGCGCTTTCGAAAATTGCCGCAACCTGAAATCCGTCACCATTCCAGCCACCATAACAAGTATCGGTGAGAACGCTTTCAAGGGTTGTTCCGGGCTTGAAGAAATCTACGTGAAAGTGCAAAACCCACTATCCATAAACAGCAACGTTTTTGAAAATGCCGCCACGACTTGCCTGCTTCGAGTACCTTACGGCAGTGTTCTATCTTACGAGGAAGCCGACGTTTGGAAAGACTTCTCCAATATCCAAGACAACGCCATCCACTTTGAAGACCCTGCAGTTGAGGCAATCTGCCTTGCCAACTGGGACACGAACAAAGATGGCGTATTAACCTATGAAGAAGCCACCGCAGTAAAAGACTTGGAAGAAGTTTTCAGACACAACACCACAATAACATCTTTTAGCGAACTAAAACACTTTACAGGAATCACAACCATGTGGTGGGAGTTCTCCGGTTGCACAAATCTGAAAGAAATCACCATCCCAAATGGAGTAACGTACATCGACTCGTACACATTCCAAAATTGCACGAACCTCGTCTCGATTACAATCCCGAACAGCGTAACAAGCATCGGAAGTAACGCTATCTATGTTTTCACCAACCTACAGAATGTCAATATAAACATTGTTGATTTCGCGAACAACAACATCATCTACGATTACTTCGGCACAAGCAAAACAATCAAATACTATTACAACGGCGAAGAAATCTCCGGAGAACTTACAATTCCCAGCACCGCTAAAGCTATCGGAAACAATGCACTCAAGGGCGCCACGGGCCTTACTTCCGTCACAATCCCGAACAGCGTAACCGCCATCGGAAGCGGCGCTTTCAATGGTTGTACTGGCCTTACTTCCGTCGCAATTCCAAGCAGCGTAACAGCTATCGGAAGTAACGCTTTTGAAGCTTGCACTGGGCTCACATCCGTCACAATCCCGAACAGCGTAACAAGCATCGGGGAAGAAGCGTTCTATGGTTGCATCGGCCTTACCTCCGTCACAATTCCAAGCAGCGTAACAAGCATCGGAAGTAACGCTTTTGAAGGTTGCACCGAACTAGAAACCGTAAGCGTGCAGTGGACGGAGGCAGATAAAATCCCAGACATCAGCGGGAAAAACGTATTCAACGGAATCGCCCTCTCTGACGTCACTCTCGACATTCCCTACAAAAAAGGAAATATAAGGTCCCTGTACACTGCTAAAGACGTTTGGAAAGATTTCAACATCGACTTCGCGAAAAACTTCTTCATCACAAAATCGGGCAACACCACAATTGAACAAAAGGCATCCGAAAATAGCGAAATTGCGCTTGACGAAAGCACTAATGATGTTACAAAGCTTCTTGTAATAGAAGACGTCACAAGCGTCAAGTCCATCACATACAAGCGCGACTTCACAAACGTGGCCGGCAAATGGCAGGCATGGTTCGTCCCGTTTGAGGCCCCGGTCGATGTGCTGGACGACGCAGGCCTCGACGCAGCGGAAGTCGCGGGCATCCTCCTCAACAGCGAAGGTGAGACCATCGTCGCATTCAAGATGATTGACGGCAGCAGCAAGAAGATGCACGCGAACACCCCGTACGTCGTCCGCATGAGAAGCGACGCTGACTCAAAAATCGCGACACTCGTATTTGAAAACACCAACCTGAAGGAAACCGCAGAAAGCGAATACTACGCAATGTCGATGTACGACAAGTTCACCTTCACCGGCAATTACGAGTTCAGGACGATTGACGATAGTTACACGCTTAACACGGACGGCGAATTCCAAATGATGAAGGAAGGCGTGAAGCTGAAGCCGATGCGCTTCTCGCTATCCATTTCTTCAAGAGATGACAGCCCGTATGAAGACGAAATTCCGAATTCAGCGTCAAGGCCCGCCATCCGCTACATGATACTGGATGACGACAGCTCGCTGCAGCCCATCGACGACGAGAATTCACAGCAGGAAACAGGCGAAAAGACAATGCGCGCCATGACTCCCGCCATTACGCTCAAGCCGCGAGCCCAGAAAACGTTCATCTACGACCTGCGTGGCCGCAAGGTGAACAACATCCAGAGCAAACAAGTTTATATAATTAACGGCAAGAACTACATTGCCAAATAAAAAAGGGATTTACAAGATGAAGAAAAAATATGAGAAACCAAAGATGAAGACCGTGAAGGTCGTCCGTCGCGCACCGCTCCTCGGCGGCTCCCTCTGGGACCCCGACTACACCGCCGGTTTCAATCATGAACCAGGCGGACAGGAAAACTTCCAATAACCGAAATCAACGCCTTCGCGCATAGAAACGCAGAATAGCGAATATCGCAAAAATGCCCGGTCCATACCGAGCATTTTTTTTGTAAGAAGACGAGTGCCCGTAGCGTATTCATATACGTGAGGGAGCGAGCAACGCAGCCATACGAAGTTTAGAATTCGATAACGCGGTCGTTCTGGAGCATTTGCTCGAACGTCTGGCGTTCGCGAATCACCTTCAAATCGCCGTTCGTGTACATCACTTCGGCGGCGTAGCGGCGGCTGTTGTAGTTGCTGCTCATGGCAGCCCCGTAGGCGCCAGTGTCATGGAGCACCAAAAGGTCGCCGACTTTCGCCTTCGGGAGTTTACGGGTCACCACGAATCCGCCTTCCTCCTGGGTGAACACGTCACCGGATTCGCAAAGCGGGCCAGCCACGACGGCATCCACCGTTTCGTTCAATTCGCGGCCATCGCGGGCCAGCACAGAAATCTGGTGATAACTTCCATAGAAACTCGGACGCACAAGGTCGGTAAATCCAGCATCCACCAAGTAGAACAGATTGTCGCCCTGCTTTTTCACGGCGCGGATTTCTGCCATCAGGTAACCGCTTTCGGCCACCAGGTAGCGGCCCGGTTCCACTTCCAGGTGAACGTCGTGACCGATGCTCTGCTGAATGTTCTTGCGTGCATTGTCCCACACGTCGTAGTAAGCCTTCATGTCGATGCGCCCACCCTTCTTTTCTTCGTGGTACTCAATCGGGAGGCCGCCACCGGCGCTGATGGTGCGGAGGTGCGAGCCCAAGCGACGGCTGGCGTCGCACATGGAACTTGCCACCTGCGAAAGATGCTCGAAATCGGAACCGGAACCGATGTGCATGTGGAGCCCGGTAATCCACATCCCGTTCGCCTGGGCGAGTTTTACGCAGTCCTTAATCTGTTCGTGCCACACGCCGTGCTTGGAAAGCGGTCCGCCCGTATTCACCTTGCTCGAATGCCCGTGGCCAAAACCCGGATTGATGCGAAGCGTCAATTCGGACTTCACGCCTGCATCGGCGAGTTGCTGAATCATGTCCGGAGAACCCACGTTCACCGGGATGTCGTATTTTTTCACGAGTTCCAGAGCGTCGCGGTCAAAAATATCGGCGGTGTAGACAATTTCCGGAACCTTTCCCTTTTCCACGCCACCCTTGAAGCCAGCCTTAAGAGCGCGGACAATTTCGCCGGCACTCACGGCATCCACCACGCAGCCCTGCTTGCGCACGAGCGAGACGATGGAAAGGTTCGGACAAGCCTTCTGTGCAAAGCGCACATTGTCGAAAACCTGGACTTCCTTGATGCGCTGTTCAATGGTCGCGCGGTCGTAAATCCAAAGCGGCGTACCGAACTCGGCGGCAGCCTTCACAAAAACTTCTTCGGGGATATTCGTATTATTCATGTGGGCAAATGTAGAAAAATTAATTCAGGAACAAATCGTCCATGGTGACTTGATGCTGAACTATTCCGCTGTGATTATTCTGTTTTACTCCATACGTAGTCACAAATACATGTGTCGTCGCCTTGCGAGTCTTTGTGACTTTTTTGAAAAGGGTTTCCCTTTTTCGCAGTTTTTCTTCGTATTCCTTCGTGATTGAGAACTCATCGTTCGCATATTTCATTTCACAAATGTTGATGACGTTGTCAGCCCTATCAATCAACAAATCGATTTGCCCGCCATCCCATTTTGCACCATCAGAATCAGCAAACGGTTTACAAAACCAAGAATAAGAATTGCTCAAGACACCAAGAATGCTGAGAGCGGCCTTTATTTTTGACAGATGCAACAAGCACACTTGTTCAAAAGCATAGCCGCCCCATGCATTCCGTTCACCCGAATTTTGCGTATTGCTCCAAAAGTTCTCGTCCTGACCGTTTCCACTCACAAATCTCAAGTAGAACAACGTATACATATCGGCGAGCTGATACATAGTCCCTGCACTTTTCTTTCCAAACGGAGTGTATTTGCGAACAAAGTCACAGCGGCAAAGATTTTCAAGGACTTCCGTCAAAACACCACCCTCGCCTTGGTGCGTCGCTTCGGCAATTTCTGGCCGAGTAAGCCCTTTTAACTTCGAAGATATCGCAACGACAACGTCCCTGTACAATTTTGAATTCTTGAACAAGGAGCGAAACAAAAAATCATACTCCATTTTTAGTGGAGCAAATTGCTTAAAGAATAGTTTATCTACATTTTGCGAAAACGGAATATCGCGCTCCAGCATACTCAAGTAATACGGAATACCACCAAACACCATGTAGGCATCAAGCACCTGCTTTTTTCCATAGCCCATGCCTTTTATCTTATTAAGATACTGTTCGGTTTCATAAAGCGTGAATGGCGCTAGATAGATAGAACGGCAAATTCGACCATACAGACCGCCCTTGTCCCCAATCAGTTTTTCAAGCATCCACGTGGTCGCCGAGCCGCAAACAAACAACTTTAAATTCTTTTGGGAAACAGCCCAGGAATTCCAAAAATAACTGAAAGCGGAAACAAAATTGCTCTTGGCCGTATCCATCCACGGGAGTTCATCGAGAAAGACAACGACGCGCTCTTTCTTGATAGTTTCAAGGTATTCGCGCAATGCATCAAACGCCTGGAACCAATCCTTCAAGTTCCCGCATTTCGAACCGCAACGCACCAGCTCCTTTTTAAAAAGGTCAAGCTGTATATTCTTGGGCGTATCGTAAGACCCGGTGAAATAAAAGTCAAATTCTTCATCAAAAAACCGCTTCACCAAATATGTTTTACCGACACACCTACGTCCATAAACGGCAATCATTTCAGCCTTGTTTGAGGAGCAATACTCCTCGATAAGCCGACATTCTTCCGCTCGACCAATTATATCCGATTTAGCCATAGGAACCTCTTTTCGCCCCAAAAAACGATTCTATATCCGAAATATACCTTTTTTAGCATAAAACGGATAAAGAATTATAGATTTTATATCCGAAACTACGCAAAAGTACACCAAAACGGACAAGAAATCGCAAAAATGACACTTCCTCGTTCAAATTTTCCTTTTTTGCAACAACCCCTCAGGCATGCAAAACGGCAGGGGATTTACTTCACCATTTCAAGCAGCTGTTGCTTGGTTACGATATTAAGCACAGAAAATGCAGTCAGCTTTTTACCGAGTTCGTTGAGCGAGGAGCCGATGTGGTAAACGGTTTCGTCAGCGATGATGAAGCGGTCGTGGACATTCTGCATACTTTTGAGTTCGACTGTCGGAAACTCACGATTGAGCCTTGCTGCGTCCTCTTTCAAGCGGCTCGTCACATGCGCGGAATAGACGATGCCTTTGACGTTCGGTGAATGTTTTGCAATAAGCGCGAGCGCAATGTCGTCGGCATACGGGTCGATAATGACAATTTCCTCTTTTGCGGAACGCACCAGCTGCGCTGCGAATTCATATCCGCTCCACCAGGACTTCGCATTCAACAAGCCCTCGCTCGGTGGAAGATTCGCCTTTACGAAAAAGTCCACCTGCTTTTCGAGGGTAAGCATGCGTGAGTCAAGATTTTCAAGTTTATTCTCATGAGAAACCAATCGCTGGTTGACGGAGCCACCTTTGAGTAAATGCTCCTTGAGAACTCGATTGGCCCATTGACGAAAGCGGGTTGCAATCAAGGATTTAACCCTATACCCAAGGGCTATAATCATATCTAGATTGTAATAGGGTACAGACCGATTGACCTCGCGGTTTCCTTCAATCCGAACCTGTCGGAAATTCCGACAAGTTGCATTTTTTGATAATTCTGACTCGCTATAAATGTTTTGGATATGTTCAATAACATTCGACCTAGATGTTTGGAATAATTCAGCCATTTGCAGCTGAGTTAGCCAAACAGTTTCATCTTTCATCTTGACATCGATGTGAAACTCGCCACCTTCCGGCTGGTACACGATGATTTCATTTTTTTCATCGTTATTGGCGATTGCACTATTTTCCATTCTTTACTCCTTTGCGTTACAAGCGGGAAAACGCAAAAAATGCACAAATGTGCTAGTGAACAAAATATAACTGCATTTTTATAAAAAAGCAAGCGGGAAGTGAAAAATTTCTAGGAATCCTTATTCGTAGACTCTGGCAGGCCTATTATCACATCGAAAATAAGCCATGCGAGAAATGCGCAAAACAGCAATACCCCCAAGGTACAGCAAATTACCGAAAATTCAATTCCTTCGCCACTGATGACTCGCATTACAAAAGAAAGTGATATAGAAACCGCAAACACCGCCCGCACACGCCAGCCCCTTTTCTTAAGGAAATTGTAAACCGGCGTAACGACAAACACCCAAAGAGCAACAAGGAGCAGAATGGCAACCTTCAATGGAATCGTAATCAATAAGTATACGAAGCTTCCCTCAGCAAGATCTTCTAAAAAATCACCCATAAAGCCTCCTTTGAATTCTTCTACGTTACAAATATATTTTTTAGAAGTGTCAAATTATGACAAAAAAAATAATCTATATAAAAAAAGGCTCCGGTCACCCGGAGCCATTTTGTATCAAAAGAATTATTCACGTGATAGCAGTCGCTCAGAGCATCCCGCAAGGATGCGGGCTCATGCCACGAAGCTCATAGCTATTAGACGTGCTTGATCTTGTTGTCGCCTTCGTCCCAGTTCTTGCCGTCGCAAACGAACTTGTATTCGTAATCGCCGGCAGCGAGGTTCATCTTGGCTTTCCAGAGACCAGTCTTCTTGTCCTTCTTGAGCATGTCCTTGTCGATGGCCCAGTCGTTGAAGGTGCCAGCCACGGAAACGGTAGTGGCGAGCGGGCAGTCGGCGACGAATTCAACGGCGATCTTGGCGGCCTTGGGAGCGGCCTTCTTAGCGGCGGGCTTGGCGGCAGCCTTTGCAGCAGGCTTGGCGGCGGCGCACTTCTTGGCAGCGGGCTTGGCGGCTTTGACTTCGGCCTTTGCAGCAGCCTTGGCAGGCTTGGCAGCGCACTTCTTGGCGGGGGCCTTAGTAGCGGTAGTTTTGGACATAATAATCTCCTCTTTAGTTTTGTGGCACACAAGTTAGTAAATTTTTGGTTGCGTGGCAATACATCTAACTGAACGTGCGCTATTCATGTCAAAAGAGGCGATTTGTGCCGTTTTACTGCTAAAATCGAGGAAAAGGTACTGCGCGAAGGCGCTTTCCTGAGGGTCGGGGGACGCGCTCCAAAAATAGGCGTAACCGCCGATTCCATCAAATTTGCCCGGCCGGGGTTTGCCATCGGCAGATTCGGGAGCCGCCATGTAACCGGCAGGGAGCGCCCGGAAACCAACGCCATCGGTGCCGTTCCCTTTTTTGAACCAGCCACTTTTCGCCTTGAGGACGCCTCCCGCGGAATTCTGCCCTAGCGAACCATCCGCTCCGCCCGCAGCCTCCACCAGCGCTACAAAATCTTCGCGACTCGGGAGTCGCCATCCTTCCGGGCACGCTTTTTGCGCAGCCGCCCATGTGTAAAGCCGACCGTACTCACCGCATTTACGCGCGTCGCCCTCGGGGCAAAAACTCGCCACAACGCCACCCGCGCCGTTCCCAGCATCACCCGCGCCGACTTCCGCGCCATCCATATCGAAGTTCAAGTTCTCCGACATCCATGTCCGCGAACCAATCTGTACAATGCCGTAACTCTGTCCATCGCGCGCATCCGTGAAAGATTCCGAACAAGCGCAAAGCACGAAAGCCGCCACCGCGAGCAATTTCAATGCGCTTTTCGCGAGCAGTTTCAAACCCACTCTCGCGAGCAGTTTCTTTCTAGAGCAAGGCATCTTTACAAGCGCCCCGACATCACTTCACAGAGACTTTGCGCGTCTGCGAGCCAATACGCACAACGTAACTTCCCGCATGGGGCAACTGGATATTGCAGGCGCCATCCACAGGCTTTACCGACGTCACCGCATGTCCAAGCAAATCGTACACGGCGACAGTCGCCCTGCTAGAGACACCGGTCACAACAAGGTTCAAGCCGTACACATCGAAGTTCACGCGTTCCACAGGAGCGACAAGCGCAAAGGATTCCTTCTTGATGCTATCCCGCTGGGCAAGGTCTTTTCTAAGGCTATCCAACTTTGCGGAACCCAATGTAGAAGTCGAGTCCTTCTTGACAAGTTCTTCCGGCACGATATAATTCTTGGTATAATGCGGGATATAGTATCCGGTCGACTCGTCCTTTTCCCAGCCATCCATGACATAGCGATAATCGCCCTCCGTATAGGAGTTAATCAGATTAATGTCGGTATTTGTTCTAGCAGCGGTAGTAAGCGTATTGCCGATATCCTTGATGGTAAAGGTAGTTTTCACGGTAACCGTAAATTTCTTTCCGTCAACAAGGCCCGTAACTTCATAGGGAATAGAGTTCTTGGTGTACTGCGGAACGTAATCGCCGAACGCATCGCAAATCCACTTGTCGAATGTGTATTGGTATATGTCATCGCTGTACGCTTCGGGCTTCATTTCAGGATTTTTCTCGACCGCGGCCAAAACCTTTTGCATGACGGTGGTCGACCCGTCCACTTCAAAGACTTCGACTTCGAACGTTTTCCCATTCACCTTTACATTGACAGAAGTTACATTCGCATTCCACAAAGCATAGAGATATGTCCTGTCCACAATGGGCGTATTGAAATCAAATTCATTTTCGCCATCGATACTCCAACCGACAAACGTATAGTACGTGCGTTCTGGAATGCTGTCAGTAACAGTCACTGTATTGCCGTGGTACACGTCATAATAAGTGTCAATATAGATGTTCTTTGATTTAGAACTGCTATCTACAAAGTAAACCGTGTATGTGTTTCTATAGTATATCGGATAAATCTCCACATCTTCATCGGGCATTTTGAAAGTTCCCGACTCACTCCATTTATCAAAAGTATATCCCTCTCTCTCGGGAGGATCATCAAGGTCAACAACCGTATAAGGGAAACGGAAATAAACGTTTTCGTCTTTATAAATTTCCTTGTCGTCCACAATATAAGTGACACTATGTTTATGGTCGGTCCACATGGCTCTATAATGTTTATCAAACAAATCCTTCTCCCCGATTTGCGTCACAATCAAGTCAAGAGTATCTGCGGGTACCAAATATCTAGATGTATCAGACTTGACATAATGAATTGGAGCATCCGCATCAAGCCAGCCAAGGAAAAAGGAGCCTTCCTTTGATACCGTGCAAGCATTTTCGTCTTTCTCAGAAGCCCCGTTCGGGTCCGCAGCGACCGGAAGTTTAGCCACACGCCCGCTAAGATACACTTCAGGGCAATTCCCATTGAGTTCACCACCAACAAGGTCATAGTTTATCTTGAAGGGCCTGTCTATCAGTTTCCCATAGAATGTCGGATACTTGTCATTTTCAAGGTCCTGTCCCCAGGCGATCGACCCCAGTGCCGACGAAATCAACAAAGCCGCAACATATCCATTTTCGAATTCGTCTGCAGTAGCAGAAATTCCACAAGGCTTGCACACGTCGTCATTACAATGTTCCGCAATAGGAAGCCCCTCAAGATAAAACGCGTTAGAAGTGGAACAAATACGACCACCGCTATTGGCTATCGCATCGACACTGCCACTTTTTTCCGACGATACATTTCCAAGATTATAGGCAGGGCTAATATAAGTATGAAAATACGCATCTGGCGTATCAGAGTCTACTCTACCCGCAATACCGCCCGCATAAGTTCCACCAGCGACATCACCCACATTGTAGACGTCCATAACCCATACATCCATTACGGACAAAAAGGAAACATCACCAAACAAACCACCAGCAATATCACCGGAAACATCACCTTCGTTAAAAGACTTGGATGCATACAACTCATTCGCCGAACCAAATTCGGTAATTTCGCTTCTAAAATACCCTACTAGGCCACCGCATGCTCCACTTGCGCATTCGATATTCCCCGTATTCTGCGAGATCCATATAGACGCAGCACTAGTTGCACCCACCAAACCGCCACAAGCACCTTCGGGACAACTTATGTTCGATGCGTTTTTCGAATTCTGTATGCCAACCGCTTTCGCAGCCCCCACGAATCCGCCGCAGGAGTCTTGAGCACATAAAACTTTTCCCAAAAAATCGGAGTTGGTTACTCCTGCGGACTCTTCCATGTATCCATAGAAACCACCGATTTTACGTTCACCCTTTACCGTCGCTTGGCTAACGGTTCCGTACGTTTGAAGGCGAACTTCGCTGTATCCTACAAGGGCACCCACATTTGACCGACCTTCGAAGTACGAATCAACGATACGAATATGCGATCCAATATTACGAGGGGTAATACTTTTATCCCCAACAACATTTTCACCAACAACATTAGCCACAATGCCAACATTATCCGCATTGGGATCCTTAAAGTACAATCCCGAAATAGAGCACATTTCGTCATCGCCGCACTCGTAACTATCCGCAAAAATTTGGCCCGCAAAGTCCTTCAAAGGAACCCACGGAACCAGATCTTCGGTATTATCGACAAGGGAACCGTCTTCGTTCAAAACCTTTTCGTTAACAACGATGTCCTTGACGATTTGCGCCCCTGCAGTAGAATCTTTCTCAAAGTCGCCCGTGCCGTTGACAATAGCCGCAAAACCGTAAAGTTCTTCGGCATTAGTAATTAAGTAACAGGGCTTACTAACATATTTATTGGCAACTTCATCAAACGCCGAAAAGCAATCGCTTTGAGTTTCCGGCTCAACAGGTTTAATCGTCTTTGCTCCGGCAAAGTTTACGGCGACCGCAAGGAATAAAGCGCAGACAATAATTTTTTTCATAAGGTTCCCCACTTTAGCCTTTAAACTACAAATCGCAAAAAAGCGTGTCAACTTGTCCACAATATACTTTTCCACGAAAAAAGCCCCTATTTCAGGGAGAACGCATTCTATTATAAAATTGCGCCAAATCTCGGAAATTTTTAGAACAAGCCGAACCACACAAAAAAATTATGTAATTTATTCTCCATAAGGAGGCGCGTCGTGAACATCCGCAAGCACTGGAAAAAAATATTACTCGCCAGCACAGCCCTTTTCTGGGCCAACTGCGGAGATGATAGTTCTTCTGCAGCATCTCCAGACGAAAGCGGAAGCATCAGTTCTGACGCCGTCATCCCCGAATCCAGTTCCGCGAATATAAAGAACAGCAAGCCAAATACGACAAGTACCTGGAAGAATCTGCGGAATGCCACAACCCCCGCGAAGAAGTGGTAGAGATTGTTGACAAATGCAAGAATGACAGCGTTGAACAATAATCCACCGCTGAGTTACACCATGCCAGAAATTTTCACGAAGTACATCGCAAACGAAGCGCACTACAGCGAAGTCGTTGAGCGGATTGTGAAAGTCCGCGACACACTTTGGATAGGCACCGCCGACATCAAGGATTTGTATGTAAAGCAGAACGGCGAAGCGATTCCGCTCCTAGGGCAGATTGCGGGCCTTTTGAAAAAGGGAGTGGGCGTGCGACTGGTGCACGCGAAGGAACCGGGGCCAAACTTCCGCGAAGATTTCGACAGGTACCCGATTCTAGCGACGGACCTGGAACGCGTACTTTGCCCGCGCGTGCATTTCAAGATGGTGATTTTTGACTTGGAAACCGTCTACGTAGGGTCCGCAAACTTGACGGGTGCCGGCATCGGAATGAAAAGTGCGCTGAGGCGAAACTTCGAGGCGGGAATCCTCACGAACGACCCGCAAATCGTGGAAGCGGCCATCGAGCAGTTCGATACGCTTTGGATGGGCGCGCACTGCAAAAACTGCGGACGGAAGGAATTCTGCGGAGATCGGATAAAGTAAATGCCGCTTTGAGGAAAGCGACTTCTCACGAACATCACGCAAAAAAAATGCTGCGAGAGAGAACGCCACGCGAAAACCGTGCCGATGAACGCCGCGAATGAGAATGCCGCGAGAAAACAGCGCTAGAGATATTCCTCGGGAACCTTGTAGCCGTAGGAGGCGAGTTTTTTGGCGTAGGACTTGTCTTGCAGGCGCGCCTTGGATTCCTCGAGAAACTTGGCGTTGCTCTTGTCTTCGAAGCCGCACTTGATACGGATGAACTGCACGACGCACAGGACCGCGGCGACAGCGCAGGCCACGGCGATGATCGATAGTTTATTCAAAGTAAGCTCGCCCACACGAGCCATTTGCATGGCGAAGCAAACCGCGGAAAGCACCAGGAACAACGGAACGAACTTCGCATAAATCTTGGGGTTCGTCGTTCGCGGGTCAAAGTCTTCGACAGCCACTTCGCGGAATTTCCTTTCCACGAATTCTTCGCGACAGTCCTTGCAATTCACGATCGGGCTACCATAGGCATAGGTGTTGCAACTGAAACGGTTCACTTTCCCGCAATGCGGGCACTTGCTTTCGATAAAACCCATTTGATGCTCCTGGAACAAATTCGGACCTCAGGTCACCACTCAAATTAAAAAATTGATATAGCCCACTCGAGTAATGCAAAAAAATACTAGCACTTTTCTATATCCGAGTCGCAGCAGCGAGCGCCAAAGTCGTCAAATGCACCATATCAATTTGCACGTCACCGCAAGAATTTCTCTGCCAGGCGCAAAACTTCTGCGGAATTCAACGGCCTACTTTGCGTCTCGCGCGTCGTAATCAGTCCCGCGCCGACGAAAAGCCCGTTGCTCTCGTAAGCCTCCATTTTCTCGAAGGTCTTTTCCGCATAGCCCGCATCGTCCATCATGCCCAAATGCTCCCAAATGACTTCACTTCGGTCCGATTGCCTCAGGCACGTGAAGTCCGGATAAAACTTCACACGGCGACCACCAACCTGCATGACGCGCGGATATTCATAGCGGTACGGAATATTCAATCGCAAAAGCGTATCCGCAATAATCACCTCGGACTTGGAGCGCACGCGTTCACCCCTTGCGGTCAACAGCAGTTTGGCATCTGCAGCAAAAGGCTTGCCCGCGTAGGGAACAGCCTGCCACCGCTTGGCATATTCTTCATCGGAAAGCAACAGCGGTTTTACATGTGGGCGACGGCGCTCGTGCAACTTCATGTACAATTCGTCGACTCGCTCCGGATGGTACGATTTGCAGAATCGGTCAATGACCTCCAACTCCCGGCGAAGTTCCGTAAGGGCCGCCATGTCGTAATCTTTCTGCGCAAGAGCGTCGATCAGCGTCTTTTCACTATCCGGCAAGTAGTCGCCCCACTCGCTAGACTTGTCCGTCACATGAAAATACCGCGTGCATCGCCCTTTTTGCACAATGCGCAGGTGGCCCGCCGGCACTTTTTTCAACATTTTCTCTTTTTCGCAGATTGCCTGCATCAGTTCCTCGGCACGCGCCTGCGCCATGGGCAGCAGGCGGTCGAGAGTCAGTTTTTCTTCCATCATTATGCCTCTACGGCTATGACTATATATAAAAGCGCTTGCACTCACAAGCGGGAAAAGCATCCTAAAATATACAAAAAACGACTTAAAAGAGTAAAATCGCCAAAACAGGTCACTAAACTCCGAAAAATCCCTTTTTAGTGACCCATTTTGTTACTTTGTATACAATAAATTGGGTAATGGTAGTGGTAATTTTTCAAAAAGAGGTCACTAATCAACAAAAAAATTGATTTTAGTGACCCTGCCAAGACACCAAAGCGGTGCAAATTCCCCCACCGCGGCCATTTTTACGTTAATTTGTATATAAAAAGGGTCACTAAACCGGGGAAAATTGCGATTTAGTGACCCAATTTTACGCTTTTGCGATTTTCGACGCATTCGGCAGCGGTTTTCAAGCGCCCGCGGCGCAGGCGCATTACTTCATGAACGCGGCGTAGATGGCCTTGATGGCCTTCTCGGTATCGGCCTCGTCAACACCGGTGATGATGTTGATCTGGGAAGAACCCTGGTCGATGATGCGGACGTTCACCTTGCTTTCGGCAAGGGCGGTGAAGAGCTTTGCAGCCACACCGATCTTATTCGTCATGCCATGGCCGACAGTCGCGATGAGCGAGATGCCCGGGAAGATCTTGATGCGATCCGGGCGCATCTGCTGCGTGATGTCTTCGAGGACCACGTCCTGCACGGCGTCGAGAGCCTTGCTATCCACGACAATGCTCATGGAGTCGATGGCGCTCGGGCAGAGTTCGTAGGAAAGGCCTTCGCTTTCGAGAACGGCGAGCACGCGGCGACCGAAACCGACTTCCTTGTTCATCATGGACTTCTCGATGTAAATCATGGAGAAGCCCTTGCGGCCGGCGACACCCGTAATCGGGAGCTTGGTTTCTTCCGGAGTGGGGCCGATGATGGTGCCTGCGTCTTCGGGGCGGTTCGTGTTGCGGATGTTGATAGGAATCTTCTTCGCACGGCACGGGGCGATGGATTCGTCGTGCAAGACGCTTGCGCCGGAGTAGGCGAGTTCGCGGATTTCGCGGTAGGAGACGTATTCAATCGGCATCGGGTTTTCGACGATGCGCGGGTCCGCCATGAGCATGCCCGAAACGTCGGTCCAGTTTTCGTACTTCTGGGCGTTGATGCCGTTAGCGAGGATGGCGCCGGTGATGTCGGAGCCGCCGCGGCTGAAGGTCTTCACTTCGCCACGGAGGTTAGAGCCGTAGAAGCCGGGCAGCACATAAAGCTGGTTTTCGTCGCCGAGGGTCTTTGCAATTTCTTCGTAGGTCTTCGGGGCGATGCGATACTTGTCGTCGAACGTGATGAGCGGGAAGCTGTCGACGAAGTTTGCGCCGAGGTACTTCGCCATGAGGCGGGCGCAGAGGAATTCACCGCGGCTGACGAGGAAGTCCGTGCTCACGGTTTCGGGATGGTTCTTGAGCTTGTCCTCGAGGGCGTCGAGATCTTCGGCGAGCTTGTTGTCGAGGCCAAGATCCTTGCAGATTTCGTCGTAGCGGGTGCGGATGAGGTTCCACGGAGTGGAGAAGTCGAGACCCTTGCTCGCGAGATCATAGGTGCTGTAGAGGAGGTCGGTCAGTTTGGTTTCCTTCGGGTTACGCTTGCCCGGGGCGGAAACGACGATGACTTTGCGGTTCTTGTCGCTTTCGACAATGGCCTTGATTTTCTTGAACTGACCTGCATCGGCGACAGAGGAGCCGCCGAACTTACATACGATTCTAGACATGTTGTTCCTTTGGGCTGCCGGCCTCTCGATTTCAAGCAGAACCGCTTTCCTCACGGTTCGCGCCCCACCCGGGACGCTGCCCAAATCTACCCACCTAGCCAGCCACTTGGTGA
>JAZLMK010000099.1:0-6844 GCA_045598645.1 Fibrobacter sp.
TAGATTAATGAAAACTATAACCAGGAGCCAAGCCCAGAACGATTTGCTTCTTCTAACGTTGAACATCGCAAATTCCAACCCCCAATCAGTTTATATCACGTCATCAGTCACTGCCACTACTTGAGGACTTCCCAATAGCCAGTCTTGTTTGACCCGTTTCTTCTTATATATCCTTGAGATTTCAATGTGTCCAGCCCACGTTGGATATGTCTAGAAGTTCTTCCCGTTTTAGATGATAAACCCTCTCTAGTTATTTTAGGGTTATTCATAATTTCTCTTAAGATAATATGTTCTAATTCTGTTAAGTGATTTATTGTGTCATTTATTGTGTCATTTATTGTATCGTTTATTGTGCCACTTGATTTCCTATAAAAATTGACTCTAAGCAGGTCTCCTATTTTCTTTTACGCAAATAAATCTTGTTCTCCCCAATTTTCAGGGAATCCAAGCGATGGCAGTTGTTCCGGGCGGACCATCTTCATCACTTGCTTTAGCTTTCCTCTAAAATCATAATTCGGGGCACACACATCCAACAATGTTGTAATAATGCAAATGGAGAAATAGATTCTATCCTGACTTGGAATCGATTCCACCCATTTGGCTGGCTTGTTTGTGGGAATCATGGGGCGCACAATAAAGCTCCTTGTAAAAAGCCTAGAGTAATGGGCGCAAATGTTCCTAACCAGGTTTAAATGCTGGAACCAGCTTACTAGAACTTTCGTTGAGGCCTTATTGAAACCGAAGTACTTCGCAACTTCTGTTTTGGCATTGAGATTAGATTTCAGGTTAGAGAATGTCTTGGAAAGTGTACCAAATGTTGTCGTTTCGAAGATCATCCACGCCGGAGGTGCAATAGAGGTGTCATACTCGCTTTCGTAATGCGTTTTGAAAACTTCACGAGAACGGCTCCAATGTTTTCGGAGTTCTACAAGGTTATCATTGAAAATTTTCTGATTATGACACAACGATACATCTTCGTACCAACGCGGACCATGAGCAATGGAGAGTTGGTATTCCATCTGACAGCGCACCGCAATTTCAATAAAGCCGAGAGCTTCTACGATAAGATTTCGAAGAGCGGAGTCAAACAGGTAGTCATTCTTAATGCTGGACCAACTTGCCGTGGGAAGAAATTCCGAATTAGACGAGGTGTTATCCTGATACGGATAAGTATATCCTCGTAAACGGTAATAGCTAATTCTTGAAAGGACTTCTACGAGTTCATCCTTAGAAACATCTTTAAGCCCTCGGCTAATCAGTAATTGGGCCTGCTGCTCCAAAGTCTGAGGAGGTTTACTATAGATTCTGGGAGACATCAAATTCCCCCTAAATAAAAAAAGAACCTCGCTGGGTGCGCATTGTGAAGAGGCGTGCAAGGTTTTCTTGCACATAATATAGTTTCTTGGGCGCCAAATGTCAATAGCTTTTTCAAATTTCTATCCCCCGAATTTCAGGCTGGCCAGTTGCTTGTTGATTTCGTCTTCCAGCTTGTGGCTTTCTTCGAACATCTTCTGGAGTTCGGCGGTGTCGGTTGCCATCTGGGCGTTGAATTCCTCTTCGGAAATATCTACATAATCAATCTTGATGTCGAAATACTGGCCTGCGCTTAGGCTGTAGCCCTTTTCCTTGACTTCGCTGTAGCTGACTACCACGCTAAAGTCTTCTACGGCGTCGGCGTTGCGGAAGGTGCCGACAATTTTCTCGATTTCATCGTCTTCGAGCTTGACTTTCTTTAGGCCATTGGCGTCCTTGTATTCCTTGCCTAGTTTGCTCGCATCCACGAGGACGATTTTATCCTTGTCCTTCTTGCCTGCAGTCTTGTCGAAAAAGAGTACGCTCACGTTGGTGCCGGTGTTCGCGAACACGTTGCTCGGCATGCTCACCACGCCGCTCACGATGTGTTCATCCACAATGCGTTCGAGAATCGTATGTTCGATGCCAGACTTTGCGGTAATGAAACCTGTGGGGATGACGATGGCGCCCTTTCCGTTTTCCTTGATGCTATTCACCACATGCTGTATAAAGCAGGTGTAAATGGCCATGGATTCCTTTTTCTTGTTCGGGACTTTCGGCACTCCGGCCCAGAAACGGGTATTCCAGCGGCTTTCAATGGTATCGCGGTTGTCGCTAAAGTCCATCTTGAACGGCGGGTTACTTACCACGTAGTCAAACTGGCGCAGATTCTTGCCGTCGTCGCTTTTGTGGTAAGGGTCCATCAAGGTATCGCCCTGAATGGCGTGATCCAGGCTAGAAACGAGGCCGTTCAAAAGCAAGTTCAGCTTGAGCATCTTGTTGCTGCGCTGCGAAATATCCTGCGAGAATATGGTGCAGCGGTCTTCGCCAATCTGGTGGCTCAATGCCATCAGCAAGGTGCCCGTACCGGCGCTCGGGTCGTAACATTCAATGTTATGGAGGTCGGCTTCATCGCCAATCAAAAGGCGCGCCATGATCTTCGCGATGGCTTTTGGCGTGTAGTATTCGGCGTACTTGCCGCCGCCAGCGGTATTGTAATCCTTGATGAGGTATTCAAAGATGTCCGAGAAAAAGTCGTAGTGTTCCTTGAAGGCTTCTTCAAAGCTGAAATTCGCCAATTTATCGACCAGGGCGCGGGCAAATTCGGCTCGTTGAGCCTCGTCGGTCACAAAGTTCGTCAACTTCTCGAAAATCGGGATTTTGGTTTCGTTGGAGGTCTTGGTGTAATAAATGGAAAGGTTTTTCTGCGCAATATCCACCATCGTCTCGTCAAAAATCACGTCGAACTCGCCCTTGGCCTGCTTGTTCCAAAGGTTTGCTATCAAATGGTCCGGCTGCAAGCGCGGGACTTCGGGCGGCAAAAAGTTGAAAATCATCTGGCGGTCTTTCGCCGAGAGCTTTGCGTACTCCTCTTCCCACTTGTTCCCTGCGGCAATCAATGCCTTTACGCAAGGGAGTTTCACCTTCTTGACTTCGCAACCAAACTTGTCGGCCATGAACTTGTACAAAAACACCTGCGTGATGACCTTGTATTCATTGCCATCATTGCCCATGCCCTTTTGCTGGCAAACGGCTTTCAAGCTATCAATAAGTTCAACAGTCTTCTCTTTTATCGACATAAATTTCTCTTAGTTTTTATAAACTTGGTTATACTGGTCAATGTACTGTTTCGCAATACGCGATTGAATAAAATCAAAATCGTCCTGTTCGGGAGCAATATTATCGAACTGCTGGAGTCCAAGAGCAATCTGCTGCATCACGGTCACGCCAAAATAGTCATCGTGTTTCAAGATGTCGTTCTTGTTATAGACCTTTTCGTCAATGGTCTTCTTGATTGTGACTAACGCCTTGACGATTTCCTCGTCCCATTTCGAAATAATCGGCATTCTATGCTTAGGTTCGCGAGCTTTATTTTCTTCACGAATTCGCTTGTGCACATAGGCGAACTTGGTGTCGCCATTGTAATACTTGAGAATGGCGTCGTTCGTCTTGCGCAGTTTTTCGAGACGAGCCAAAATATCGTTCATGGCGGCATTTTCTTCGTTGTATTCCGCCAAGTTTGCCGGAGTAAAGCCGTGCTTCTTGAAGATTTGATAAAAAGCCTCTTCAAGGCTGATGAATTCCGGGTCGTCGTGGTCAAAGTTTTCGGTAAATCCGCGCACGGCACGATTGTACTTATCGCGCAGTTCGGAACCGCCATCGATAATCTTGAGTTCTTCCTTGCCAATGCAGTTGAAGTTGAACTCGATATTCAACATGGCGTCATTCACCGCGATATGGGCCACATCGCTGTGTTCAAAAGCCTCTTTCTGGTTGATAAGCGCAATGCGGTGGTTCACTTCCGAAAGCATCTGGGGCAGTTTCTCGATTTGCAGGCTTTCGAACTGCTTTTTCAGTTCAGCATCGCCAAAAGTGCGCACCAAGTTGAACGCATCCTTCGCAAGTTCCATCGCCTTGCGGAGTTGAATCAACACTTGTTTATCTTCGAGGCTCGAAATTTCCTGTGAAAAAACTTCCGCATTGTCTGTGGAGTATTCGAATAACGCCTGGCGAGTTTCACGAACCTGTTGAATAAGCGCGTCCTTGTCTTCCATTACCTGGCGGTACATATCGGGCAAAGCATCGTCCGGATTGTCGGCGTCGCCGCTGGCATCGGAATTATAGCGGTTCAGTTCACGGAGATAGGCTTCGTTTGTCTCGTCGAAATTCGCCTTGATATCTGCAAAGTCAATCAAGAAACCGCGCTTCATATCCTTGTAGGGGCGATTGACTCGCGTAATGGCCTGCAGCAAGTTGTGGTCCTTGATTTTGCGGCCGAAATAGAGCCTCTTTAAACGCGGAGCATCAAAGCCCGTCAAAAGCATATTGAAAACAATCAGAACATCGATTTTGAATTCTTTTTTGAAATCCAGAATCGTCTGGCGAAGTGTTTCCTTGTCGGCACTGTCATGCAAAATCAACGCGGATTTCAAATCGACCGGTTTGAGGTGTTCAGCATTCACCTCGGCCAAAACTTCATTAAAACAAGCCTGCAAATTGCGGGCCTGTTCCGAAGTTTCGCAAATAATCATGCCGCCCAGGGAATTGTCGCCCTGCTGCGCACGGAAAGTAATCAAGTCATTGATAATGTAGTGGAGCAAGGACTTCACATACGTAGGGTGCTCAATAATCTGGTTCTTGGAAACCGAGCCTTTTTCCACCAGCTTAGATACGGTCTCGAAAGCTTCCGTAATCTTTTTGCGATAGCTGGTCTCGATTTCTTCGCGAATAATCTTTAACGTGTAACCATCCTGAATGGAACGGTCGTAATAATAGGTGTGGTAATATTCGCCGAAAACCTTGCAACTGGATTTTTCTTCGCCAATCAACGGAGTTCCGGTCAAGGCTATCCTAATGGCATCTTTATCGGCGTTAAACAGGTTCGAAAGGAAGCAACCGTTGGGCTTGTAGCCGCGATGCGCTTCGTCCATGATGAACACACGTTGCAAATTGGTCGCGTATTTCGGCAATTCGATGTTCTCGGCATCATCCTTGAACTTTTGAATATTCACCACCGTGATTTCATCGACGCCAGAACTCCCTTCCATGGATTGGTTCGCACGGAATTGCGCCATCAATTCATCGCGGGAATTTGCCTTCGTCACACTCAAACCGCGAGCCGAAAATTCATCACTCGCCTGCTGCAGCAAATCCAGGCGGTCCACAATGAAATAGAACTTCGCGACCTTGTTCTGCCCGGCATAAAAATCCTTGAGGACTTTCGTCAAGTGGAAACTCAAAGCGGTTTTGCCCGAGCCCTGGGTGTGCCAGACAATCCCGGAATTAACGCCGGCCTTCAATTTTTCGCGAATCGCAAGCGCTGCAAACATCTGCTGGTAGCGCATGATGTGCTTTTCGTCTTTGACGACAAGAACACCGTCATCACCCTGTTTTTGTTCATGCAAATACGCGATGCCATACCGCAACAAAAAGAGCAAACGTTCCGGCGAAACCATCGATGTCAGCACACGATTCGTCGGCGTATTGATACCCTGATTGGTCTTGTACTCAGCATTTTGGCTAAGCACAGGCACATTGAAGTCCATCAAAATTTGCTTTTCGACATCCGGATTCACAGGGGCATAAGGGAACGCCTTGTTAAACGGAGCAATCGCCGCACGGGCAGGATTTTCTTCACGGAAACAGTTGAACTTCGCCGATTCACGCGCCGAGGTGCAGTAGAAAACGCCCTCCACAGGGACGACTCCACCGTTGGCGCTATACTCCATGTTATTGGAGAAAATCATCAACTGCGTGATGTTGATAAAGCGACGGAACTTTTTATTCGGGAATCGCTCGTGATTCATGCGGTCGCTTTCAGCAACCATGCCGCCAGCATTGTTCGGCTTCTTGACTTCCACAAAAACAAGCGGAAGGCCATTGACAAAAAGCGTAATATCTGGCCGGAATTCGTTATCGCCATTTTTGCAGGTGAATTCTGCAGTACAATGAAACGTGTTATTCTTCGGATTTTCGAAATCCACCAAGCGGTACGGAGTAACCGAAGTCAAACGCTTGTAAAACTGGCGACCAAGGTCGTCATCATCCAGTTCCTTGCGGATATCCGAAAGGACGGATTCAGCAACGTGTGCAGCGTTTGCCACACCGGGATTCAATTTTGCAAATTGCTGCTTGAAAATTTCAGTCAGGATATTCGTATCCGGATCGTACGGTACCGAAGTGGAAGAATTCGCCGAAGTTTCTGCCGCAGGGGCCAGCGCCGAAGCCTGCGAAATTTTGCCCAAGTACGTATAGCCAATACGAGAAAGATGCAGCAACGCTGTCAATTGGACACGAGTGGCTTCTGTAAACAAACCTGGCATAAAAATTCCTGATATAACAAAAAAATTGGGTTTTGGCGACAAAATCCTTTTTTGTAAATATAATTCTAGAAATTGACAGTAAAGTGTCAAAAATCCATAAAATCACAAGAAAACGCCCAAACCCACAAGTCGCAAGCCGCAAGCCGCAAAATTTTCAAAAAACACCAAAATGCGCAAAAAAAATGCTCGGAAGAAGCGTTCAAAAAAAATGAAACAATGCTCGGAGGCAGCGTGCGAAAAAAACGAGCAAAAAAAAATGCTCGCGAAAAAAAATTTTTTCCTGACGAATTTTTGTCACAAAAGTGACATTTTTAAAAATTATCTTTGGAGAGAATTGAAAATCTGCGTTTTCGGCAATTCCGCCAAAGCTTGTACGCAGAAAGGAGCAAAAAAATGTACCGCACAGAATCCGGTTTAGTCACCGACGAGCAAGCCAAAGCCATCATGCTTCAGAATTCCGCCATTTGGGACAAATTCTGGTCAATCCCTCACGAAAAGCGCACGCAAAG
>JAZLMK010000100.1:0-50735 GCA_045598645.1 Fibrobacter sp.
TCTTAAAAAGTTGGGCGTGACGGACATTACCTTTGCCGGCCGCAAGGATTCTATGGAAGAACGCCTGGTGGCAAAGAACTGGCCCTACGAATACATTACCGCGGAGCCTTTGCACCGTGGGCCGTTCCTCAAGAACTTGGCTTTGCCTTTTAAACTGTCCAAGTCCTTGGTTCGCGCGAAGAGTGTCGTGAAAAAGGTGAATCCCGATGTGGTCGTGGCGACAGGCGGATATGTTTCCTTGCCTATCGTGCTTGCTGCGGGTAGCCTTGGAATTCCTGTGTACCTGCAAGAACAGAATGCTGTTGCAGGCATTGCCAACAAGGTGGGTTCCCACAAGGCGAAGACGATTTTCGTGACATCTGAAGATGCCGCGAAGGGTTTCCCTGCCGAAAAGTGCATGGTCTTTGGAAACCCCGTTCGTGAACTTCCCAAGGCCGATGAACTCAAGCGTCCTGCGGAATTTGCCGAGGGCAAGAAGGCCGTGTTTATCGTGGGCGGTTCCCAGGGGGCTGTGGGCATCAATAATAAAATTGAAGAAAGCATCAAGCGCATTACGGCATGTAACGATGTGAGTGTCGTTTGGCAGGTGGGCGTAAAGAACGTCGAAGCCATCAAGGAACGCGTAGGCAATTTGCCCAATGTGACTGTGTGCGGATTCCTGGATGGAATTTATGCATACATGAAGTACGCCGATGTGATTATCAGCCGTGCCGGTGCTTCGGCGCTTGCTGAAATTCTTGCATTTGGCAAACCCTCTATTTTGCTTCCGTTCCCGCATGCTACGGCGAACCACCAGGAACACAATGCACGTGTGGTCGAAAAAGCCGGTGCCTGCATGGTGGAACTTGACAGCGATAAGAACGACCTTTGGAACAAGGTGGAATCCCTTCTGGGGAATGAGGAAAAATTGAATGCGATGGCCGCGGCGGCAAAGAATCTCGGAATGCCCGATGCTGCCGACCAGATTGCAAAAGTCATTATGGAAAAGGAAAATGCGTAATGCAGATTAATGATTGTAAACGTGTTCGTCGCCTGCATTTTGTGGGTATCGGTGGGGCCGGAATGTCAGGCATTGCCGAGGTACTGCACGAAAATGGTTTTGAAGTGACTGGCTCCGATATGGGCGAGGGGCAGGTTATTGAGTATCTCAAGAATTTGGGAATTCGCGTAGATTCCAAGCACGAAGCGGCCAATGTGGCTAACGCCGACTTGGTGGTTTATTCTTCTGCCATTCCTCATGATAACCCGGAACTTGTGGAAGCGCGCAATCGCAGGATTCCTGTAATCCGTCGTGCAGAAATGCTTGGCGAACTCATGCGTCTCAAGTACACGCTTTCTATTGCCGGTACGCACGGCAAGACTACGACAACGTCAATCGTCGGCCAGATTTGGGAAGAAGCCGGCCTTGACCCGACAATCATCGTGGGAGGCGTGGTCAAAGGCAAGGGCAGCGGCGCCAAAGTCGGCCGCGGCGATTACCTGATTGCCGAAAGCGATGAATTTGACCGCAGTTTCCTTTCGATGATGCCGAGTTCCGCCATTGTTACGAACATTGACGCTGATCACCTGGACACCTACGAAAATATCGAAGAAATCAAGGATGCCTTTGTCCAGTTCGTGAATAAGATTCCGTTCTATGGCCAGGCGATTCTTTGCCTGGACGATCCGAATGTGCAGGCGATTCTCAGCCGTGTGCGCAAGCCCGTGATTACCTACGGTTTTAGCCGTCAGGCAAAGTACCGCATTGATAATTTGACCTTTGTGAAGGGCTTCCCGCATTTTGAAATTCTGAATGACGGCGTGAGCCTGGGCGAATTCCAGTTGAAGATTCCCGGACGCCACAATGTGCTGAATGCAACGGCTGCCGTGGCGCTTGCCATGGAAGAGGGCATTTCCGCTGATGTGGCGCGTAAGGCTTGCGGTGAATTCGAAGGTGTCACGCGTCGCTTTGAATTCATTGGCGAAAAGAACGGCGTGATGGTGTTTGACGACTATGCTCACCATCCGACCGAAGCGACCGCCACTTTGCTTGGCTTCCGCGAGGCTTTCCCGGACAAGCGTATCGTTGTCGCTTTCCAGCCGCATTTGTTTACCCGCACTCGCGACCAGCACGAAGCCTTCGGTTGTGCCTTTGCGAACTGCGATGTACTTTTGGTGGCCGATATCTACCCAGCCCGAGAACGTCCGATTGAAGGGGTGACGGGTGCACTTGTGGCAAACAGTGCAAGCGACCGTGGTCACCGCAATGCGCGTTTTGTTGGCGACCAGATGAATTTGCTCCCGATTTTCAAGGAAGAACTCCGTGAAAATGACGTGGTTGTCTTGATGGGTGCTGGCAATATTTACAAGTTGGGAACTCGAATTTTGGAGGAATGCATTTGACCGAGCCAAAGACGACATTCTTCGGCCGCAGAATCGGTTATAACGAGCAAAAGCGGAAACAGGCACGCGTTCAAAAGGTGAAGCGTGGTGTCGGAGGTACTTTCCGCTGGTTTAAGCGCCGTGGCTGGATTTTGTTGCTGGTGGTGATTGTCGCTCTTGTGGCCGCTTGGCAGAATCGTTTTTACCTGCAGAGATTTAATCCAATGGAACTTCGCCACTTGCAATACATTGACATCGAAGGGAACAGAATGCTCTCTTGGGATGATGTTGTGCAAAATGCCCAGGTGGAGCCGGGAATGCTCATGTCCGAGGTAAATGCCGATTCCGTGGAAAAGGCTCTGATGCAGATGCCTTTGATTCATTCGGCCGCTGTCAAAAAGTATTTTCCGTCGTCTTTGGATATTAAACTGAAAGAGGCTTCTCCTGTGGTTTCTTTCTTTAATGGCGGCAAGGCTACAGTCTATTCTGAACGTGGCATGGTGCTTCCGCTTTCCACGACTACGGCCTTCCATTTGCCGGTTATCGACGAAGGTTCTATAGAAAAAATTAAACCGATTTCTCTATTCCTGTACGCTATGCGCACCGAAGACAAGAAACTTTACGAAATGGTTTCGCAGGTGTCGTGGAGCGAAAATGACCGCGCTTTCGCAGTGTACTTTAGGGATGTCGGCTATAAGGCTCTGTTCCCCGAAAATGGTTGGGGCAGGGATATGTTCACTCTTTACGAGTCCGTAAAGGCGGGGTTCCCGCAAGATATGCGTTGTGCTGGCGAAGTAGATATGCGTTACGCCGGTTTTGCTTATGTAAGAAATTTTGACAAGAGGTGTGTCAATGGATGAGAATAAACAAAACGAAATAAGAAAAGAAGACTTGATTTTCGGTCTTGATATCGGATCTTCCAAGATCAACCTGTTCATGGGGGCTGTTACAGAGGATTCTGTAAGAGTTTTGGAGTGTGGCGACTTGCCGCTTTCCAAGGCCGACGAAATGGACAGTGTCGTGGAAAATCTGCAGAAGGCTGCCCGCCAACTGGAATCGCTCGCATCGGTTGATGTGCATGATGTTTATGTGGGTATTGCCGGCAGCCATATCCAATCGCTCTTGTCCAAGGGACTCATCACGCTTCCGGCTGGCGAAGTTCGCAGTCAGGATATTGAAAATGTCAAGAATCAGGCAAGCACCATTCCGGAATCTGCGGGTCAGATTATCCACGTGTTCCCGGGTGAATACACCTTGGACGACCAGACGGGCATTCGTAATCCCAAGGGCATGAATGGTCGCCGTTTAGGTGTCGATGTCCAGATTGTGACATCTCGTACCAACGCCGTCCAGAACTTGGACAAGTGCGTTCGAAATGCCGGATTGCATGTCGTAGACTTTGTGCTGGAACCTCTTGCAGCAGCATACGCCGTGCTTACCGAAGACGAACGTGAACTTGGTGTGGCCTTGGTCGACATTGGTGCTGGTTCTGCCGATATCGCCATTTTTGTCGGCGAATCGGTTCGCTACACGACCTCGCTGGATATGGCTGGCAATTACATCACGAGTGATATAAGCAAAAGCCTCTCGGTGCCTGTAAGCCTTTCCAAGTCCGAAGAAATCAAGAAGAAGTATGGAACGTGCAAGATAAGCAACTTGATTGAAGACGACATGTTCCCGGTTCCCGGTGTCGGTGAAAGGGGAGACGTGCAATGTTCAAAGAAGTTCCTGGCGAAGGTGATTACTGCCCGCGTGGCGGAAATCTTCAAACTTTTGTCGGAGGACCTCAAGAACCACAAGTTGGACAGTCTTATCAATGGCGGCATTGTGCTTACTGGCGGTTGCTGCAACTTGGAAGGCATCGACGAGATTGCAAGCAAGTGCTTTGGCAAGCCTGTCCGTATTGGCCATCCCAAGGGTACGAGCGGTATCCAGGAAGCCTTCCGTAACCCTTCTTATGCAACAGGTATCGGCCTTTTGCATTACGCCGCACGTAAGCAGCGTAGCAACAAAAAGCGCGAAACCGGCAAACAGATAACTGTATCGGTGAAAAAAGGTTTTCAGCGATTCAAGGATATCTTGAAAACATATTTCTAACAAACAACACTCACAATCATCAGGGAGATAAACTATGAGTGAATTCGAAAACAACGGGGCATCCCATTTCATAATGGATGAATCTACCACTAATAACGCTAAGGTTAAAGTATTCGGTGTCGGCGGTGCCGGCGGCAATACTGTAAATCGTATGGTCAGCATGAATATTGAAGGCGTAGAATATTACGCAGTCAATACCGATGGTAAGGCTATTGAATTGAGCCTTGCCGACCACAAGATTGTCATTGGCGAAAAGACAACCAAGGGCCTTGGCGCAGGCATGAAGCCTGAAATTGGTCGCAAGGCTGCCGAAGAAAATATCGAAGAACTGAAGGAAGCCATGAAGGGCGCCGACATGGTCTTTATCACTGCCGGTATGGGCGGTGGTACGGGTACCGGTGCCGCTCCTGTAGTTGGCGCCATTGCTCGTGAAATGGGTATCCTTACGGTTGCGGTTGTTACCAAGCCGTTCAAGTTCGAAGGCAAGCGCCGCGCTTCTCTGGGTGCCGAGGGCATCAAGAACCTCCGTGCTGCTGTGGACACCATGATCGTTGTTGACAACGAAAAACTTATGGGCGTTGTGCAGAGCAAGGACAAGGCCATGACTCTTGACGGCGCCTTCAAACTCACCGACGAAATTTTGGGCAACGCTGTTCGCAGCATTTGCAGCATTATGTTCAACCACGGCCTTGTGCATGTTGACTTTGCCGACATCCGCACTGTGATGACCAATGGTGGTAGCGCACTTATGGGTACCGGTATTGCCGAAGGCGAAAACCGCGGTATTATGGCTACGGATGCGGCCCTTACTTCTCCGCTTCTGGAAGACATCAACGTGGAAGGTGCCACTGGCGTTTTGGTGAACGTCTGCCATGGTGAAAATTTCTCCATGCTCGAATACACCGAAGCCATGGACCACATTTACGAAGCCGTCACCGACAAGAATGACCCGAACATCATCATGGGCGATATTCTGATTCCGGAAATGGGCGAAAAGGTTTGCATCACCATTATCGCAACAGGATGTGGTGGCTCGGCTCAGGTGGAACAGGCTCCGATGTTTGCTACCGGTTCCATTCCTGTAGCACCGCAGTCCTCGGCTAGCGATTTGGTCAACTCTTTGGGTGCTCCCCAAATGCCGACTCAGCCGCAGGCTCAGCAGTTTGTTCCGCAGTTTCCCCAAGCGGTAGCACAGCCGGTTCCGGCGACTCCGCGTCCGACTTCGTTCAATATGGCGGCCCTTGCCCATAACACCGTGGCTATGCCCGCCGTTGAAGCACGCACAGTGCCCATGAACGCTGTTCCTTCTCAGCAGCAGGCCCAGCCTGAAGTGCAGCCGTACGCTTCGGCCCAGTTCAACGCTCAGGCCAGCGCCGAAGAAGAACTTGTGTTTACGACAAGCGCCTCGCTTCCGGAAACCGAAGAAATGCCGGCCATTGCCGACGTGGACCAACTTTCCACAGGTAACTACGAAACTCCGACTCTCAGCCGCAGCACCATGAGTGAGCAGGCCGTGAGTGCTCCCGCCGAACAGCGCTCCTTGAACTATCCGGAAGGATCCCTCAAGACGAACGGCGTGGATTACGAAGTGCCCGCTTACCTCCGCATGGGTGGAAATGACTTGTTTTAATGGGTGATTTTCGCCTGTTATGCAAGTTTTGACAGAGCTTCTTACACAAAGAAGATAACACACACACAATGATACGCGAAAGCGTATCGCCACAACACAAAGGGATCACCCGGGTCTCCCTGCCTGGGTGGTCCTTATTTGTTATATTAAAAACATGTTTATCGGTTCTAAGCGCTCGATTGTTTTTTTATTGATGGCCCTGGGTTTGGTTTTTGCCCAGCAAAACGGCTATTTCCAAATCGGCACTGATTTCGATTTCGGTTTTAACGGTGGCCCGACCGATAAGGTTTTCGCTGTAGATACGGCGGACTGGTATGGCGGCAACTGGCGAGGACTTCAAATTCCACTTGAAAATGCCCGAAATTACGAAGAACGCATCAATCCGTTTTTCACCTTGAGTTTCAGGGCGGGGTACAAGAATTTTAGCGTTCTTTTGGAGGCTCCGCTTCGCAAGGATCTGGAAGCCTGGTACCAGGACGATTTGAAGACCAACTTTACTTACAAACCGAGTGAACTGGACATCAATGTTCCTGTGAATGCCTATGCCAAGTGGGTGAATCCCGTGGGCTATGTGCAGTTCGGCCGCTTTGCCGTTGACGATTTGAAGGTTTCCAAAAACGACATCTTGATTGGCGGAGCCCCGTATCATGACGGTGTCCATTGGAAGTTTGCTCCGGGCATATTCCGCTACGACTTTATGCTGAGTTCCTTGAATGCCTGGCTTTACGGCGATGTGATTGACCACGCAACGGGTTGTCCGCCCGAAGGTACCGAGGCGAATGTTCAAAAGTGTACAACTGGTGAAGAGCAAATGCCCAACCAGCGAAATCGTACTTACACCGAGAATGTCAAGAATCTTCTGTTCCACAGGTTCGGTGTCGAGACGAACCGCTTTTGGGCGTACCTGGTCGAAGAAAGCATGGTGGGCGGCAAGGAACTCGAGTTCCGCTCGTTCAGCCCGTTCATTTACTGGCATGACAATTATGCGACTGGTTACACCGCCGCTGCGACTTCCGTGGAGGCGGGCTACAAGACCCACTACGGTGCAAAATTCTATGGACAGTTACAGATGCAGGACATCAACAGTCCTGTGGGCGAAGATGACGACAAGGGAACGAGCCGGAGTATCTTGAATTACATGGTGGGCTATTACCAGGAATTTGAAACGGCAAGATTTGGCACGTTTTCGTTGCGCTTGGACGTTGTTCGCACGGATCCTGCCGCGAACAATGAAAAACTGCCTTTGCTGAAGTATACCAGCCGCCGCAACTATCGTAGCAATTATCGTGACCAAAATGACGTGGACTACGCCGACGCCTACTTTGTAGATTATCCGGTGGGATATCGTCGTGGTTCCGATGCCATAGACTTGTGGCTTGACCTGGGATGGACACGAGGAGTTCATTCACTCACACTGGAACTCGCTTGGCTTCGCCAGGGAGACAAGGAACTTTACACGGACTACAATGTGGCGCAGTCGGTCGAGGGCGCTACATCGGGTGTAGAAGAAGCCCAGTATCTGCTGGATGTGCTTTACCAGATGAAGGTGAATGGATGGTTTAGTTTCTACCTAGGTGGCGGAGCCCGAATTTACGAGAATTTGGCCCATAACCAGGGTGACGATGGCGTAGACGGCTGGTTACGCTCGGGTGTCAGGTTCAACTTCAACCCGGTTGATACGAAGTTTTAGTTATTTTTTAGGCATTCAAGGAGTTTGAACATGTTTGAAATCGGTACACCGTTAAGTTCTTCTGCAACGAAGGTCCTGTTCTGCGGAGCAGGTGAGTTGGGCAAGGAAGTCATTATCGAAATGATGCGCCTCGGCGTCGAAGTTGTCGCCGTGGACCGTTACCCGAATGCTCCGGGTATGCAGGTGGCTCACCGCTCCTATGTTATTAATATGCTGGACGGTTCCGCTCTTCGCGAAGTCATCGAAAAGGAAAAGCCCGATTACATCGTACCCGAAGTCGAAGCCATTGCGACGGACACTCTCGTGGAACTCGAAAAGGAAGGCTTCAACGTGATTCCGACCGCGAAGGCCACGAAGCTCACGATGAACCGCGAAGGCATTCGCCGCCTTGCCGCCGAAGAACTCGGCCTCAAGACGAGTCCGTACCGCTTTGCGGACAACTTCGAAGATTTCAAGCAGGCTGTCAAGGAAATCGGCATCCCGTGCGTGGTGAAGCCCGTGATGAGTTCTTCCGGCCATGGCCAGAGCGTCATCAAGACCGAAGCCGATGTGCAGAAGTCCTGGGACATTTCCCAGAACGAAGGCCGCACTGGCAAGGCTAGCCGCGTGATTGTCGAAGGCTTCGTCCCGTTTGACTACGAAATTACTTTGCTCACGGTGCGCCATGTGGGCGGTACTAGTTTCCTTGAACCGGTGGGCCACCACCAGGTGAACGGCGACTACCAGGAATCCTGGCAGCCGCAGCCCATGAAACCGGAACTCATTGAAAAGGCGAAGGATATTGCGAAGAAGATTACCGACGCCCTCGGTGGCCGCGGCATCTTCGGCGTGGAACTGTTCGTCTGCAAGGACGAAGTCCTGTTTAGCGAAGTTTCCCCGCGCCCGCACGACACCGGCATGGTGACGCTCATCAGCCAGGACCTTTCCGAATTTGCCCTCCACGCCCGCGCCATTCTCGGACTCCCGATTCCGAACATCGCGTTCCACGGCCCGAGCGCATCCAAGGCCATTGTCGTTGACGGAAACTCCGACCATGTAAAGTTCGGCGGTCTCCAGGAAGTTCTCGCCGAGCCCGATACGGCTCTTCGTTTGTTCGGAAAACCCGAACTCAAGGGCCACCGCCGCATGGGCGTGCTCCTCGCTCGTCGCGAATCTGTCGAGGAAGCCAAGGCGACCGTGATGGCTATGCGCGAAAAGGTGAAGGTCGAACTGTAAAATTCGGTTGCGACCATCGCACAGATAGTTCCTGATAGCGTCACCCTGGAGCCACATCGTGGCGACGGGGTCCATACGGAACCGATCACTTTGTCATCCCGGTCTCAGAGCCGGGATTTTTTATCGTAGGACCGTATCGAAGGGCGCGGATATTTCATTTGGACGAAACAAGAATTACTTTGTCAGCATTTTTTCGATTTCTACGATGTACAGCGTGTGCATCGAATCGCCGTTGTAGAACTTGTCGAGAATGCTCTTGTCGAGGAAGTTCTCTGGGGCGTAAGTGCTTGCGAACAATTTGCGGCACACAAAGACGGTTTGTGCGTCCTCGAAAATGGGGGCGCAGTCATCAATCCTCACCTTCATGCCGGTCTTTGCGATCTTGTCTTCGTCGCGGCCCGAGGTCTTGCCGAAGTAGGCGAGTTCCTTGCGGAAGGCTTCTCCGAAAAAGTTGAGGCTGAGCTTTTCGCCGTTGTCGACGAATTCCTTGGTGTAACGCGTCTGCCTTATGGCGATGTAGGCGACGGGCTTGTTCCACATGACGCCGATGCCGCCCCAACTGGCGGTCATGGCGTTTGCCTTGCCAGCCCTTACGGCTGCAATCAGCATCCATTCCTTGCCAATCATTTGGAAGGGGTTCTTTTTTAGTTCTTCGGGGGAGATGGTTTTGAATTCGTTCATTTTACGGCTCCTTTTGGGGCGTTTTTGCTTTTTAGTTACTGCTAATTTAACAAAATGTGAAAATGCTTTTGCTATATTGAAAACCGATGAAACGACTTTACTCTATTCTCTGCGTTGCGGGCCTGCTAACGGCCTGTTACGACCCCGAACCGTTCGAGGCCGAAGAAGTGGTGGAATCGGCTTCCAGCCAGGCTTCGAAAATTGGTACAATGTTTCCGGTGAACAACAAACATCAAATCTGCAATCCGTCGGTCAGCATGGATATGGAGAATTATCCTGCATCGATGCTTTGGCTGAATTTCGATGGTACATTGGCAGTAACGGCTCCCGATTCTGTCTATACGGTGAAGCATGTGAACCAGCATGACCGCCTAACGGTTAGCGACACCGCAGGCAACGTGAATTGGTACATCATGATTGACGAAGAAAAGGGGGAATGCCAATTCCAGGATCCGGAGTGGAGTACGCACGCAAATTATATAGTCGCTCTCAGAGCCTACGATGTAGAGGGCAGCAAGGCTTGCGAAAGTCTTGACTACGGAATTTTTGCCGTTCGCATGGACGATAAAAAGAAATTCTGGTTCTACGACAAGGATATTATCGAAACCGCGACGCCTCATGTTTGGGTCGATCCTTCTGCCAAGCGCAAGGAGTCCTCGGACGATTCGACCATCGAAGGCTTCTTTGGAACCGATAACGTTCGCTTGACTTACGTGAACGAGAAAAGTGAAATCGTGTTCGTGGATTTTGCCAACGACGGCTTGAAAAAGCCTGTCAAGTTGAAAAAGCCCGCCGGCCGCAGCAACTGGGATATCGATAGTCCCTTGATTTCACCGGACGGCAATTTCGTGGTGTATAACATGCTTGAAAACGCAACCACATGGGAAGCCTACATCCAGGAACTGTCTGCAAATTCCTCCGCGGTTAAAATTGAGCAAACCTCGGGCATGATGTCTGCTCCGGCTCAGCCGCACTGGTTTGCTTTTGACGATAGACTGTTTGTGCTTTGGGCCGAGTTCCCGCAGGGCTCCCAGATGCTCAACAAGAACGATTTGACCGTGGAATCCGTTCAGGATGGTTCCGCAGGTCGCACCGTGATGCGCGAAATCAGGCTTGCAGCCGATGCACCGAGCGATCTTGCCTTTGAATGGCTCGATGATATGCGCGAAATTGCCCCTGTCCCCATGACTGGCGGACGTTCCCCGAACGGCAAGTTCCTTGCCACGGGAACGAATAACGCCTACTTGCTTGAACTTCCGTGAGGCTCGACATGAAAAAGAGTTTTTTGATTAAATGTTGTGCCGCACTTGCCGTTGCCGCGGGCTCGTTTGCTGTAGGCTTCCATTCTCCTGTTGCTCCGGCGACTCCATGGGAATCCATTGGCGGTTGCGGTGCCGGCGGTTCGGGTGGTGGTTCCGGCGATGGTATCAAGTGGATTGGCCAGGGCGTTTCGGGCGGATATCTCGAAGCGGAGGTTTTTACCAAGTACAATGTGGGCCAGAATTTTTCTGCGCTTACGATGACTCCCCATTTCTCCATTAAGCCGACCTGGTCGACCAAGTTCGGCGTTTCGCTTCCTTTTGTTTCGCACCAGGGCGAAGTGCAGTTCCGTAGCAACCAGACTCCGACGGATCGCAGTACGGGAGGTCTTGGTGACATCAGTTTTGATTTTTCGAAAACCATCGGTAGCGGTGGCGCGGCAAGCCTTTCGGCGAGCCTTACCATTCCTACGGGGCAGTACGATATCAAACGCGGAACCGATGCCAACCAGGAATTTTTACCTAGCAGTTTCCAGAAGGGCAGTGGCCTGTACTCTCTGACCTTGGGCTGGGATTACAGCCGCGATACCGACAAGGGTATTTGGCTTTACGGGTTAACTTATACGCATCCCTTTGCTATGCATTTGATTTCGGGTGAAAACGAATTCAACGATAGTTACTGGGAAAATATCGACACCAAGGGCGACCGCTTCAAGTATCGCTTCAAGCCTTATGGCGAAAACGACCTGGGAGCATTCACTCCGGCATCGGTGGGGGCGTCGATTGCCTATGGCTATCGCGGAATCCCCGGCTTTGTGCATTCCTTCGGTCTCAACTTCTCTGCTCCTTTGGGCGTCGCCTGGATAGCATCTGAAAAGGTGGGCACGTACGATCCCAAGCCGGATCCCGATCACCAGGCGTGGTCTGCGGCTCTCGTTTACGGCCTTGAATTCTCCAACACCGACATTCCTGTATTCGTGGCCTTCTCGCTTCCGATCCACGACAAGGCGGGCGGAACCGGCGACGACGAATACGACGAATCTCCGATGAAAGAATGGAACGCTCCCGACTGGGACGACTTTGGCCAGCAGTGGACCATCGCGGTCGGCATTAAGGGAAGTTTCTTCTAGTCGCCTCCATTATCGCTATTGAGCGCGCAGTTTTTTGCGCGTATTTTTTTTTAGCGTTTTTACGCACGTGGGTGAGTCTTCTTGAAGGCTTCCCGGAGTCGCTCGGCATTGACATGCGTATAGATTTGTGTGGTGGATATGTTTGAATGTCCCAGCATCTCTTTTACACTCATAATTTCGGCGCCGTTTTCAAGGAGGTGCGTGGCGAAACTGTGGCGCAGTACATGGGGACTTGCCTTGCCTTCCCAGCCAACGCTCCTGAGCAAATCGTGAATGTCGTTTCGCAAGGTGCGGATGCTGTAGGGTTTTCCTTCTTCGCTTAAAAAGACGAATCCTGTGGGCGAGGGCTCGTGCCCTTCTTTGATTTGCATGGCCCGGAAAATTGCTGCCCATTGCACCAGTGAATCGGTAATGGGCACGATGCGTTCCTTGCTGCCCTTGCCGAGGACTCGTACCAGGCGCTCCTTTTCACGGATGCTGTCCCAGGTTAAACTTTGACATTCCGATATGCGCAGCCCTGAACCGTAAATGAGTTCCAAAAGGAACCTGGCTCGGACTTGGGGGAGTGTCGGGTCCTCCAGTTCCGGAAATTTTTCGGGTGCCAAATCCTTTTGCCCTAAAAAGTTCACCAATCGTTTTGGCCGCCTGGGCATGGGAATGTTTTCGGCAGGGTTCTTCTGGAGTATCTGTGAACGTACCAGGTACTTGCCGAAACTCTTTAATGCGGCAAGGTGTTCGCAGATGCTTGTGGGGGCGAGTCCTTGTTTTATCTTGAGGTCCCACACGAAACTCTTTACGCTCATTTCCGAGAACGCGGCAAGTGGAACTTCTTCGGAAACCGTTGCCATGAATTTTTCCATGGACTTCCTGTAGGTGTCTACAGTTTTGGGCGAATACCTTCGCTGGGCGGCCAGGTACGTTAAAAAATGCTGTATATGTTCGTTGAGCGTCATTTGCGAGAGCGTTAATTTTGTACATTAAAAAATAATCTATCTTGAGCCTTGTAAATGCGATTCGCTAAAAAAATATTTGCGGTTGTAACCATACTGTCGGTAGCCTCCTTGGCGACCGATAGAGTGGCGTACGCCAATGCCACCCTGGACATTGAACCGGGAGCCCGTTCTGCGGCCCTGGGTTCAGCCACGATGGCCATAGATGGCGATTATGTGGGGCTCATGGGTAACCCGTATCAATTGGCTCGAGTCGATTACACCTGGCTTAGTCTGTCCCATACGGCATATTACGAAGATACCCAGTATGACTTTTTCTCGGCTGCGATTCCGCTTGGCTCAGGACACGGGCTTGGCGTGTCGTTGGCCCGCTTCAGTGCAGAGGACATTCCCTGCATAAGGGAAGGCGAAGATGTACCGCTGGGTTCGTATTATAACACTATGGCCATTTCGGACTGGGTGCTTTCTGTGGCCTGGGGTAAGACGCTTCTTAAAGATTTGGATGTCGGTGCATCGTTCCATTTGATTTATCGAGATATGGACCAGACCGGTTTTGGTTTTCGTGGCGACGCTGGCGTGCGTTACCGCGTAGTGGACCAGTTTTTCGTATCGGGTCTTTTGAAGGGATGGACTTCTTCGGCGACGACCTGGGAATCCGGGGAGTTCGAATACACGTCGCCTGAGTTCTACTTGGCTTCCAGTTATTCGCTGCCCGTGAAATATCTGTATGGCTCATTGAATTTGTACTGGCAAAGCGCTGGGGTGTTCCACCAGGAAGCACGTGACTTGGATTTCGATACAGATGAAAGCGCTGGAGGCCGTATTTGGGAAGATCCTTTTGACTGGCTTTCGGGTGGCCGTGGGGGCTTGGAATTCAATTTCGATTTTGGCCTTTCCTTGCGTGCCGGTTTAAGCAGTTTTACAACTTGGGAGAGTTTTACCGCTGGTGCGGGAATCGTCATTGCCGACTTCCTCGATGTGAATTACGCCTTCGAGTCCCATCCGGTGCTTTCTCCTGTGCACCGGGTGAGCGTCAGTGTCAGCCCCTACCTGTTCGGGCATCGTAGGCCCAACCAGGGACATCTTACTCCCTCGGACGCCGCCAAGACGCTCTTGACAGAAGAGCCCGAAGAATCCGTTGAAAACGCTTCTGCCGAAGCTCTCGTGGAACCGCAGGGCGAAGTTCCAACCACGGCCAATGACGTGAATCCGCAGGCGGCTCCTGCCCAGGAACCCGAACCGCAAGCTGCGGATGCGCAAAAACAGCAATCGGCCCCTGTGGTGGAAAATGACGACGAGGTGCTTGAATCCGCTCCTGCAGGTGGAATGTATTGGGAAGAATGATTGCTTTTTTGCTAAAAAAAGGCTTTTTCGCGTGACCACCTTCACTTTTTTTTGAAATAAAGTCTATATTTTTGATGTATGGCTGAACTAAAGAATTATCGCGAAGTTGGTGTGTTTGACCTGTTGTCCGCTCCCCTGAATCCTATCGGGGCGTTTGACGCTGAACAGTTCAAAAAAGATGCACGTGCTTTGATCGACTCTCTCCCCGACGACAAGTTCGTCGCCGTAGACTTGATGGGGCTGGATTTCGTGTATAGCGATGCCTATAACGCCTTTTTGCAGTTCCAGCACGAACTCTCCGCAAAGGGAGGCATGCTTGCCTTGCTTTCGAACAGCGCGACCATCATGGATGGCCTCAAGAAGGTTGGTCTGGACCGCAAGTTGAAAGTTTTTGCCTACGAAGCGGAACTTATGTCGTTCTCGCTCCATAGCCAGCCCGAAACGGGAGCCCCGTCTTCTGTAGAAGAATCCCAACCGGCTCCGGTGGCATCCCAGAATGTCCGTTCGTCGTCTAGCCTTGTTCCCGACGACCAGCCTCGTTCCGAACAGAAAACGGGCCACATGCGTCGCTTTACCAAGAGTTTCAACGCCATTACCAAAGACGAAAAGAAATTGGCGAAGCAAGGCTTGGCCATGCCCTTTGACGAAGAAAAATCTTCGGGCACCACGGTACTTGCGATTATTACCATTATCGTTGTGGTGGGTGGCGTAATCGCTTACCTTATGCTGCGATAGTTGTAGAATGGCCGTCGAGTTTTCCGAACACCGATGCAAAAAAAAATATAAGCCGAAACGCCAGAACATTCCTGTGTTCCGCGTTTTGATTTTAATCTTTGCTGTGTTTTTCGCCTTTAAACTTGGCTTTGTAGATAAAATCATTCAGGCGCTTCCGCTTCCCGAAAAAGATGAGCCCGTGGCGCAACTCACATGGGAAGACCTTTGCGCCAACTACGGAGGTACGGGATTTGCGTTGAAGAACGGGCTGGTGCAATGCTCGTGGGTTGTGCGCGATACGCTGAAGATTTTACCGAGCCCATTTTTGCGCTATTTGATGACGCAAAAAAATGCAGGTGTCCAAAAAATTCATTGGGTGGCGATGGATGGAAGTTTTGAAAAACCGCTCCTGGTACAGTACGAAGATTCGTTAGTTTATACATACCTCAATGTGATGCTCGATGATTCTTCGTATGTGTGGATTGATGCGAAATCCGGTTGCCGTTTCCCGGGGCTTTGTCCCAGTTTGCCCTTGGATTGGTCCAACATCGTCATTTCGGAAAGTTTCGATTTTGAAGGCCAGGATAGACTTTTGGCCGAAGACGCGTTCCTTGGACCGGGCGAGGCGCCGGTGCATCCGGTCTTGGCAGGTGTCGTTCTGGATGTCGGCCGTGATTCCCTGGGCCCGTTTGTGGAATTCAGCCATGGCAACAACGTGGTCTCCAGAATGTCGGGCGTGAATACATCGCTTGCTCCTGGCGACACTGTCGATGTCAATTCCGTGGTAGGAAGGCTTCCGCCCCGCGATAGTGCAGAATTCTTTTTGACAGTGCGTCGCAACGGTCACTTTGTGCGCTGGGCAGATTTTTACAAGGATGCCCATCCTGTATCGGACGGCGAAATTGCTAAATTCAAAAGCCAGATAGGAATTTGACAATGCCCTTGTTGCGGAATTTTTTACTGATTAGTCTTATGCTGTTGACCTTTTGGGCCTGTAGCCAGGATGACGACGGTCCTCTGGAGATATCGTCGTCCAACGAGGTTTTTGTTGGTAAGGGCTTTTTCAATGTGGCGCAGTTGGACAGCGGAAGAATGATCCATTTGGTGGGTGATACGTTGTACATCCACATGGATAGCATTTGGGCCTTTTCCAATTGCTCCCTTGAAAAAATAGGGGTCCGCGATTCCATTGTCGATTCGGTGCTTATTGTAAAGCCCATTATCCATATCAGGACTAGCAACGAAGATTGCGCTGCTCCCTTTGTATACCCCGATACGGTGCTCAAGGTGGTCGTCAGCCCCAATGTGACCAAGGGAATTTCTACAATTCGCGTAATGAACAGCAGGGATTCCCTTTTGGATACAGTGCTAGTTCGTCGCGGAAAGTTCAGCCTTGACACTTTCAAGATGTTTGTGGACACCCTTTTCGACTCCGTGCATTCCTTGCCGCTTAGAACAAAAGGTTCTCCGTCATTTTTTCGCATGGTAGATTCCATTACGCCCAGGGTGTTCTTGTGGCGAACCATGAAGGCCAAGTGTGAACTGCGCATCGACATGTGCGATTCTGTCCGTGCCGATACCTTGTTCCCTTCTTCTTGGCGGCTGGGCGATACGAACCTCGTGTCTGTACGAATGCTGTGTGCCGATTCCGATTTAATCTATTGCCACAGTAGCCGCTGGGTCGACGATTCCACGGATCTTGGTGAACTGCAGGAAAGGCCCGATACCATTTGGCATACCAGCACCTATTACATCGAAGAAATTCCGGAATGCGCTTCCGTGGACCAGTTCTCCACTTGGTATGACAACAAAGACGGAAAAAAGAAGTTTGCCCGACTGCTCTTTTTGCCTGGCGAAGAAGAAACGGCGTGCGGACCTTCGACGCAAAAGGATTTGTACATGTACGATATTGGCCGCGGCATTTATATGGCCGATACGGTCGATGTCGATAGCATCATTGACATTTGGAAAAAGGCGAAAGTCGCCCGCAGTAAGTAGTTGTAGGCAGGGGTTATCTATGGAAAATGAAATTGAATATTCGTTTGCCGCTGAAATCGCTGCGGAAGATTACGACTTGATTCGTGAATGCCGTATTTTCAGGGAATGGCTGGAAGCGTCCAGCGCGAAGTTCAAGATCCAGAAGATTCACTTTGAATCGGTGAACTTCTTTAGCAAGGAACACCGTCCGCTGTTCATTAAACTCAATGCGACGGCTACGCTTCCCGATGGTCGCCCGGTGCACGGCGTGGTGCTGGTTCGCGGCAATGCCGTGGGAGTCCTTGTGGTTTTGAAGTGCGAAGGTCAAAAGTATTTGCTGCTGGTGCGCCAGCCCAGGTTCTCCATATCGGAGACGGCGTCCCTGGAGATTCCGGCGGGCATCCTGGACTGGAGCGGCGACTATCGCAAGGTAGCGCTTTCGGAACTCGAGGAAGAAGCACAAATCAAGGCTAGCGAATCGGAATTGATAGACTTGACGGAATTCTGGTGGAAGGGGATGACTCCCGGGTTTGCCGGCAGTTGTGGCCTTTTGGACGAACGCATTCGCTTGTATGCCATTGAACGCGAAGTGACTCGCGAACAGTTGAACGCCATGGACGGCAAGAACCAGACGTATGTAGACGAAAACGAGTGGATACGCACCGAGGTGTTGCCCTACGAAGAGGCCGGCCACAAGTTTATCGATGGAAAGAATTTAATCGCCATGTTCCTTTACGAACGCTGGCTGAAATCGCTTGACCGCGGATGCTAGAATAGCGTGTTGTTGAGAGTGAGCCCCACAAAGAACACAAGCAGGTAACCGTACCAGAGTCCGGTAAGCACGTAGTTCATGGCGCGCTTGTATGCCTTGGGCTCGCTTTTGTTTTTTTCCTTGATGCGTACCAAGTTCTTGCGCAGGTAAAAAACGGATACCGCGATTCCAATAATGCTTGCCAAAATAATGAGAACGTATGCCATAACGCCCCATAAGATAACTATTTTTTAGACCATGGAACAAAGCGAAAGCTTATATATGCGTTTTAAGGCGGCATTTGGTGTAATTGCCGCTATGCTCGCCTTCTGGGCGGCTCAGGGTGTACTCCGGTTTGCCGTTCTTTTTAGGGACAATCCCTACGGCAGCCCTTTTGTGGCAAAGCCCGACTGGTACATTTTCCATGCCCTTTGCATCGACTACATCTGGATTGCCGAAATGGCGCTGCCGTTTTTGCTGCTTGCGCTTTTGTTGCCAGTGCCTTGTCGCGGAAGACGGTTCGTGACTCCAGTGTTCTGCGTGCTGCAATCCGTGATATTGCCTTTTACTCTTTTGGATCATGAATTCCAGCGTTTTCTGGGGACGCATTTTTCCATATCGCTATTGGACACGTACAAGGATGCTTCGTCGCTTGCCATTCTGCCCGATTATGTGTCGTCGGACCAGTCCGTCCCGTATTTGCAGTGGATTATACTGGTGGGGATTGTTCCCCTTGCGATTTTCCTGTACAGGATTATCTTCGCGGCTTTTGCGCGCCGCAATATCCGGCTTTCGCTGTTGCGCGGCTGGCTGATCGGCTGTGTTGCTTTTTTCGGATTCTCGGAACTCTTCTTGAATGTCATTTGGAAGGGTACCAACCGCATGCGTAAACTTGCCCCGGTGGTGCAGATTGTAACGGACGATTTGCAAGAAATCCTGTTTGGCGGGGTGGAGGTGGATCCGCAGTTTATCAAGGCGGCTACGGAAACGTCTCGCCGAATTTGGGCCGAGGTGGAAGGCGAAGAAAGCGCTGGTTACGAATACCCCGACGACGAATTTCCCATGTATCGCGTTCCCAAAACGGTTGAACAGGATAGTGGTAAAATTTTCCGCCCGAATTTCGTACTGATTTTCCTGGAATCCCAGCGCGGCTTGAATGTCGGCTTTATGAATCCTCGCGACAAGCGGCCATCGCCGACCCCTGTCATGGATTCGCTTTCGCACACGGGGCGTGCCTGGACGCGTTTTTACGCCAGTGGCGTACCTACGGTCGGCGGTGTGCTTTCTACCCATTTGGGTTTCCCGACGCACCGTTTCAAGTCTACGGCGACGGAACTTGCCCATATCGACGCTCCTAGCTTTGCTTCGATTTTGCGGGATGCTGGCTACAAGGCGCATTTCTTTGCGGCGGCCGACCCCGCGTGGGATAATTTGTCTGTATGGTTCCAAAAGTGGTACGACAGAACTCATTACGACCGTGCCTACGAAGACGATTCCACCTTCTTCGATGTGACTGCCGAATTTATCTGCGATTCGCTTGCGCCTGTGGCGGAAAAGGAAGGCCGTCCCTTTGTCGCTGCCATGATTACTCGCAGCAATCACTATCCCTTTAACTTGGTGCCGGGCATGCCAGATTCTGCCAAGGCGCTTTCGCAGGCCGATCGCATGCGCTACACCATGCACTGGGCCGATGCGCAGATGGGGCGCTTTGTAAATACGCTTGCTAAACAGGAATGGTTCAAGAATACGTACTTGATTGTGATGGGCGACCATGGGTTTCCTCAGGGCGAACATGGTGTCTCGGCCATCGGTTCGGAAGCCTATTCCAACGTGACCTGGATTCCGTTCGTACTGAACGGTCCTGGAGTCGTCCCTGATATTCTGGATTCTGCGGCGGCGAGCCAGGTGGATGTCGCGCCTACGATTCTTACGCTTGCGGGAGTGAAGGCGGCGAACGCATTCATGGGGCATAATTTGCTGCGTGATAACCGTTCGGCTTTTGCTGTTGGCGCCCATTCTGGGAAAATCGCTCTGAGTCTCGATTCGTTGAGGCTTTTGGCCAATGCCGGTACGGGTGATAATGGTGCCGACATGCTGTTCAATTATTATGCCGACGTCGAAGAAAACGACAATCTTTCTCCTCAAGAACCCTTTGGACGCGCTACGGCTTGTTTCAAGAGCCTTGCCGACACCCTTTTGGGGTTGAATGATTGGATTCTTGTGAAAAACAGGGTCCAAAAGCCTTAGTTGCAAGGTGCAGGACTTGCATAAATCCTTTAAAATTTCTCTATTTGTACGCGGTTTTTAGACTGTCCGTGGAAGGAGCCTCGCATAGAGCCAATCTCTAAGTTAGACACCTTCCGTTAGCGGACGGCTATTTTAATATAAGAGGTTTATTTGGTAACTAACGCGAAACTGGAAGCCATGATTGCCGATGCGTGCAAGGCTAATGGCGTGTCGCTGGTGGAAGCCGATTTATTCCGTGCGGGCAAACGCAAAATGCTCAGGCTCTACATCGACAAGCCCGAAGGGGTTTCCATAGATGATTGTTCCAATGTCAGTAGGCATTTGTCCGATGCTCTGGACTTGGACCCCGAAGTTATCGAAGGGGCGTACACTCTCGAGGTGTCGTCACCCGGGCTTGACCGCCCCCTCAAGTCGGTCGAAGATTTTATCCGCAACAAGGGGCGCTTTATCCGTGTGACCAGGAGTACCGGAAAGCCGCTTACTGGTAAACTTGTCGAAGCGGACGAACAGAATTTGACGCTTGCACTCAAGGGCAATGCTGGGAACGTGGTAGTTCCGAGGGCCGAAGTGCTTGTCGCCAAGGTGGATGTACAAATATAATAGGAAGGTCAACAATGGCTAAAAACAAGGAACCTAAGGTTAATTTGGTAGAAGTGCTCAAGGAAGTCATGGACGCCAAGAATATGGACGACTCCGTTATTGAAGGCGCCCTCAAGCAGGCTTTGATTTCTGCGGCTCGCAAGTATTTGCACATCGACAAGAAAATCGAAGTGGATATCGACAAGGAAACGAACGAAATCCATGTATTCCTTCGCGTCGAAGTTGTTGACGATTTCCCTGACTACGATCCGAACATGACTGCCGACGAAGTGGAAAAGTTGGACGAAGGCTACATGCTGGTGGACGAGGCTCGTGAATTCAACGAAGATGCCAATGCCGGCGACGTTCTCGAAATGGAAGTTCCGACCACCTCTTTCGGTCGTCAGGCCATCCAGACCGCCAAGCAACTTTTGACCCAGCAGATTCGCGATGCCGAACGCATGAAGGTGATGGACACCTATCGCGGTCGTATCGGAACCATGATCAGCGGCGAAGTTCTCCGCCTGGAAGGTCGCAATGTTATCGTAAGCCTCGGCAAGCAGACCGAAGCCGTGATTCCGCCTCGCGAACAGATTGGTCACGAACGCCTTGTGCAGGGCCAGTCCGTGAAGGCTGTTATCGCTCGCGTCGAGGAATCCGTCAAGAGCGGAGCCCAGGTTATTCTTTCTCGTGCTAGCGGTGATTTTCTCAAGGAACTCTTCCGCCAGGAAGTTCCTGAAATTTACGAGAACACTGTCGAAATCAAGGGAGTTGCCCGCGAACCGGGTTACCGTGCAAAGATTGCCGTGTTCTCTCGCGATGAAAAAATTGACCCTGTTGGCGCTTGCGTCGGTATGAAGGGTGCCCGCGTGCAGACTATCGTGCGTGAATTGGGTAACGAACGTATCGATATCGTTCACTGGAACCAGGATCTCGACGTGTTCATCACTCGCGCCCTTTCTCCGGCAAATGTGGTGAAACTTACCGAGGTGCCGGGTACCGACCGTATCGTTGTTGTCATCAACGATGAAAATCTTGCCCAGGCCATTGGCAAGAACGGACAGAACGTTAAACTTGCCGCCCAGTTGGTGGGCCGCAACCTGGATGTGTTCGGTGAAAAGGAATGGTCTGAAAAGGACGATGAAGCCAAGGCCCAGGTGCTGGCTCCGCGCCCGCAGGAACTCCGCCGCAGCGCAGTGAACAAGGCCGAAAGCCTCTTTAATGCACCTGCCGAAGGTGATTCCAGCGAAGAATCTGTTGCCGAAGGTGAATCTACCGAAGCATAAGGTCTAACCGATAGCGGACGCAAAACGAACCAAGAATTTTAAAACAGGCTAGTTAATGAGTGATTTAGAACAAATTAAACCGATGGATTGGGCCAAAGAGCACGGAGTCAAGAGCGATTTCGTCATGAAACTTTTGCGCGACAACGGCGTGAAGGTTTTGACTCAGGTTTCCAAGGTGAACGCATCCGAGTTCGAAAAGATCGAGGAGGCTGTCGCCGCGGAGAAGGCTAAACAGGATGCCCGATCCAAGAACCTTAAAAAGAGCACTGCGTCCGAATCGGATTCCGCTAATGCCGACAAGAAGAAGACTACTTCTACTACGACAAAGAACGGTGTAAAGGTAAGCCTCAAGAAGGCCGCCAAGAAGGATGACGAATCCAAGCCCGCAGCAAAGGCTAAGACTGCTCCGGCGAAGCCTGTCGCAAAGCCTGCAGAAACAGCACCGGCCAATCCTGTCAAAGCCCCAGCCGCAACTGTCGCAAAGCCAGCTGAGGCTCCCGCAGCGCCTGCCGCGAAACCCGCTGCAAAGCCTGCCGTTGCCGAGGCTCCCGCCGCCGCAAAACCGGCCGAAGCCCCCGCAGCATCTGCCGCACAGCCTGCTGCAGCAAAGCCCGTTGTTGCACAACCGGCTCCCGCTCCTAAGCCTGTAGAAGCGCAGTCTGCTGCAAAGCCGGCCGCAGCGGCTCCTGCCGAAGCGCCCGCCGTTCATCCTACAATGATGACTGCCGATACGGAACTCAAGCAGCCTCCTATGAAGGCCCAGGTGTTCAAACCCGATGCCGCTATCTTGGCTCGTATCGCCAAGTCCCAGCAGCAGCAACAGGGTGGCCGTGGACCGAATAACCGCCGCCCCGGAGGTCCGGGTGGCCGTGGCCCGGGAAATGCCCAGGGTTACACGGGTTCCTTTGGCCCTCGTGGCAACAACAATGGCGACAATCGTGGCCAGGGCTCGCAGAATCGCAGGCCCGGCCAGGGCGGCGCCAGCAGTCGCGGCGGTTACACAGGACATGGTGGCGGATTCTCCAGCGGTTCCATGCAGGAAGCCTTCAATGCAAGCAATGGCGGCATGGGTTCTTCCATGGGCCAGGCCGGAAAGGGCGGCCAGAATAGCAAGGGCCAGAACGGTCGTCATGGAAATGACAAGAACCGTCATGGCAATAACAGCCGCGACCGCATGGATCAAAAGGAACAGCAGCAGGAAATGGTTCGCCAGAACGTTTCCCGCGTGATGGCAGACCTTTCCAAGAAGCCCGTGAAAAAGACTTACCACAAGGACCATAGCGAAAATAACAGCGGCGAAGAAAAGAAGATTCTCAAGACTTCTGACTTCATTACCGTTGGCGAACTTGCAGGCCTTATGGATCAGATGCCTGCTCGCGTTATTGCGAAGTGCATGGAAATGGGTATGATGGTGACCATCAACGCCCGACTCGATTTTGAAACCATCCAGATTCTGGCCGATGAATTCGGTTACGAAGCCCAGTTGATGGAAGAATACGAAGAGGCTGTACTCGGCGTCGAAGAAGAAGCCCAGGAAAATCTGCAGCCTCGCCACCCCGTGGTGACCGTGATGGGCCACGTGGACCATGGTAAAACCTCTTTGCTCGACTGGATCCGCAAGACCCACGTGGTTTCTGGCGAATCCGGTGGCATTACCCAGCATATCGGTGCTTACGAAGTGACTACCGCACAGGGTAAGGTCACCTTCCTCGATACTCCGGGTCACGAAGCCTTCAGTGCCATGCGTGCTCGCGGTTCCCAGGTGACCGACGTTATTGTGCTCGTGGTTGCTGCCGACTCCATGGTGATGCCCCAGACGGTGGAATCCATCGAACTGGCCAAGCGCGAAAACGTGCCCATGGTTGTGGCTATTACCAAGATTGACTTGCCGACGGCCAACCCCGACAAGATTCGCGCCCAACTTGCTGAACGCGGCGTGGAAGTGGAACAGTGGGGCGGTCAGACCAGTTGTATCGAAGTGTCCGCCCGTAGCGGCCAAGGCATGGACCAACTTTTGGAAACCCTGGCTCTCGAAGCCGAAGTTTTGGAACTCAAAGCCAATCCCGATGCTCATGCCCGTGGTGCTGTTGTCGAATCCAAACTCGACGTGGGCAAGGGCTCCATGGCTACGATTCTTGTGCAGAACGGTACTCTCCACGTGGGCGACCCGTTCGTTTGCGGTATTTATGCTGGTCGTGTGCGTGCCATGTTCAACGAACGTGGCGAGCAGATGAAAGTGGCGCCTCCTTCCGCTCCTTGCCAGGTGCTCGGTTTCGACGGCACTCCGCAGGCCGGTGACGACCTCGTGGTGGTGGATGACGAAAAGACCGCACGTGAAATTGCAAGTAAGCGCCGTATGGCCGCCCGTGAACGCGACCTCCGTGCCCGTAGCACTATCTCGCTCGAATCCAAGTTCAACGAACAGAAGGAAGGTAAACTTTCGGAACTCAACCTTATCGTCAAGGCCGACGTGGGTGGTTCTGCCGAAGCTCTTGCCGCTTCCCTTGAAAAACTCAGCAACAAGGAAGTCAAGGTCAACATTATCCGCAAGGGCGTGGGTGCCATTACCGATTCCGATATTCTGTTTGCAACTACGGCCCAGGCGATCATTATTTCGTTCCACTTGATGCCGTCGCTCTCCGTGCGCGAAATGGCAGAGAAGGAAGGAATCGAAATCCGCAATTACCGCGTGATTTACGACTGCATCGAAGATATCAAGAATGCCGTGGAAGGCCTTCTCAAGCCCTCTATGCGCGAAGAACTCAAGGGCGAAGCCGAAATTCGCCAGATCTTCAAGGTGCCGAAGGTCGGTCTCATCGCCGGCTGTATGGTTACCGATGGCGAAGTGGACCGCACCAGCCAGGTACGCGTGTACCGCAATGGCGTGGAACTCGGCGCTACCGCAGTTCAGTCGCTTAAGCGCATGAAGGACGATGTGAAGAGCGTTGCCCGCGGCTTTGAATGCGGTATCGGCCTCAAGGGTTACGACGATATCAAGGAAGGTGATACTTTGATCTTCTTCAAGGAAGTCAAGGTCGCACGTACTCTTGAAGACGTGGCTCGCGAAGAAGCCGAAGAAAAGGCCCGCAAGGAAGCCGAAGAAAAGAAGGATGCCTAATGAGTCGCAGAACCGACAGATTGGGTGAACAGTTCCGCGAGGAAATTTCCAAACTCATCCAAAAGGGTTTGAAGGATCCTCGTGTGAGTTCCTTGGCTAGCATTACCCGCGTCGACATTACCGAAGACTTGAGTTACGCAAAGGCTCTTGTTTCGGTAATGGGAAGCGACAAGGAAAAACGCGATACCATAATCGGCCTTAACAACTCGGCCGGTTTTATTCGCGGTGTTTTGGGCAAGGCTCTCAAGATTCGCAAGATTCCCGAACTGAACTTCGTTCCTGACGAAAATTTGGAACACGCCATGCACATCGAAGGTATCTTGGCAGAACTCAAACAGAAAGGGGAACTTTAGTTGACTCCTTCCGGTTTCGTGCTGCTGGATAAAGTTGCTGGTGAGACATCCTTTAAGGCCCTTTTCCCGTTGAAAAGGGTCTTTTGTACTAAGCGGGTGGGGCATGCGGGAACTTTGGACTTGCGCGCATCGGGGCTTATCATCGCCGCCATGGGGCGTGCTACGCGCCTTTTGCCGTATGTCGAAGCCAAAGACAAGTGCTATACGTTCCGCTTGCATCTTGGTTACGAAACCGATACGCTTGAATGGGACGGCGATGTCCTGGAACAGGATTCGAAAATTGCCGTTGATCGTGCGGCTCTCGCGGCCGTACTTCCGCAGTTTACGGGCGACATAGACCAAGTCCCGCCTAAATACTGCGCCGTGAAAATCGATGGGCACCGTGCGAGCGACTGGGTGGAACGCGGCAAGCAGATTGAACTCAAGTCTCGCCGAATTCATATTGCGTCGCTCAAGATTGTGGGCGAGGGCTGCGTTACAGATGGCTGTACCGGAAAGTCCTTTGCGACTTTCGATTTGGAATGCGAATGCAGCAAAGGGACGTACATTCGTGCGCTTGGCCGTGATTTGGCTCGCGCCCTCGGAACTTTCGGCTGCGTTTCCATGATTCGCCGCCATCGCATTGGGCCCGTGAACCTGGACCGTGCTGTATGCGGGGCCGATTTGACTCGCGAGCACATGGTGCCCGTGAACGAAGTCCTGGATTATCCCGTAGTGAAATTGAACGACGACCAGATGGGGGCCATCCGCAATGGCAACTGGATTCCATGGCGAACGCCTATAGAAGGCCTTCGTACAGAAGCCGATGGCGAAAAGTTGCTTTTCGCTGCCGACAGTAACGGGGTTGTATTAAGTTTTTGCAAGTACGAACCTGGGCGTATTTGGCCCAAGGTGTTTTTGGCCGACGACGAGTAGGGTGTGGCAGGTAGTCGATGTGTAACATGAAGCGCGCAGTCACTATGGGAAATTTCGATGGTTGCCATTTGGGCCACCAGGCTCTTTTCCGTACGTTAAAAGCCGTTGCCGATGTGAACGGCCTTATGCCCACGGTCATCAGTTTCGAACCGCATTCCAATTACGTTTTACGCGGCCCTGGCGACCCTTTGCTTTTGACCACTACCGAAGAAAAACGCGAATTCATTGAAAGCCTCGGCCTGGAATTCATGGTGATGCCTTTCAACGATGAAGTGGCCAAACTTCCGTACGATGAATTTGTCCGTCATGAACTCATCGAAAAGCGTGGCGTTGCCTATATGTTCTTTGGCCATGACCACTGCTTTGGCGCTGGGGGTAAAGGCAATTATGAAACCATTACTGCGGCTTTTCCGGAACTGAGCACGGCGAGTCTAAGCATCGTGCTGCATAAAGGGGAACGCGTGAGTTCTTCTGCCGTGCGCAATGCTCTTTTGAACGGCGATGTGGACCGCGCCCAGACTTACTTGGGCAGGCCCTACCGACTTTCGGGAACTGTTGTGGTAGGTAAGCGCCTTGGCCATACGATTGGATTCCCGACAGCCAACCTTCAGGTGGAACAGTTCAAGTTCTTGCCCAAGGTTGGCGTGTATGTGGCTTCGGCCCGCCTTGAAGACGGTCGCATATTCCGCGCCGTGGTGAATATCGGCACCCAGCCTTCTGCGCCTGGCAGCCACCAGTTGGCTATCGAAGCCTTCTTGCTGGACTTTAATGAAGATATTTACGGCAAACATTTGGTGCTCGACCTGTTGGCCTATCTGCGTCCCGAGCAGAAATTTGCGAGTATGGAGGACCTTGTCCGCCAAATCGGCATGGACGCCGATACCGCAAAAAATTATAACGGAAATCACTGGGCCGAGTAAAAGCGCTGAATTTGTGGAGGTGCCGGTATGCTAGCTTTTGTCCAAAAAAGACGTTGTTTGTTTTTTACCGCAGCTGCATTCCTTTGCTCCTTCGCCGTATTCTGCTTTATTCATTATTCCGACGGCGACGATGCCTTTTTTGACGAAGCCGCTCACTCCTTGGATTTCGCGACATTCCTGAAAGTTCGATACTTGACCTGGACGGGTCGAATGGGTGGCGAAGCCCTTGTGTATTGCGTGTTTCGTTTTGGTGGAATCTGGTTCTGGCGAGTGGCGAACGCAGCCATGCTGGTTTTGCTTCCCGTTGGAATCTTGTCGTTAGTCTACAAGTCCATGCAAAATAAAAAGGTGGCGACGTTCAGGAGCATGATTGTAGCGTTCTTTGGCTTTTTGCTGATGGACATCATGACATTTGGACATGCGTGCATTTGGGTGAACGGTTCCATTTTGTACCTGTGGTGCGCTGTTGCTTGCGTTTTTGCCCTGCGCCCTTTGGCGGATTGTGTTTTTGCAACGGGATCTTTTTCAAGAAGACAGTTTGTTTATGCCTTGACATTGACTCTTTTGGTGACGACGTCCATAGAACAGTTGGCGATGGTTCTTGTCGGATTCCTTGCGGTTGGCATTTTGGCTTTGTATCGCCAGAAAAATACTGTGCCGCCGATTCTTGTTGTGCAGCTGGCGGTCGCGCTGCTTTCTTTTGCCGTTTCTGCGTTTGCGCCAGGGAACGGTTTGCGGTCTGCCTCCGAGATGCAAACTTGGGTGCCTGCCGAGTATGCACTTTTGAACATCCCCGAGCACCTGTTTATTACTTTGCAATGGCTCGTTTCCTCTTTTGCCAATGAACTTCGATTGTTCTTTGTCGCGATTTGGCTTGTGGGGATTTTGTTGTCCGGTGTCTCCACGAAGTTGAAAATCGTTGCTGGTGTTTTTTTGTTTGTCGCACTGTTGCCTTACTTGCATGTGAATGCTTTTGCCGATATGGGGCTTGGCTACATCGATCCTGCGGTACCTATAGACCACTTGCCGTCTTTCGCATTGATGAGCGCAGGTAATGTTTTCGCCATGGTTTGGTGGATTGCCGCCGCTATCTTTACGATGTTCTATTTAAGGCGGTTGACTCGTTCGCTCCTTCCGATGTTTGCATATGTCGGTGCCGTTTTGTGCGAATGCATGATGTATTTTTCGCCGACCATCTATGCGTCCGGAGAACGCGTTTATTTTGTGTCCTGCCTGCTTTTGCTTTTTGTTGTTTTGGGGCTTTTGCAAAAATTGCAAAGTGAAAAAGTCAAGACTACTTTTGTCTGTGCCGTGGCTGTACTCGGCATTTTGAATGCGCTTTCGCAAGTTCCGATAATTCTTTCGAAAATCTAGAACACAATTTTAGGCGCAGTTTAAAGCGCTATCGTATTGTCGAGCCCGAAGACTTCGCCGAGTTGCTTGTCGTCCATGTCGGCAAGCCAGGTTTCGCCGGCGCTCACGGTCATGTCGGCGATGGCCTTCTTGGTTTCCAGAAGCGCATTGATCTTTTCTTCGAAAGTGCCCTTGGTGATAAAGCGGTGAACCTGCACGTTGCGGGTTTGGCCGATACGGAACGCGCGGTCGGTGGCTTGCGCTTCGATGGCGGGATTCCACCACAAGTCGTAATGGATGACCTGTGAGGCGGCAGTCAGGTTGAGGCCCGTGCCGCCGGCCTTCAGAGAAAGAATGAGAATCTTGGATTCGGGGTTTTCCTGGAAATCCTTGATCATTTCGTTGCGCTGAGTCTGCGTGCAGCCGCCGTGGTAGAAGTGCGCCGTGAGGCCGAGTTCTTCTTCGATGGACTGCTTCAGGACTTCGCCCATTTCGGCGAACTGCGTAAAGATGAGCGTCTTTTCGCCCTGCTCCTGGATGCTCCGGAGGGTCGCGAACAACAACTGCATTTTCCCGGAATCTTGGCACGAGGTGCCAGCCGTGAGGTGTGAGGTCGGCTTACTGCCTTTGAGGTCGCTGCGCTCTGAGGTCGCGACTTCGTCGCTATTTTCGTCTACATCCAACTTTCTCTCGTCTCTCGTCCCCCCGTGGGGGGCATGCGCACTAAGCGATAAATCGCCAAGTGCTGTCCGATCTCGTCTCTCGTCTGTTTTCAGGAATGTCTTCGGATGGTTACAGATTTGCTTTAGGGCAAGAATCATCTGCAAAATGATTCCCTTGCGCTTGAATAGGGCGTGGGCGTCGTTCGATTTTTCGCTCAGGGCCTGCTCCATCTCGAGCTGTTCCATGAAGTGGTCAAGCGTCTTTTTGTAGAGCGCTGCCTGCGACTTGGTGAGTTCGGCGTATTCGTCCTGGATAATCTTGTCGGGCAAATCGCTGATGATGCTCTTGTCCGTTTTGAGACGGCGCAGCATGAACGGTGCCGTAATCTTCTTGAAGTTCTCGGCGACGGCCTTGTTGCCCATTTTCTGGATGGGAGTCTCGAATTTTTCACGGAATTCGGCGGCGCTCGGGAAGAACCCGCGGTTTGCGAAATCCATGATGGTCCAGAATTCCATGAGGCGGTTTTCAACGGGGGTGCCGCTCATCGCGATTTTCATGGGAGCCGGCAGTTTGCGCAGGAGCTTACTTTGTTCGCTGTCGGCGTTCTTGATGTTCTGCGCTTCGTCGATTACGACCACCTGCCACTGCCTTTCGCTTAGAATGTCGTAATCCTTGCGGAATGTGGCGTAGGTGGTGAGCAGTACGTGGCTGTTGAACTTTTCCAAGTCGCGGCTTCCGCCGTGGTAGGCGAACGTGGTGAGTTCCGGGGCGAACTTCTTGATTTCCATTTGCCAGTTGCAAAGGAGACCCGCGGGCATCACGACGATAGCCTTGCGTTCGTCCAGTTTCGATTCCTGCATCATCTTGTAAAGGAACGTGATGACCTGCAGCGTTTTTCCCATGCCCATGTCGTCGGCCAAGATGCAGCCGAAGCCGATTTCCAGGTTCTTGTACATCCACGAGTAGCCGCGCATTTGGTAAGGGCGGAGTGTCGCGTTCAGGCCTTCGGGGAGTTGGACCTCGGTTTCGGCACGCCAGGCGTCGAACTGCTGCTTGAATTCGCCCGCCATTTCTACCGGGATGTTGTCGCATTCGCCGGTGAAGCACGCCTGCACGAGTTTCGCCTGCGTGATTTGCGGAATGCCGTCTTCGTCGTCGCGACTTTCTGCGCCGTCCTTGTCGAGGGAGTCTGCGCTTTCTCCATCGCCAATTTTTCCCGTGCTGTCGCTTGTTTTCTTGTCTGCGGCTTTGCCTTCCAGGCGTTCGCGGAGTTCCTGCAGGTCCTTTTCGGTCACTTGTATGTACTGCGACTTGTATTTCAGCAGACCGTCGGCTTTTTCGGCGAGTTCCAGGAATTCCTCTGCCGAAATGTTCTCGTCGCCAACGGCCACTTCCCAGTCGAAATCCAGCAGGTCGCCTGCGGAAAATGCACCGAAACTCATGCTTCCCTGCAAGCGCATCTTGGGCTTCGGTTTTCCGATATGCAAAAGGTTCGAGGGAATTTCCGTCTGTATTCCGAACACTTCGAGTTTCTTGAGGCAATCCTGCAAGAATTCGAGCAGGTCTGCGCCACGCATCATGATGGGGGAACTAGCGCGTTGCTCCAGGTACTTGCCCATGGGCAAGAAGTAGTCTGCGACTCCGTTCAAAATGTTCAAGACCGAAAGCAGTCGCGTATCGTTGCTTTCGAAAAGTTCCGAAAGTGGAGTGCGCTTGGCCTGTGCGCCCGCGTCGCCGTTTCCGTCCAGCACAAAGACTTCCAGGGCGACGTCGTCGCCGGATTCGTAGCAGACGAACAGAATCTGGCTGCGGAAATCAAGGCTTGAGTAAACCGAGAACCATTGCTGAATCTTTCCCGGAATCGAGTGAGCGTTGTTCGCGAGTTTTCCCGAAACGCAGTCGAAGAAGAATGCGAGGAGGTTTCCGTGATTCGTCTTGAGCGGAGTCTTGTACGTTCGTGCAAAACGCAGGAGTTGCCCGATGAACTGGCTCAGTATATGTTCGGCGGGTTCGGCCAGTTCCAGGTGCTCTTCGTCCTTGGCCGTGTAGGCGAATTTCTTGGGGGCGGCGACTTCCAAATCCGCGACAATGCTCAGAATGTCCGGGAGCATTTCCGCCGGGAGCCACCGCATTTGAGCCACATCCTTGCCGACCCAGAAAACTTGCGGATAGATGGCGCCTGTGCGTACCAGGTAAAAAGCCACTTGCAAAACGAGGTGCAGGTAGCGTACAGTGTAATGGTGCCACGAAAAGTTCCCTTCGCTGAGGCAGCAGAGGGCACCCATGATGTTTGCGGCGGTCAAGTCCGTCTTTAGTACCTTGCCGCTGGTGCTTTGCTCAAAAGCCCAGTGCCATCCGTTTTTGTGGAACACGCGCAGGCTTTCGTTTTCCATCAGGAAAGTCTTTGCGTTGTAGGCCCTGAAATGTTCCGAAAAAACGCTGAAGTTTTCGTAACCGCAAAAGAACTTACGTATGCCTTCCAGTTCATCGGTGAAACTCTTGCGAAAATTCCCGGCGGGGCAGAACTTCGGAAAGTTTTGCAGCATGGCGGGGAGCACTCGCGAATAGTCCTTCCATTCCTTGAAGTTGAATTCCGGTAGACGCTGCGGAGGCACGCGCCTTTGCATTTGTCCGTTTTCGTTGTTTCCTGCAAATAAACTTTCACTGGAATCTTCGCTCAGGTCCAGGTCGTCGGCGTGGGCTGTGGTTTCGTCCACCAGTTTGCTTTCTTTGCCGAGTGTGCGAATGAGGGTGGCTTCGGCGGGGGCATCCAGCTCCATCGAACTTGCCTGCATGTTCTTGTACAAGTTCAGGTCGAGTCCATGGATTTTGAACAGAATGTTCGGGTCGCTGTTCGCGAGTTCTGCAATTTTCAGGAACGTGGCGATGGTGTACTTGCAGGGGAGGGGGTCGCGGCAGTCGCAGCCCATCTTTACGCTTTCCGGACTATCGAACAGTCGGATGCCGCTTTTGGCGACTAGAATTTCGATGGACTGGTTGAGAACCTTGTTGTTGATGGCTAGTGTTTCGGCCGGTTGCTGGCGCAGGAGACTTGCGAAAAGTTCGCATTTTTCGCTGCTGAACCTGGGAAACACGATGTAGTTGTTGTGAAGCCCGCCGTTCGGTCCTTTGACGACCGAAATGACACGGTTATCCACGATGTCGAGATTCGTGACTTGGCCACGGGCGGCGTAGCGCATGCCTGTGGCTACGGCGTTTGCGTCCGCTTCAGCCAGTAGGGCCTCAAGCCATTTTTTGCACCACCAGGTACTTCCGAAATTCCCGAAATCCATAGATGTAAATATAGCAAAAATCAATGCACATCTGTGCATTGATTTCGCTTTTTTGTGAATCCACGGCAGGGTTTAGTTCATTGCTTTATAAGAGTCGAAACCCTTGATGTTGAACGTACCTTGGGTTCCTGATTTACCCGTAAAGCGGAAACGGATACTTACCAGTTGTGCCGCGGCAGCTTCACCCGAAAGAGTGCTAGACCTAGCTTGCTTGAATTCGCTCCATTGCGCGCACTTGAGCGCCTCTTCCTTGGAGGCTTTTACCGAAATGCTAGGAACATCGTATGATAAAACCTGTTCCTGGTCGCTGTCGAGTCCGAGTTCCACGTAAAAGTCCATAGTCGATTCGTAGGCGAAGCAGATGCCGCCCCATTCCGAAGCGTCGGCTGCAGTAGGCTTTCCGCCAATGGGCTCGCTATAACCAGAGACTAGGAATCCCTGACCGGCATAAGCGTCCAAGTCCGGATTGTCTTGGGAAAACATGACGGTTCCGCATAGGCCGAAGCAATAATCAATAATGGGATCGTAGGCGTCATCGCTATAATCATTGCCAAGCATTTGGGGGTAATAAATGTTGGAATAACCTCCATCACCCTTGTCATTGAAAGCAAACCAATATCCCGAAGTTTCTGTACCGTTGTCAAGACCGGTATATACCTGATAGCCATTAGCGGGTTTCCACATGCCGAAGTTGTGCGAGGTTGGGGATGCACTTGCCATGGAAATGATTTGCTGGGATGAACTCGAGTTGTGAATGGTTGCCGACGAACTTTCGGGAAGGATGGGCTCTATGAATTCTTCCTTTTGGACAACTTTGTTCAGCGAACCGAATCCCTTGATATTGATTTTGCTTGTTGTGCCGTCTTGTCCATAGATTGTAAATCGGATGGAGGCGAGTTGCTTGGCCGCTTGTTCGCCATTTATTTCGTTGCCTTCCTTCTGCTTGAAATCGCTCCAGGGAATGCATACCTCGGTTTCTTCGGGCGAAGCCTGTACGTATTTGCCGGGGAGGTCTTGCTTTGATTGATTGTCGGGATGTCCGGCAGGCCCCATTTCGACTCTGAAGTCTGATTCAGATTCGTAAGCGAAACAGATGCCGCCCCAGCTTGATGCGTCGGCTGGTTGGGCTTCCGCGCTGTTGTCGTCTGCAACTCCTGCAACATTGAAGCCGATACCGACGAACGGGGTGGTTTTCAGGGAACCCTTGCCCAATATGGCTGTTCCGCTTATACCTCCAAATTCTTCGATGATGCCTAACATAGAATCGTCTTCGCAGCACCAGTCTTCGTGAGGCCAGGAGAATCTGGATGTTCCTCCGTCATAATTGTCGTCAAATGAATACCAATATCCCGAAGTTTCTGTACCATTGTCAAGGCCGGTGTAGACCCAGTCTTCGTATTCTTCGGGATTCCACATATCGTACCTCAAGTCTTTTGAGGAACTGCTTTGTGAATTCACTGAAGAACTTGATTTTACGGAGCCTGAAGAACTTGATTTTGTGGAGTCGTCTTTCGGAACCTTCGGCGTGTTGTACGAACCCAGTGCCATGATGTTGAGTTTTGCTTGGGTTCCCGTTTCGCCATAAATTGTAAAGCGTAGCGTGGCCAGATTTTTTGCGGCGTCTTCACCAGAAATAGAAGATTCCCCGCTTTGCTTGAAGTCCTTCCAGGCGAGGCATTTTTCGTTGCGTTCCGCGGCCTTGGCGAGTGTCGCCTTCGGAAGGTCGAAATCAATCGAGCGGTTTGTTGCTTCGTCCATGCTCATTTCTACGGAAATGTCTTCGTCCGAGGTGTAGGCGATGCAAATGCCGCCCCAGTCCGAAACGTCCGTTGTTACAAGTGTCCCTTCGTCGTCGATTCCTGCGACGTTGAAGGCTAAACCAGCGAATGGTTTCCCGCTGGAGGAGCCCTTGTCTAATGAAATCGTTCCGCACATACCTTGGCATTCGTCGATGATAGGTGTGGAGTCGTCGTTGCTGTATTCGTTCGACTTGTCTACAGGATATTTAATATTTGAAGAGCCTCCGTCGTGATTGTCGGAGAAGAAGAACCAATATCCCGAGGTTTCGTTACCATTGTCGTGTCCGGTATTGATAACGTATTCTTCGTTGGCACCGTTCCACAAATTGAAGTGGATTTCTGTTGAAGTCGGTATGGAGTCCGTTTTGCTTGGATTTTGCGCGTTGCTCTCTTCGGTGGTACCTTCGTAGCCGATGATGTTGTCCGAGTTCTTGTCGGAGCACGCCGCCAGCGCGAATAGAATCAGTCCGGGTAGGGTGAAAATCAGTTTCGTATTCATTGTTCTATCCTCTTTTTTCAAATTTTTTTGAGAGCGGGAACATTTGCATGTTCAGTCGGTAAACTTGGTCGGGTTTGCGGCTTGTGTTTGCTATGGCCACAATTTTGCGACGGCAGGATTCCAATTCCCTAGTAATTTGTTCGTACGCATCCCTGTCAACACTCATGGTGACTCCCGAAAAGTTTCGGTCGTTCACCTGGAATTCGTCAATGGCTTTTTGTGCGAAGCAGGCCATTTCGCGGTGCATGGAACGGATGGCGACAGGAAATACTTCGGAGGTTCCCATGATGGCCTTGTCGGTTTGCACGTAAACGTTCTTGAATTTCTTTTTGAGTAACCCGACGCTCACCATGAAATCAAGCGATTTGCGGACTTCCTGTTCGGTGATGGGTTGCCAGCACATTTCGGCGAGGGCTTCGGGCGTGGCTCCTGGCATAAGCGCGACAAGTTCGCGCAGCACGGGATTTTTCCACGATTCAAAGTAAGTAAAGGCGTTGCTGTCGACTACGCGAATCTTGTTGGCTCTTGCGATGTCCTGCATGCTGGCGAACGCGTTTTTGCGTTCTTCGTCGTTTTTTGCCTGGTTGAATTGAACCAGGTACCTAAAGTAAACGCGCTCAAAACCGCCCAGGTTGATGGCGGCGGCGACTCTTTCTATGCCGAGATCGCTTAAGTTGCTTTTGCCCTCGCAAACCAGTTTCAGGTAGGTGGGTGAAGTGAAACCGGCCAAACGGGCGTATTCGCGCCACGTAAACGACGAGGTGCTTTTACGTTCGTCGTAAAAATCCTGCATAAAACGACGATAGTCGTGGTATGTGATGACGGGTCTCATGTTTTTTAATATAACTTATTTTGTATCATTAGTCAAGATTTCTATGATACAAAATGAAAAAAGCCTGAAAATGGCGGAATTTAATGAAATTTCGGCTTTTTTCTTGTGAAATTCGTATGGGCTGGGCTATTTGCAAGATAAAGTGTTACATTACTTTTTGTAGGAGTGAGGCTTGTATGAAGAGTTTTGCATTGTATGGCGTGTTGGCCTTTGTTGCCGTTGGACTCGCCGCTTGTGGCGATGACGGGAGCAGTGCCGCTTCGCAAGACGATGACGGCGCCGTTGTCGTCGAAGAATATTCGAGTTCCTCCGCAGGGGTTGCGTCTTCTGCCGCAGTCATCCCGACGTCATCTCAGGATCGGCAGCCCGAATCCTCCGCCGCAGTCATCCTGAGTTCATCTCAGGATCAGTTGCTCAGTTCGTCCGCTGTAGCCTTTGCCGGCGATACGACGAAAATCGCTTACACGCTCAAGCCTTTCGAAGGACCGCTCGCGAACCCGCACAAGGGCTTCACCGTACCGACCGGCGGTACATGGGTCTTTGTCCCGGAATTTGAATACGGCCCCTACGGTTCATTAAAAAACAAGGCCTGGGACTTGATTTCGTACGGTTCCGGTTACCAGCAGTGGGACAAGTTGAACCCGCGCAAGGGTGAATACGATTGGACGGAACTCGATAAACTGCTGGATGAACTTGCGAAGCACGGCATGGGCTACGCCTTGCGAGTCTTGCCGTACACGCCGTCCCCGATTAACGGCAACGATACGCCTACCGAAAAGTACGACTGGACTCCGGCATGGGTCTATGCGGAAGGGGCGAAGAAGACTACGGCGACGCTGCAGGGGAAAGGTTTCCTCGCGCAAGTCCCCGTCTGGGACGATTCCATTTATTTGCAGGCGGCAAAGGATTTCGGCACCGCCATGGCCGCAAAGTACGATGGCGACCCGCGAATCGAATACATCGACGTCCGCAGTTTTGGCGAGTGGGGCGAATGGCATGCCTCGCACTTGGACGGTTCGGAAATGCCCTCCGAAAAAATCCAGATGGAAATGCTCGACCACTACGCTTCCGTTTTCCACAAGACGCAACTGGTGCTCCCGTCCAGCGGCTCGGGCGATGTATATACCCATGCGCTGAACATCGGCGTAACGAAGCGAGACGACGGCTTTATCGGTACTCCCGGGAGGCCCGATTCCCTGGTGCGTGCCTACAAGGCGGGACTCCCGACCATCGCCGAAAATATCGCGGGCTATACGACCATGCTGAACTACACGGACGTCATTCCCGGCGGATACTTGAAGTGGACTCCCGAGCGCTGGGTGAGTGCGATTACCACGGCGCACCTGACTTACTACGTGCTGGACCAGGACAGCGATTGCGGATACAATTTTTACAAGGATAACAAGGCCCTTGCCGATTCCATGACACATGTGATTGGCTACAACTTCAGAATTTTTGATGCTTCGCTTGTGACCGTAGTGGGCGAGAAGGAGACGCAGAATACGCTCGACATCACCGTCAAGAATACGGGTGTGGCGCCTTGCTTCTTCGATGTGTACTTGGTCGCGGAATTCGTCGATAGCACAGGTGCTGCGCTTTCGCAGTTTGGTGAAACCGTCAAGATTCCAAAGGCGACTTTCCGCGATGGTGATACGCAGAAATTCTCGTTCGTCCATAAAGTTTCCGGGCGCGAGACTGATGTTTCGGCTCTCCCCGGCGTATCGGTGGCGCTCTCCCTCTACGAAAGCGAAGAAGCCTACAAGGCGGGCGAAAATCCGACAGTGCGCTTCGACAACGACAGCATCTTGGAAAAAAAATTGGTGCTGAAAAAGTGACGAAGATTCGCTAACGAAATTAAAGCATTTTATGCCATTCCTTGTAGGCGTCCTCGATTTCAACGCAGTCGCCTGTCGCCTTGCGGGTTTCGTGGACGAATACGTTCCACCGACAACTTCGCATTTCTACTCCGAAATTTTGTTATATCAAACACTTTTTCGGAAAGAAGGATGTGCGGATCAAAAAATGCCTAAAAATGTCCCCTTGTTTCAAGGGGTTTCCTCTTTTAATCGTCTTTGCTTGCCGCGCCTCTTGGTGGTCTACGCATTGCCTGGGTCCTAACCCTGCAAGTGTTCCATCCAAACTTCTGTAGCCAAATATTTGTCACTACGGCAATGTAAATCGGCGACACTCTCTTCAATCTGGTTTGCCGTCTCGGACTCGTAGTAGATATCGGCGGCATCCTGCAAAGGAATCGCTTCCGTCATAGTTGCTCGCTTTTTTTTTTGCGGGCACCCCTTTATCTTTCATGAAATCCATGATGTACATCTTTTCGACAGCTTTTTTTTTAGTATTTGCAAAAAAGGCCCGTTCATGGAACGGGTCTTTGATATTTATATGTGATGGCGTCGCTAGGTGAGGGCGCCCCCTCTCGAATTGACGTTGGACTAGCGCAGTTCCTCGAGCGCCTTTTGTACTTTCGCTTCGCTCAAGTACCAAATGCTGGCCACGGTCATGCCCATGCAAGCATGGTCGCGACGCTCGGCCTACGCATTTGTCGCACTTGGCAATTATTGTAACTCAGCGAGCGCCTTTTCACACTTGGCGATGATATCTTGTTGTGTTGCGAGCTTGGTGCGTTCGGCGTTCACCACGGCTTCCGGGGCGCCACTGACGAACTTCTCATTGCTGAGCTTTTTCTCGATGCTTGCGGCAAATCCCTTCGCCTTTTCGATTTGCACTTCGTGCCAAATGCTGGCCTCGGTCATGCCCATGCAAGCATGGTCGCGACTCTCGCCCTACGCATTTGTCCTTTTCGAGGCGTGCGATTTCTGCAGCCGGGTCGAGGATGCCTTCCAGCGGGATGTAGAGTTCACCGCCCGGCACGACGGCAGAGGCGCTGAACTTTGGCTTCGCGGCCTTCACGGCGATGGCGAGGCTTTCGAGTCCGCTGAGTTCCGTGATGATGGCTTCGCAATCCTTCATGGAGGCTTCCGTCGCGCTGTCGTCGACGCTCACCACAGCCTTGAGCTTGGTGGCGGGGGAGACGCTGTAACGGCCACGGACGCCGCGGACGCCTTCGACAACGGCGAATGCGCGGTCGAATGCCTTCTCGATGTCTGCACTCACGAGGCTTTCGTCGGCCTTGGGCCATGCACGGCTGATCACCAGTTCGGAACCCTGGAACAGGATGCCGTTGAGTTCTTCCGTGATGAACGGCATCACCGGATGGAGGAGGTCAATCACGTTCTTCAGCACGTGGCTGAGAATCGCCATGGCGTTCTTCTTTTCGGCGGTGAGCGATTCGCTGTTGATCACGGCCTTCTTGATTTGCGCAAGCGCCAAATGCTAGCCTCGGTCATGGACAAATGAATTTGTCCGCGACTCTCGGCTTACGCATTTGTCGAGGTAGCTGGAGCAGACGTCGTCCCACACAAAGCGGTAGAGGTAACCGGCCATTTATTTTTATTTGGGCGTTCCCCCGGCTCCGCCGGGGTCGGGCTATATTGCAAGGCCGCCCGTGCGCACCTGCGGTACGCCCGCGTGGCTCTTGCAACGGCGCCTCGGCGCCGCCCCAAGGGGTCACTATCCCTAACGCAAATTTATTTCTTGGCTTCAAGCTCGTATGTGAAGCATTCTAAATCAGTTTTCTCTGAAATACAATAAACCGTTTTTTTGTCAAAACTTACAAAGTACCTGTAAGGGCGTTCAATCTCGTTTAGAAAATCCGAAAAAGTACTTTGGTTGTGTTCGTCGTCCTCTGTGTAATCAAAGATTCTTTTATCCTTGAAAACGAGAATTTCTTCTAATCCTGCTAAATCATCCTCCGAAAAAGAGCACTTGCTTTCGGATTGCTTATATACTGTGCTTGCTACATTCTCTCCTTGCTTAAAGCAATATACTCGCTTGCATTCTGGACAGTACCAGAATTCGAAGTTTGGATATCTGTAATCGTATTCAAAATCCAAAAATTTCATTGTTGGTTTGCGTTTCAAAATATCGTCAACAACGCTTTTTGCGTACACGCAAAGTGTGTCTGACGAATCATCACAAACATTGCTCAATGTATTTCCGCACTTACAACCGACTTTTGCCATAAAAACTCCTTAGTTAAAATCTAACTTTGTTTTGTCGTTAAACCAAATCTCAACAGGTCCTTTGACCCAACCTTTACGTTTTGCTTCTTCGTATCCTTCCTTTGCAAAATTGATGCTTTGAGATGTTTGTGCCATTTTTTCAAGGTAGATGGCTACCGAACCGGAATCTCCTGTGCTTTGAATTTGCTTGAAGGCGTCGCCGATATTTGTCGCTAGTTTACTTGGATTTGAACTTGTGACTTTTTTGACTTCGATGTTCTTGACGAAGTTTTGATCATCGCTGGTTTTGATTGTCAAATCGTAAGTTTTTGTTCCCTCGTGTCTTTGTCGGAATACACTTTCGTATCCTAGATCTATGTAGCGTTCTGCAACGAATTTCGCACCGGGATCGGTGACTTTAAACCCTCCAGAATCTTTATACCATACTTGTTTTTCCGTATAACCTCCGCGTCCTCTACCCATTTTTCACCTCCCATCTGGTTTGTGCATAAGGCTTCATAATACGAATCTTAACAGGAAACGCGTTTTTCCATTCTTCAGGAAACCTTCCGTAGATGATGATTTCTATTGGATGTTTTTCTCGGATTAAACGATGTATTCCATTCAATAAAGATTGCTTGCAAACATAAGATCGCAGGCAACCTTGCGTTGTTAATGCAACCACGCTCTTTTCTGGAATGCCGTCCAAGGCCCAATTTAAACTCTGTTCATCAGCCCAGCTAACGTTAGGAATGACCTTGATTCCCTTCGTATGTAGCCAATTTGCCAAAATTCTGTTTCTCCAACAATTCCACAATTGCTGCGGTACGTACATATCCATGTACATGCTGAAATCAGGAGAAATTACTCCGTCGCATCGTTTGAATAGCTTCAGGTATCTGTATGGATTGTTCCACACTCGTTCAAACAGCCGGTCGTGGATGAAAAAGTGAATCCAACATCCGCGTAAATTGTTTATGCCTTGTGCGATGTTAAATGGTACCAAAGAGATTTGTTCTGGTACTTGACATGCTGCTAATTTGGGAAGCTCAAAGATTCCGATTGGTTTTACGTTCTTTTGTAATTCTCCGTGAAATACGTCTTTCCATGGGGATTTATAACGTATCTCTTGTGGTGGACGATAACCGAATAGGTCTGACTGCTGAATGCTGTCAGTTGAATTCAGTTTTTTTGATTTTCCGAAGTAACTGGATCTTGCCATAGCAATTCCTTTTGGGGTTGAGCCCTAAAATGGGGCGGGTTTGTGTAAACCCGTTCAAAAATTGCTATCTTATGGAAACCGAGTTCTCGACAGCAATGTCTGAGACGGCGCCGTGGTTCTGTTCCAGCAGAATCACGGTGTTTTTTTTAGAATGGTAAATCTTCTTCGTCTTTTGGTGGATTTAAGTACGTGTCAATGATGGTTCTGACATTTCGCGTGATTTTCACTTGATGACTTGCTTTAGAAGCTTCCTTAAAAATGTTGTCGATTATTGAGTATAGTGCATCCTCAGGGAATGTTCGGACCATTGCGTCGGTATCCTTTTTTTGATTGTCGGACATGTATACTTCGTATCCGAATTCGTCTCCAAAGGCCCCTTCTTCAATTGTTTTTACGATATAAAGCAGATGGCCGTTTATTGCGGAATAGACGCATCCACTACCGAGCCTTGCTTTGGGATTGAACTTGGATTCAAAAGCGACGCCAACATAATCCATGTTGTCGTATTGTGCAATTACAAATGGGCTCGGATATTTTCCTGGATATTGTAGCAGCATGTCCTCGGTTTCAAAATTCCAAGATCTACTCCCTTCTTGGGTTTCTTGAAAGATGTGCTCAAAAAAGTGGTCTAGATATGTTTCGTTCGGCGTCAAATTTTGATAATCCATTTCTAAAAGTGAATCGACGGAAATATCCAACTTGGATGAGGCCAAAACGATAAGATCCATTAGTGAGGACGATGTACCTCCGTCCTCTATTTTTAGCATTCGAGATAGGTAACCGGAGCTCACTTGAGCTTCAGCTTCGAGTTCTCCGATCTTAATGCCTTTTTGTGTTGCAAGAAAGCGTATGTTTTTAGCTAATAGAGATTTGTTGAATTTTTTCATATTACTTGAAATAATATACAAATATTTGAAGAGCTTGTCAATTTTCTAGCAAAATTTCAAATCCTTTTGTTGAAATGTATGTTTTTGATGAAAAATTTGGCTAGTTGATGCCCGTTTTCTCCCTATTGCTAGTGAAGGAAAAAGTCTTTTGGGCTAAGAAAACGTAAATATGAATGCGAAAAAATCAGCATTTTCGCAAAAATTACCTATATTCCCCTATACATAGCTCCTTCTGCGACCAATGGCCCTCGAGCCTGCGGTGCGTGGGTTGAGCGTCCGTTTTAATGAGTTTTTGTGGAAAGTCCGAGCGAGCTCGGCTTTCTGCGACACTCGCTTATGAGTTATTTGCTCTAGTCTCTGTTTCGAAATCGGCAAAATTTCAAGTGTACGAGAATAGGGTAAACTGCTCACGTCCCGATTGGGGCGTGGGTCGTTTGCGTATATTGGTACACATGGCTTTGCCGAGCCTCGAAACACGATATGCGATGGAGCGACTCCACGCCTTTTTTGTGGTTTCTGAATTCGCTTGACAGTGGCAATAATTCCAGATTTTTTATATGGAGTACGCCACTGTGGTAAAAAGCAATGACGAACAGCTAGAAGTTATTAATACAACAGAATCTCCTCTGTTGGTGATTGCCGGTCCTGGCGCAGGCAAGACGAAGACGCTTGTGGACCGTGTATGTCACCTGATTTACGACCTTGATGTTGCCCCTGAGAATATTCTAGTTGGAACATTTACCGAAAAAGCAGCCAAGGAACTTCTTTCGCGAATTTCCACCGCATCAGCTGCCTACAGAAATCAAAAGAACATTTCTGAAATTCGTGTGGGAACGCTCCATTCCCTCTTCCTGGATTTTTTGGAAGAGTATCGTGACTATACAGATTTGCGACGCGGCTACCAGGTGTTAGATCAGTTTGAACAGACTTACCTTTTTTACCGAAACGCTTACCGTTTTAACCAAATTGATGGAATAACGGACCTTATCGGAGGCAACGCTCGTTCTGCTTATGGCTGGAACGCGGCGACAAAACTCGCGTCTCTTGTGAACAAGGTTGCCGAAGAAAATCTTGATGTTGAAAAACTTGCCAAATGTAAAAAGGCGGAACGACTTCCTATCCTTGCAGAAACAGTCGCTCTTTATAGGGATTTACTTGCTGAACAAAATGCTTTGGATTTTTCGTTGATTCAAACGAAAATGTGGGAACTTCTTGATAACGAAGATGTGCTCAAGGATATTCGTTCAAAGATCCATTATATCATGGTGGACGAATATCAAGACACCAACCGCATTCAGGAACAGATTCTTTTGAAGTTGGCTGCTCCCGCAAATCGCATTTGTGTGGTTGGTGATGATGACCAGGCCTTGTACAGATTCCGTGGTGCAACGGTTGAAAACATTTTGCGATTTCAGGAGAAATTTCCTAGTCATGGTAAAAACCGGTGCTTAAAAATTGAACTGGATAAAAATTACCGCTCTCATCCTGATGTTATTGATTTCTATAACGATTGGATGGATGGCCTTTGGGACGAAGAATGGGGTGAATTTAGGCACGAAAAAGTTATCAAGAATGCGGGCAAGCAAAATCGTAAGAATACGAAGTACACAGGCGTTGTCAAGTGCATGGGTGAAAATAGCACGGATTGGTGCAAGCGCTTTTATGATCTAGTCTGCAAATTAAAAAAGAGCGGGGCTTTAAAAGATTATAATCAGATAGCCCTTCTTTCCCGCTCTGTAAAGAATGATAAGATTGTTGAACTTTCCAACTATTTGGAAGAGCGTGGTGTTCCCGTATTTTCGCCCCGTTCAGCACAGTTCTTTGAACGTAAGGAAATAAAACTTGCCATCGGTGCACTTCTTTTCCTGTTCCCGAAGTTAGAAGAAACGTATTTGAACGATGGCCGCAATGAATCTTTCATGGAAGAAATTTGGGCCTATTATGATTTGTGCCTAGATACTTTTACTCAAGAATTACGACAGGATTTAAAACTCCATGGTGAATTACGTGTTTGGGCTGTAACCAAGGCGAAGGAAATTGCCAAGGCCGCCTATAATACGGACTACACTTTTGCCAACCTGTTTTATGAACTGTTTCAGTTCCCCATGTTTGCAAATTTCTTGCAGGCGGAGTTGAGTGATGGCGTGCAGGATTTGCGCCCCATGTACAACTTGGCTATGTTCAGCCAATTACTTGGAAAATTCGAATACCTGAATAATGTTGTTGCGATTTACTCGGACGTGGATAAGCGAACAAAACTGCTGCGCCGTTTGTTCAATGAATATCTGAAGTTCCTGAAGGATGGTGGTATTGCGGAGTATGAGGATTTTGACATGGTGACACCTTCGGGGTGCATCAGTGTCATGACTATCCATCAGAGTAAAGGCCTTGAGTTCCCTGTGACTTGTGTTGATTCCTTGGAAAGTACGCCAAGAAAGAATTACGATGACATTGATTTGGAAATAGCCGAATACTACCACAAGGAAGAACCCTGGGAACCGTTGGATAGAGTAAAGTTCTTTGATTTCTGGCGACTCTATTACACCGCATTTAGCCGTGCTCAAAATTTACTCGTGCTAACCGGGATTGATAACGAAAATTCTCGTGTAGAAAAGGAACGCAAATCACCTTCTAAATACTTTGATTCCGTCTATAGGAATGTGGTTGGCTACACGGAACTTTTTAAGAAAGACGCTCCTGGCATTTATTTAGACGAAGTTAAGGCCAGTAACATAAAGCATCAGTATTCCTTTACAAGCCACATCTTGCTTTACGAAAACTGCCCGACCCAGTATAAGTTCTTTAGGGAAGTGGAATTTTCTCCGGTGCGGACCAACGCTATCTTGTTTGGTACCTTGGTACATGAGACTATCGAAGATGTGCATAAGCAGGTCTTGGGAGGAAATCCTGAAAAGGTAACACGCGAAAATATGGAGAGCTGGCTTAAGGAAAACTACCACCAACTTTCGAAACAGCAGGGTGTTTACTTGCGAGAGTCATCTTTGAAATCCATTTTGAACCATGTAGAAAACTATGTGGAATATGCTAGCAAGGATTGGAAGCGTATAAAGGAAGCGGAAGTTCCGTTGACATTGTTAAAGGATGACTACATACTGGAAGGTCGCATTGACTTGATTCAAGGTAAGGGCGACACCTTAGAAATTTTGGATTTCAAGACAGATGTAAAACCAGATGTGAACAACGCCAAAGATCGTGAAAAACTGAAACGATACAAACGCCAGTTGGAAATTTATGCACACATCGTTCAAGGAAAATATGGTAAACCAGTCAGCAAGATGCACTTGTTCTATACTGGAACGGAAGATGGTAGCCCCTTTGTGAGCTATGACTTTAATTCTAAATCCATCGAAAAGACCATTGCTGAAGTAGATGATGTAGTGAAGAAAATTGAACGGAAAAATTTTGCGCATAGCGGGGAGCGCGACCCCAAGAAATGCAGTGAATGCGACTTTAGACATTATTGCAACAATTGTTCCAAGAAGAGGAAGTAATTATGGCCGAACAGAAGGATATGTTTGAATTCAAGAATGAGCCCATTAAGGGTTTCCCGGAACTTCGTTGGGCCGGCAAGCGTCCTTTTACGGGAACGCCCTATTATCCGGCTCAGCTAAAGGAAACCCATGGTGAAACTTCCGAAGATGGCTGGATGAACAAACTCTATTGGGGCGACAACTTGCAGGTGATGAGTCACTTGCTTAAGGAATATCGCGGTAAGGTCAATTTAATCTATATTGACCCGCCTTTTGACTCAAAAGCGGATTATAAGAAGACTATTGCCTTGCGCGGCAAGAAGGCGGAAAGTGATTCCAGCAATTTTGAAGAAAAGCAGTATGGCGATATTTGGACCAATGATGAATATCTTCAGTTCATGTATGAACGTTTGATTTTATGTAAGGAATTGCTAAGTGATAGTGGGTATATGATGCTTCATTGTGATTGGCATCAGAATCATTATTTAAGGTGTCTTTTAGAGGAAGTTTTTTCTCCTAATAATTTTAGAAATGAAATAATTTGGACATATCCTGGGAGAGAAAGAATATCAGAAAAAAAATTCTCATCTAAACACGATAATTTACTTTTCTTTTCGAAACAAGAGTCCTCTTGTTTTGATCCTGTTACAAAAGAATGGAGTAAAGAAGAACGAATTAAAGCGTTGCGTAGAAAAATTTATACCGATGAAGATGGACGAGAATGGTTTTGGGAAACTCGTGGACAAGCAATGGGTATAGAACCTTATAAACGATATTTAGATGAGTACGTTGAAAAAGGCGGTGCTTTAAATGACGTTTGGGATGATATTCAATTTTTACGAGGAAATCATCCAGAGCGAACGGATTATCCAACTCAAAAGCCAGAATTATTACTAGAAAGAATTATTAATTCATTAACAACTCCCGGTGATATTGTCTTTGATTGCTTTATGGGAAGTGGTACAACCCAAGCCGTGGCCATGAAACTCGGTCGAAAATTTCTTGGTGCAGACATCAATCTTGGCGCAATTCAAACAACAACAAAGCGTCTCATTAATCGTGCAAAAGAAATCCAATCCGATAGTAACTTGCTTTCGATAAAAACATACACAGGTTTCGAAGTCTATAACGTAAATGACTACGATTTCTTCCGTAATGAGCTGGAAGCAAAACGCCTTATCATCGACGCCATGGGTATGCAGGCCCTCCCAGAAAACAATCTCTGGGATGCAGAATTAGATGGCCGTATGGTGGCGATCCTTGGCATAAATCGAATTGCAACCGCTGCAGAATTCAGTAAAATCATAAACAACATCGACATGGCCAGCTGGACAAAGCGACAGTCAGAAAACTTCAACAAGCCCATTGAAAAAATAACCTTCGTCTGTATGGGTCACGATCCTAATCTGAAGGCGATGTTCCTTGAAGAAATGCAGAAAATGGGTTTCAAGGTGGATCTCGAAATAGTCGACATCCTCCGCGACAAAAAAGATTTGACCTTCAAACGCGATGCCGATGCTAAAATCAAGATTACAAAGGATGAACTCACCGTCAAAGAATTTTATCCCATGAATCTTCTGCAAAAACTGAGCATCGAGAGCCAAGATGTTGAAGATTGGAAGGAACTTGTGGATTCCGTTATGATTGACTGGAATTATGATGGTGTCACCTTTAGCCCGGCAACGACAGACATTCCTGAAAAGAATGAAATGGTGAAGGGCGAATATTCAATTCCAGAAGATGCCGGAACCATTCACGTAAAGATCACGGATTTGCTCAGTGAAAGTTGGGAAGGCTCCTTTGAGGTAGAAAATGGCTAAAAAGCAAAAATCTGTAGAGGTTCCATTCTACAAATACCTCTGGAATTTCTATTCGGCAAATAAATCAATGATTAAGGCTGAGTATAAGGATTTAACGAAGCGAATACTGTCGCACGCAAATCCTGAAAATCCGGGTGCTTTTTTGCGTAAGCCTCAGTACGAAGCTTTCGAAATATATGTATTCCTTAAAGAATGTTTGAGTAATCCTCGTTTGTCGGATTTATTTGATGATTGGTGTCATGATAAGGGCAAATTTTGCTTAAAGGATACTACACTGGAATCCGGAGCACAAGACCTTTTTGCGGAGGAAGAAGCTCACAGGAAACTTTCTGATGCCGCTGTAATTGGCCCCGCCATTCAACAGTTAGAAAATCTGAGACAGGGTTATTCTAATTACATTTTTTCCTTGACTATGGGAACGGGCAAGACTATTTTGATGGCTCTTTGCATTTTCTATGAGTTTCTGTTAGCAAAGAAATATCCTAAAGATGAACGTTTTTGCCATAACGTTCTTGTTCTTGCCCCGGATACCACCGTTCTTCAGTCTCTGAAAGAAATCCAGACTTTTGACAAGTCCAAAATTTTTGCAGCTGAATACGCTAATGTGCTGGATTCAATTTTGAAGTTTCATTTTCTTGAAGATGACGGAATCAGCCTTTCAACAATGGACGGCTCTGATTTCAATGTCATCATTTCTACAAGTCAAAAAATCATTCTCCACAAACGTCATAAAGATGATTCTGCCAGTATCCAACTATTTAAAGACAGCTGGAACGCTGCAATGGAAAATGACCCAAACGCAGATTTGTACCAGATTGATGAAACAGAATTGACCGCAAACCAGCGCTATATCAAAATTACCCGATTAAAACAGTTGGGAATCTATGTGGATGAAGCTCACCATGCCTTTGGTAAGTCGCTGAAAAGTGATATGCTTGATCGTAGCAAAGAGACGAGCTTGCGTTTGACCATTGATAATTTGGCTAAAGAATTGGAACGCTCCGGGTCTAAAGTAGTTGCCTGTTATAACTTTACAGGAACGCCCTATGTTGATAACCAGATTATGCCAGAAGTTGTTTATGAGTACGGTCTCCGCAGTGCCATAGATAATCGTTATTTGAAAGAGGTTGAGGTTAAAGATTTTAAGAATGTCAAGAGTGGAACTTTTATTCAGCGAACCATTGATGAGTTTGTAGAAATTCATCGTGGAAATAAAAAGCATTTTAAACGCTACGAGGGTATGCTGCCTAAGATGGCTTTTTTTGCAAATACTGTTGATGAACTTACCAATGAGTTAAAACCTGCTGTTGAAAAGGCTCTTATCAATAACGGTATTTCATTAGATTCTGTTTTGGTGAATGTCGGCGATGAAAAAATTACCAAATCCGATGACTTGCGTGAATTTAGACTTTTGGATACACCAACTTCGGAAAAACAGTTTATCCTCTTGGTTGGAAAAGGTAAGGAAGGTTGGAATTGTCGGTCACTTTTTTCAGTAGCTCTTTATCGCGAACCTAAAAGTACAATCTTCGTTTTGCAGGCGACCATGCGTTGTCTTCGTTCCATAACGGATATGCAACAGCGAGGAAATGTTTTCCTCTCGGCCGAAAATCTTGAAATCCTTCAGAAGGAGTTGGAAAACAATTTTAGAATGTCAGTTTCAGATTTGACTCATAAAAATGCAGAACCGGCCAAGGAACGTCGCATTTATGTTCGAAGGAAAGTCCCGGTCAAGATGATGGAACAAATTTCAACTTTCAAGGTGGAACCGAAAAAAGTCGGTGCTTATACGATTTTTGATGAATCCTTTGATTTTGAAAAATATCGCAAAACGGAAGGCAAACACTCTCTACGAAATATTGATTCCGCAACAATTCGTAAGGAAATTACTAGCACCGTAGATCGCAGATTTTCTCCATATAGTCTCATTGCTGAGCTTTCTCTTTACTTGACTCAGCATGAAAAATCAGGCGTACTTTTTGCCCCTTCTGAAATCCGAGAATTGATAGAGAAATCAACTGACGGAATGGATGTGATTTTAGAGAAGGTGAACTACGCGAATGAAATTCTATACGACTTTGTAATACCAAAGTTGTTTGAACAGCTTTATTCTGTGAAGTATGAACCTGGTGAAGTTCGGGAAGTTGTAAAGTACATCGTAAAAGATCCTCCACAAAATGGGACCGGTCCAGAAGCAGCGTATTATACAATGCACTTTAGCGATGAAATGTTTATCTCCGACTCTTCTGCGAAATATTGCGCATTTAACCAAACGGAATCGGGTAACAAAAAGAGCTTTGATTTGTCGGGCTACGGCTTTGATTCAAATTCCGAAAAAGATTTCTTCATTAGAAACCTTGTCGGCAACAATGAAATCAAGCACATTTGGTTTACGGGTATGCTGACCAATGGACAGTCAAATTTCTACGTTCACTATATTGATCCAGAATCTCATTCACTCCGTTCTTATTACCCCGATTTTTTGGTTGAAGATAAGGATGGCAAATTCTATATCGTTGAAATCAAGGGACGTCATTTAATGAGTGCTCCATCTACACAAGCAAAGGTAGAATATGCAAAGCAAATGGCTGCTCTAAGCAAAATGGAATATGTCTTTATCCCTGATGATCTCGCTGATATGATATTGCAGGAATTCGTGAGAGAAAGCTATATCAGTAATGCCGTTTCAATGTAGGATTATTTGACGTTAAGCGTTTTCGCACATTTTTTCTCTTGGTCTACGCATTGCCTGGGTCCTAACCCTGCAAGTGTTCCATCCAGACTTCTGTAGCCAAATATTTGTCACTACGACAATGCAAATCGGCGACTCCCTCTTCAATCAGGTTTGCCGTTTCAGACTCGTAGTAGATATCGGTGGCATCCTGCAAAGGAACATGGAACATCTCGCTAATACAGGCGATGATTCTTGCGCACTGAGCGCTTTTTAAAACCTGCGCACTCGCTTCTGTCATAGTTGTTCGCTTTCTATTTTGCAAGCACCCCTTTCTCTTTCATGAAATCCATGATGTCTTCCATGAGGTAACGTGAACCGAAAGTATGCAAAACGTCATAAGATGGAACAATGTAATCGTACAGGATTCCAGATGTTTTCAAACGTTTGTAAACCTCTCGTTGGGGAAGTTTCAGCAACAACGAGAGCTGGCCGATGCAATACGTCACGAATTCAAGCGTTTTTAAGTCCATGTTCAATCCATAATATACATCTTTTCTGCAGCGGTATTTGAGTTTTCACAAAAAAGGCCCGTTCATGGAACGGGTCTTTGATATTTATATGTGATGGCGTCGCTAGGTGAGGGCGCCCCCTCTCGAATTGACGTTGGACTAGCGCAGTTCCTCGAGCGCCTTCTCGCATTTAGCAATAATATCTTGCTGCGTTGCGAGCTTGGTGCGTTCGGCATTCACCACGGCTTCCGGGGCGCCGCTGACGAACTTTTGTACTTTCGCTTCGCTCAAGTACCAAATGCTGGGCTCGGTCATGTGCAAGTAAACTTGCCCGCGACTCTCGCCCTACGCATTTGTCGTTGTCGAGTTTAACGCAGTTCTGCTAAGGCTTTTTCGTTCTTTG
>JAZLMK010000101.1:0-2462 GCA_045598645.1 Fibrobacter sp.
AATATGTCATGACGCGAAATGACATCATCCAAAACCGCAATGGAATTATCCACACAAATATCGGCGGCTTTATAAAAGAACACAAGAAGTTTATCTAAAGCACCCCATTAAACAACAGTCCAAGCACAATGATGCTCAGGGTTACTGTCCCGAAGAAAATCAGTAGAAGTTTTAGGGACATGACTTTCTTTAGCATCATGGCTTCAGGGAGCGAAAGCCCCACCACCGCCATCATAAAGGAAAGCGCAGTTCCAATGGCAACGCCCTTTGCCACCAGCACTTCGATAATGGGCACAACGCCAGCCGCATTGGAATACATGGGCACCGCCAAAATCACAGCCAGGGGAACGGCGTACCAGTGCTCCGAAGAAAGATAATTTTCAAAGAATCCTGTAGGCACATAGCCATGCATAGCCGCACCAATGGCGATACCGATAATTACATAAAGGATTACGCCGCGGACAATGTTCAAGGATCCACGGGCGATGCCTGGGAGGCACTGGAAGAAGAAGGGATGCTGGAGTTCGTCAGGGTCGCCGTCACCCAGGTTTGCGTCGGGGGTGGACTGCGCGGACATTTTCTGAATCTGCCGTACCCACGGGCTCAACAACCGCTCCAATTTAAATTTGCCAAGGATTGCGCCCAAAACAGTTCCCAGCAAAATTCCGCTGGCCACATAAATCAGTGTCACCTTCCAGCCAAATGTCGCCGCAAGCATGGCCACAGCAACTTCATTGACCAAGGGCGAAGTAATCAAGAACGCGAAGGTCACGCCCAGAGGAATTCCTCCTTTCACAAAGCCGATAAACAGCGGAATGCTGGAGCAGGAACAGAAAGGAGTTATCGCCCCGAAAAGCGCCGCCAGCAAATACTGCAATCCAAACAGCCTATGGGTCGTCAAGAAATTGCGAAGACGCTCCACCGGAAAATAGGCGTTCACGATTCCCATCAAGAAACTGATGGCAAAAAGCAGCAGCACAATCTTTATGGAATCGTACACAAAAAAGTCAAGTGCGGCCCCTAAACGAGATGCAGCGTCAAAGCCGCACAAATCATAGATAAGCCAATCTGCAAACTGCTGGATCATATAAACCTTTGATTATTTACTCAGCACCTTGCGAATTTCGTCGTCGCTAATTTTACCCTTGGCCACCACTTTTTCATCCACCACCAAGGCAGGGAGAGACATCACATTGTAGGGAATCATCTGAACGATATCGTCAATACGAGTAACGGTCGCCTCGATTCCCATTTCCTTGACAATTCGCTCCACGGAATCGGCGAAGGACTGGTTGCATTTGCATTCACTGACAAGAATCTTGATGTTTTTCATTTTGTTTCCTTTGCGGATTATTCCGCTTTTTAAAGTTTGTTATTCGTAGAACTACGAACAATAAGGTTAAAAATTTATCCCTGCCATGCAGGGATTTTGACTACTTGCAACAGGATTTCTTTTTACAAAGTTCCATATTGAAGAAATCCTTGAAAAGCGTCTTCGCCAATTTCCAGTTTTCGGGCTGGATGCAGTACTTGACCTTTGGTGTTTCAATTTCACCCTGGATCAAGCCCGCATCTTTCAGTTCCTTTAGATGTTGGCTGACAGTCGCCTTGGCAATAGGCAGCTCCTCATGAATATCCCCAAAGTAGCAGGTATCCTGCTTCGCCAAGAATTGCACAATGGCTATCCTTGCAGGGTGAGCAAGAGCCTTGGCAATTCTTGCCAGCTTTTCGGTTTCTTCACAATACTTTTTTTCTGCCATATTCGCCTCTGTTCGTAAATATACGAACATTGTTGATGAAAAACAAGGGCAGAAATCTACTTTGCAAATTCGCTTGGGGTTAGTCCCGTCACGTTCTTGAACAGTCTGGTAAAATGGTGCTGGTAACTGAAGCCCGGCAGCAGTGCGATCTCGCCAATGGAGCGACCCTACATCAGAAGATTCTTGCTCTGGTTAATGACGAAGGAATGAATGCAACCGCTTAAAGGTGTCGTTATCACTGTCATTTCCGTTTTAAAACAGACTCCACTCCTCGAAAATGGCAAGAAAACACGCACTTAACGATGTGATTTCAGCAAAAACTTCAAAATATATAGTCTTAACCGCCATTTAACGTAATTATTCAAGGAATGTCTTGAAACGAAGGCGTTCAAGAAATTGCCCGTAAGCGCAGGTATGTACAGAAAGTCATTGCTGAAAACCGTTTCTGTATTCAATACAATTCAAACCTACATCATCAACAACTTCGGTTCAACCACTAGTTTGACAAACATTCTGAATGACCTGCGCAAAGCGGGGAGCAACATTACTCGCGAAACACTAAATCGTTACATACAAATTTTGTTGGACGCAAAGATCCTCTATAAGTGTGGTCGTTTTGATTTGAAATCACGCAAGTCCATTGCTGGCGAACAGAAATATTACCTGTCAGATTTAAGCTTCTATTTTACCACAAACACAGAC
>JAZLMK010000102.1:0-10682 GCA_045598645.1 Fibrobacter sp.
GCGGGCGCCCTCCGGGGCGAAAAACCGGGCCGAAAGGCCCGGGATGAGGAAGGGGAAACGCCTAAAACGCGACTATTTTACGCCTGAAAACGACAAACGGTCCCATTTTCAGGAAAAGAATGTATTTTTAGAGGTGACCTATGTTCAAAGCAAAAAGTTTTTTTGCAATCCTTCTCGCTGCGGCGACCATTGCTTTTGCCGGTGACGGCGTTTATGCCGGGTTTGGCGTAGGTATCGGCATGCAGTCCATTACCGTTGATATGCAGGGCTACGACTACGAAGTCGACCAGGGCGGCCCGGCTTTCCGTTTTGTTTTTGATGCGGGCGTTCCTGTGAAAACCGAATCTGGGTTGAACTTTTCGATTGCCTTTGGTATGGACGGCTGGGTGCAGTCCCTTGACCTTGGCGCTGTTGATGATACGGGACTTCTCGCAGTTGTTGGCCCTTCCCTTAACTTTAGAAATGGCCGTTTCGTGAGTGGTATTAGACTAGGTGCTTCTTTCGTTGTTGAAACGGAAGAGGGTGAAGGCGGTACGATGGGCTTCGGTATGAACGGCTATGGCGGTTATGTGATTGCCGGAAACTGGGCCTTTGTGTTCGACGCCCATTACACGACCACGGAACATAACGATTACTCGGATATTGACGTGAGCGGTTTCGGTTGCGGTCTCATGTACAACGGTTTCTAATACTTTTGTCTTAAAATTTGCGAAGGCCCCCTGACATTTGTCAGGGGGTTTTGTGTTGGTGTTTTTTTTCAAAGTGTCTTGATTGAAAATAGAATACTTTCTATATTTTGCGCAGTTCTTAAACAGAAACAACAACTACGCTGTGAGTCCGGTCTAGCTGAAAGGCAGCGACGATGATCCCGGTAAACGGCGCTTCATAGGAAGGTCCTATATGACATTGATGATATTAAAGATGATAGGGTGCTTGGCCCTCCTCATGTTCGGTATGAAGACTATGAGTGAAGGCTTGCAAAAACTCACCGGCGGTCACCTCCGCGCTGTCCTTGGCACAATGACCAAGCATCGTGTGGGCGGGCTTCTCACGGGCATGTTTGTTACCGCCTCCGTGCAGTCTTCCACTGCAACTACCGTCATGACCGTTTCGTTCGTTAATGCTGGCCTGCTCACTTTGAGTCAGGCCATTCCTGTTATTATGGGGGCGAACATCGGTACGACGGCTACGGCCTGGATCATGTCCATCTTCGGCTTCCAGTTCAACATGAGCAGCGTCGTGTGGCCGTTCTTTGCGCTTGGCATCATTTTAAGTTATACGAAAAAGAGCTCGACGAAGAGCCTCGGCGAATTCGTGTTCGGCTTCTCGTTCATGTTCCTCGGCCTTTGCACGCTCCGCGAAAATGCTGTGGCGATGGACCTCTCGCACAACGAGTCCATCATCAACTTTTTCGCAAGTTGCGGTGGCTGGGGCATCTGGACAACGCTTTTGTTCCTTGTGCTAGGTAGCTTCCTCACGATGTGCGTGCAGTCTTCTGCGGCCATCATGGCGATCACCTTGATTCTCTGCAGCAGCGGTGTGTTGCCGATTTACCAGGGCATAGCTCTTGTGATGGGCGAAAACATCGGTACGACGGTGACTTCGAACTTGGCGGCTCTTAGCGCCAGTACACAAGCCCGCCGCGCCGCCTTGGCTCATATGCTCTTTAACGTGTTCGGCGTGATTTGGGTGCTGATAGTTTTCCACCCGTTCGTGAACATGGTCTGCCACATCGTTGGCTTTGACCCGAATTTCGTGCCGCAGACGCAGGAAGAAATTGCACAGGCGAGCATCCGCGTGACTTACGCGCTTTCCGGCTTCCACACGGCCTTCAACCTCTGCAACGTGTTTATTCTCATCTGGTTCATCAAGCCGATGGAAAAGATCATCTGCAAGATTATCAAGGGCAAGGAAGAGGACGAGGATTTCCGCCTCAAGTTTATCAGTTCGGGCCTGCTCAGCACTGCGGAACTTTCGCTTTACGAAGCCCGCAAGGAAATCAACCTGTTTGCGGCCCGCAGCAAGAAGATGTTCGGCTTTGTCCCGCAGCTCCTTGAAATGAAGGACGAAAACGAGTTCACGAAGTTGTTCGCCCGTATCGAAAAGTACGAGGGAATCAGCGACAACATGGAAATCGAGATTGCGCATTACTTGAACAAGGTGAGCGAAGGTCGCTTGAGCCCGGCCAGCAAGGCCAATGTGCAGTCCATGCTTCGCGAGATATCTGAAATCGAGAGCATCGGAGACGCTTGCTACAACATGGCTCGCGCCATCAACCACAAGTTCCGCAGCAAGGAAGACTTCACTGCGGAACAGTACGCCCACATCAAGCACATCATGGAACTTTGCGACAAGGCCATGACGCATATGCTGAACGTTCTCGAGGATTCCGGTGCCGATGCGAACCATGCGCTGAACATCGAAAACGAAATCAATGATTACCGTCAGCTTCTGAAGAAGAAGAACGTGGACGACATCGATGCGAAGCTCTACAGTTACCAGATGAGCGTGCATTACATGGATATCGTGAACGACTGCGAAAAGCTCGGCGACTATATCATCAATGTCGTTGAGGCCCACGCGCACGTTAGACTGACTTATTAGACCGTTTGCCCGACGAAGTCACCCTCGGCGAAGGACTTTCATATCACGAGTCACCCTCGGCCGAAGGCCGTGGGTCCAGGGCATTTCAAATCACCGTAAATCCCACTCGCCATTACATCGGGCGAAGAAGTTTCGCTGCACGCAAAGGGTGGTACAAACGTCTGAAGTTCGCGGAATTCACCAAAGGGGCTAAGTAGCCACGCCTTTGGAAATAAAAAAAGACGAAGCCGTTTCGGCCTCGTCTTTTTTGCATTTTCAATTAGCAGATTAGAGAGAGATTTTGAAAGTCTTGCTTCCGACCCTGATCAGGTACACGCCCTTGGCTCCGGAGAACACCTTCTGTATGCAGCCGAGACCACGTGTGGTGCGGATAACCTTGCCCAGGCTGTTGGTTACGGTAATGTTCATCCCCTGTGCGTTCTGCACGGTGATGTAGCCGTTTTCGACGAATACGTTGACGAAACTCATGTCAAGTTTTGTTGCCTCGAGAGCGTCTGTGCTGCTGGAAGAACCAAAGCCCGGCCACGGACCCCAGGAGTTGCTGCTGTTGCCCATAAAGGGATTGCTGGCAGATGACTTGGGTTGAACGGATGCAGAGGATTGCGGGTTGACGGTTGCGGAGGATTGCGGGTTGACCGTTGCAGAGGACTTCGGTTCAACAGATGCCGAAGATGCAGGAGTGGAGGCTCCGTCAGGGTTGGAGACGACTACGTCGCCAGCGTTCGGGACTGCATCGACGAGGATGTTGCCGTTAGCAATCTTCGCTTCGATGTCGGCACCGCCCTGGGTGGCCTTGACCTTTGTCCAGTTGTTGTCGTTCTTGATCTTGATGGTGAGCGGATAGTCGTAGGCGCTGATGTTGTCCTTGATGCTGTGCGTGACTTCGAAGGTGATGCTGTTGGCGTCGCCGCTCTTCTTGTTCACCTTGGAAGCCTTGCGTTCCTTGATGTACATGGCTACGTAACCCATGGGTGCGACCCAATAATCACCGTCGTTATCTTTTGCCTTCTTGAGCGCATTTTCGATATCGTTGAGGTTTGTTGGGGAATAGTTGGCGTTGCCGTTCTGCTTGCCTTGCAATCCGTGGGTGAGGAAAGCGACCCAGCCGCCTTGGCTTGCGGCTTGTCCCATTTTGTCTGTGAAGCCGTTACCTTGGATGCCTCCGTTTTCAGTTCCGGTCATGAGGGCCGACGCCTTTGTCCAGTCGCTCGGACCGTCCTTGCCCATGATGTCTGCCTGGCCCTGCCAACTTCCGTTACAGATTCGGCCGATAATGTAGTTCTGCGTCACGGCACTTGCGTTGGGAACGTTACAGTTGGGGTAAGCCAGCGTAATGACTCCATATTTTTGCTTAATTTGGCCATTGATAGTGTTCTTGGAGGAGGCTTCTTCGCCGCTCATGTTCTGACCGTGGGAGTTACTGTGGCTTGCAATTTCGTGACCTTTGTCGGCCAAACCCTGGAAACCGCTCCAGTTAGGATTCCAACCTGTCACGAGGTTGAAGGTTCCTTTGTACCCGTACTTGTCGAATGTGGGGCCCACATCGCTCACATGGCTCGGGGCGCCGTCATCGAAAGTGAAAGAAACAGCGGCCTTGCGGTCGCCAGACCAAGTTGCGATTTCCTGTGCCATACCGTAAGAGGCGCCTAAAGTGAGGGCCGCCACTGCAGTAATAATTTTCTTATCCATAATCCTTCCCTTATTGAGAAATTTGCCTATTGTAGAATTAGATTTTTTTTGATTTTAACGCTTTTTGGTGGATATGTTTGCGTTGTATTATATAGCAACGCAAAAAAAGCCCAAATTTTGCAAAATTCCACAAAAAAAGACCTTTTATAAAAGGGAGAAAGTTAAACTATATTTAACGAAGAGGTTTTTCATGAAGAAAGCATACTTTTTCCTTGTCCTTGCCGCGATTTCCGTGACGGTAATCTGCGGATGCAATCAAGATGGATCCGGCAGCCAGGTTGCTAAAAAAACGGAAGCCGGGGCCCCGGTAACTGAAAATTCCGCCAAATCGGTGGTGGTATTCTACTCGCAGACGGGAACCACCCGTACTGTCGCCGAGGAAATTGCCAAGCAAGCCGGCGCCGACGCCATTGAACTCAAGATGGTCACGTCGTACCCTTCCACTTACGATAGCACCATCGCCGTGACCCGCGAGGAGCGCGCTGGCAAAAAATGGCCGGCCCTCGAGAACGCTCGCCTGGACTTGGCGAAGTACGATACCGTCTATCTGGGGTACCCCATCATGTACGGCACATTCGCTCCGCCCATATACACCTTCCTGGATTCCAACGATCTTTCGGGCAAGGTGGTGGTTCCGTTCTGCACATACGGCAGCGGTGGCCGCAAGGCGAGTTCCCGTGAATTGTCTGAACTGGAACCGAATGCGAAGGTGGTGCTTTCTTACGGTATAGCCCATAACCGCGTGTCGAATCCGAACGTAAACGTGGCCGAAGAAGTGACAGCGTTCCTCGGCAACATGCGCGAAGGCAAGACCGACGAAATGCTTTGCGGCGGCTTCTCGGAACAGCGTCCGCTCGTGGCCGAGGATTCCGCAGTGTTCGCCGCTGCAACCAAGGATTACGCTTACCTGAACTTGAAGCCTCTCAGCGTCGCGACGCAAGTGGTGGCGGGCACGAACTTCATGTTCTCTTGCACCATGCAGGCCTTTGGCGGGGGCGAGGAATCGGTGCAGGTGAAAGTGTTCAGGCCGCTTCCTGGGCACGGGGAACCTCAACTGATTAGCGTTGACAAGTGAATCGCCAGGTTATGATTTTCGATGAAGTCATAGACAGTCACTATTCCTCCAAGGAATATCCTGCGCTGTTTGCGTACCAGCGCGAATGGGCCTGCACGCGGCCTTTTCTAGGTTTGCGCGTCTTGGTGGCGACCCCGATTTTCCGCAACACCATTACGGAATACCGTGCGCTGATGGCTGGTGGCGCCGAACTTTATGTTGGCCGCGCGTCTGGTGGGGCTGGCGAGGCGTCCATGCCTTGCGACGAAGGTGTCGTGAAATTTTTGCAAGAAAACGGAATCGAAGTGCTCACTCCTCAGGACGTTTTGGAAGCCGAGGCGAACGATGAGTTCATCGATATCATTTTGGACTGCGCCGGGCAGTTTTCCGCGTGTCACCCGCGCTACGGCTTTGTAGAACTTACGCGCAGTGGCGTGCAGTTTTTTGAAAAGTGTCCACTGCCTGTTTATGTTGCCGATTCGGGAATCGTGAAGCGCATCGAGACGACCCTTGGGACGGGAGACGGATATTTTAGGGCTTTGGAACAGTTGGGCTATTCAGAAGGCCCTGCCGGTTTCGAAGGCAAAAAACTGGTGGTCTTTGGAAGTGGAAAAGTCGGGGCGGGTATTGCCCTGCAGGGAGTATCCCGTGGTTGTTCCGTAAGTACGGTCACCCAAGTTCGTCAAGTTTCGTCGCCGAACTTTATTCCATCGCTTGAATCGAATTCCGTGGACATTGTCGATTGCGAAAATACGACGGCGGTTGTTGAACTTTTGTTGAATGCCGACTTCGTGGTGACCGCGACGGGTGTAAAGAATGCGCTTGCGCGCCCGGCCTTGACGGAGGCTCTTTTGGAAACTCGCGCGGTGCTAGCGAACATGGGCGTCGAGGACGAATTTGGCGAGGCGGTGCCGGAATCCCGGGTGCTGAACCAAAAGGCTCCGCTGAACTTTATTCTCGAAGAACCGACGCACCTCAAGTACATCGATGCGTCATTGGCCCTGCATGCGGCCCTTGGCGAACGCTTGTTGCAAGAGGCGATGGGCGTGATTCCACAGGAAGCTGCCTGCGGTATGCCGCGAATGCTAGACGTTTGCGAAATTCCCTGTGCGGGTCCTCAAAACCCGCCCGCCGAACTGGAACAGCGCATTCTTGTGACTACAATGCAAAACGGGACCATCGGTCCCGAACTTTGCGGCATGCTGGGCTTTTCGCCCGATGCCGAGATTTAAATTTTTTCCCCCTATTCGCCGGAGAATACCGGGCGGACGGCAAAACCGAATCTAGCTTTGGAGTAATAATAAGTTGTGCTTGGGGTGAAACTAGTTGCTGAAAAAATATACGCCGCTTGTGAAGTCATATAATAGGAATAATCAAGTCCAAAGTTGACGTAGGCAGTGTCGGTGTACACTCCGCTGCTAGGGAGTGCAATTTCTGTTTTGTGGATTGGGTTTGTTATATTCGTGCAAAGGGTGTGATGGTCGATGATGGTTTCCACAGCCATTTTCCCAGAAAGACTTTTCATTTCCTTCACTCGAGGAAGTCTCCATTTGCCTTCCAGTTTGGCTCGGGCAATGTCGTACGCGTCGTTACCTTCTATGTTGTTCGGAGAACTCATGTTTGTCAGGTAGAAGTAGCCGCTGGTGTCCCCGTACAAAAACAGGTCCAGGGTGTCGGCTTCGATATCGTAGTACTGTTCGTTGTGGTACTTGACGCGTGCCCCCTTGGAAATGATTCCCGGTGATGGCGGGATGACGCCTTCGTAAACGCCTTCATCCTTCTTGACCAATAGGAGGTTGCCCTTGGCAAAATAGATTGGCTTTATGCTGATGATGTTCTTGTCGCTGTCGAAGGTGGTGTCGTTTGCCCCGATGTAGACGCCTTCGATTCCTTTTTCTGTGGCGGTCAGGGGGTAGAGAAGTTCGTTCAGGCAAACGTTCTTGAGAGTGTCGTAGGCGGTGCTGCCGCATTCCACCTTGATGGTTTCCCCCTCGCAGGTCGCGACGTCCGGGTCGTACTGGAGTCCGCCACAAAGTTTGTAGATGGCTGCTTTTCCGGTCAATTGGCTATTGAAACAGAAGGCCGTGTCGGTGGTGAATTTCTTGGAATTGCAGACTAGCGTGTCTGCCGTGGGTGCGTACGTTGCGGAGGATGGATGGATTTCTTCGGAACTGGAGGAGTTGGACGATGTCACCTCTTCCTTATTTGAGGATGATGAACTTTTGGCTGCTTCTGACGATGTTCCTTCGGCTTTATCCGAAGACGAAATTTCTGCAGTTTTTTCGGAGGATGAGGAGTCTTTTGCTTTTTCGGAAGACTGCGGCTCATCTGAACTTACGGAGGAGGAACTCTTGTCCGTGTCGGACGAAGAATTTCTTTCCTTGTCGGACGAAGAACTTTTATCCTTGCTGGATGTTGAACTCACGCCTCTGTCGGACGAGGAATCTTCTTCGTCATCGTCGTTCTTCGCGGACCATACGATTCGGGTGGAATCCCCGCAGGTGATTTTTACGCCATCGTTTCCGGAAACGTCGACGGTGTCTTTCACATGGCAAGTCCCTTGCTCGGTCTCTTCGTCGTGGATGGTGTCTATTGAATCGCCGTTGCAAATGATGTCGAATCCCTCGTCGGCTTCCTTGACGGTGCAACCGGAATCAACCTTGTCCGCTTCTTTCGGAGTGTCAATTTTTGCGGTGCTAGGGGTGTCGTCTTTTGTTGTACTTGTGGAGGAATCATCGCCACACGCGACGACGAAGAACAAGGCGCAGGCGCCTGCCAAGAGAGTGAGTTTTTTCATGCTTCAACCATCCTAGATGTATTTGTTAAAAAACATATACATTTAGAGAGGGGTTGTCAAGTGATTTTTGACCAGGAATTTAGTTCATGCGAAAACGCCTGTGCTGTCGTGCACAGGCTTTATCGTCAAAAATGAATTATTTGAGGTGCCCTTAAGTTAGTTCTTCTGTTTTTCGAGTTTTTCGAAGAACTTCTTGGTTTCGCGGGCGACGATGCCGCTCAGCAGAATCAAGGCGACCAGGTTCGGGAAGGCCATGAGTCCGTTGAAGATGTCGGCGCAAGTCCATACGGCGCTCACGGTGAGGTACGGACCGACGAACACGGCGGCGACGTACACCCAGCGGAAGGTGAGGATTGCACCCTTCTTTCCGCGACCCACGAGGTATTCCAGGCAGCGTTCGGAATAGTAAGCCCATCCGAGAATGGTCGTGAATGCGAAGAATACGAGAGCGACGGTCAAAATGTACGGGGCGATGGTTGCTCCGGCTGGCAAGTTGCCAAGACCGCGGCTGAAGGCTTCCATGGTGATGTTCACGCCCTGGAGATTCAGGCTCGGGTCCCAGGCTCCGGTAACGACGATGGCAAGGCCTGTCATGGAGCAGATGATGATGGTGTCGATGAAGGTGCCGGTCATGCAGACGAGGCCTTGGCGAACAGGTTCCTTGGTCTTTGCGGCGGCGGCTGCAATCGGGGCGGAACCGAGGCCCGCTTCGTTACTGAAGATGCCGCGGGCGATACCCTTCTGCATGGCGATAAAGATGGTGCCGACCACGCCTCCGGTGACTGCGCTCGGGTTGAAGGCTGCCTGGATGATGATTTCAACGGCGCCGGAAATCTTGGAGAAGTTGAACCCGAGAATCAAAAGGCAGAAAAGAATGTAGAAGATGGCCATGAACGGTACGATGTACAGGGAGACCTTCGCGATGCGCTTGAGACCGCCGATAATCACCATGGCGGTGAAGCCTGCGCAGAGCAGACCGGCGATGGCGGTGGAGTTCGAAACGGAATGTCCGCCGATGTTCACGAATTCGCCTGTCGGGATGATGGTGGCGACTGCGGTCGTAATGCCGTTCACCTGCGTAATGGTGCCGATGCCCATGATGCCAGCGAGCACGCCGAACACGGCGAACAGGATGGCGAGCCACTTGAAGTTGAGGCCGAAGCGTTCCTTGATACCGGTTTCGATATAGTAGAACGGACCGCCGAGAACTTTACCGTCGGTATCGATTTTGCGGTACTTGACGGCGAGGAGACCTTCGGCGTACTTGGTGGCCATGCCGAGGAATGCTGCGACTTCCATCCAGAAGAGCGCACCCGGGCCGCCAGTGCCAATCGCTGTTGCGACTCCCACGATGTTACCGGTGCCGACCGTTGCGGCGAGGGCTGTGCAGAGGGCTGCGAAACTGCTGACTTCGCCTTCGCCTTCCTTTTCGCTGTTGAGCATGTAGCGAAGGGCGTTGCCGAGGTTCGTCACCTGCAGAACACCGAGGCGGCTGGTGAGCAAAATACCCACGAAAAGGATGATGGCAATCAGGGGGATTCCCCAGACGTAACCGTCAATAGTGTCTAGAAAGGCGTTAAATGCTTCCATTTTTATTCCTTGTTTTAATTTAAAGCGTCGTGGACACTGATTTCGGCGACCTTGCAGCTACGCGTTTTTTGAACGCCTTCGCGACAACGTTTTTACGACGCTATCTTGTTGACTGTCAATAAGATAGTAAAGATTTCGGAGTGTGTGCGCTGATTTTTCGTCAAAGGCGCCGTAAAATCGCCAAAAATGGAGAAATGTCGGGCTTTTTTTGGCGAAAATCTTTGAAAATGCCACTGTTGTTACTTTATATGTAATTGGCAAAATGGCGGATTCGCGCTTTTGATGGGATGTCCAATGGCGAAAAAATTGCTAAATTTTGACACAAAAATTAAACCCGCGAGGCCTGCGCCTCGTAAAGAGGAAATTATGTCTGAAAATCGTCCTGTTCGCGTCCGCTTTGCTCCGAGCCCCACGGGCTATTTGCATGTGGGCGGCGCCCGTACCGCTATCTACAACTATTTCTTTGCCAAGGCCATGGGTGGCACGTTCTATCTGCGCATCGAGGATACCGACCGCAAGCGTTACAACGAAACGGCTCTCCACGACTTGCTGCGCGACCTCAAGTGGCTTGGCCTCCAGTGGGACGAAGGTCCGGGTTGCGAAAAGGATTGCGGCCCGTACTTCCAAAGCGAACGCCTGGACATCTACCACCGCGAAATCAAGAAGCTTCTGGATTCCGGTGACGCTTACTACTGCTTCTGCACCGAGGAACGTCTGCAGGAAGTCCGTGCGGCCCAGGAAAAGGCCGGCGTTTCCGTCACGGGTTACGACCGCCATTGCAGAAACATCAGCCGCGAAGAAGCCGAAGCCCGCATTGCCGCCGGCGAAAAGGCCGTGATTCGCTTCAAGGTCCCGGAAACGGGTGTCACCGAATTCGACGACATGATCCGCGGCCACATCAGCTACCAGAACGAACTTTTGGACGACCTCGTGCTCATCAAGCGCGAC
>JAZLMK010000103.1:0-9362 GCA_045598645.1 Fibrobacter sp.
CCCTTGAACACGAAGAAAAGTTGATCGACGACTCCGGTAAGACCCGTCATGGCGCAATCGTTGTCCGTGAACGTCATGTTGTTGCTGGTCTTTGCAATTTCGCAGGAACCCGCCAACGGACCACTCGCGCTCCCCGTGTGGATTTCGACCTTGTTGCCGTCGCCAACGTTCGCCGCCTTGATGCGGAGATTCTCGGCGCCCTTGCCAAAGTCCACGCCGCTCACGCGGATCCAGGATTCGCTCCTGCTCGTAAGGGGCAAGAGCACATGTTTCACGGGCTGGCCCTTGGTCCAGTCGGTACGGCTGCGGATGTTCATCTGCTTGGAACTCGTGGTCGCCTTGTACGTCTTGTACGGATCAAATTTCCTGATTTGCGCAGGGCCTTCCCTCGTAAATTTCAGAGTGTTCATCTTGTCGCCATTCCAGGTGAGTTCATCGATACTCACGCTTCTGTGGTTTTCGTAGTTCGGGTTCTCGGAACGAACACCCGCCTGAGTCGTCGCAGCCGGATGGTTGTCCGAAGTCACCAGGCGACGGTCGTGGTACACAGCATACCACTTGCCCTGGAATTCCGCAAAGCCCTGGTGGTTGTTTCCGCCTTCGCCATGGGCATCGGGGACAGAACCAATGCCAGGAATAACGGAACCCACATAATTGTACGGGCCCATGATGTTATTCGACATGCCGTAGTCAATCACCTGGCTGCGGTTGTTGAAACTCAAATAATAGGTACTCCCCTTCTTGTGCAGGTAAGGCGCCTCGAAGGAGTTTGGCAACTGAACCCTAGTCAGGGAATTTCTATCCAAAGTCACCTTGCCGTTGTTCTCGCTAAACTTGATGATGTCGAAGTTGTTGCCGTACGGACGCTGTCCGCTTTCGCCACCGCCGAAAATCACATAGCCCGTACCATCGTCATCAAAAAGGATGCCTGGGTCAAAGCAGTGCGCAATGCCATCGCAGTCGCCAAGGAAACTGCCAGCACCCGCGATTCTATTCTTGCCATGGGTTTCCATGATGGGGTCGGTATAGGGACCGTCAATTGCAGGAGCGGTAATCATGCCCACACCGCTCGCTCCATCGGGGTACACAATAAAGATTCTGCCATTATGGACAGCTATGCCCGAAGCCCAAGTGTTGTTCGGGTAATTCCCGAATTCGCGCTTGGACCTAAAAATCATGCCGTGGTCGGTCCAGTTCTTCATATCGTTGGACGAGAAGGCGTAAAGGCCGATAATGTCGTAACTCCAATTGGTCTGGTTGTTGTAGTCGTCGACATCGGTCAAGATGTAGAAGGTGCTGTCGTCAGCGGCGGCGGAAGGGTCCGCCAGGTAATGGTAACTTGAGACAGGGTTGTCGGCAAAAGCGAAGGTTGCAATGCCCATGGCAAGGCTCAACTTGCCCACACAATTCCAAACGTTCATTATACACTCCTTTCGTGAAAAGACACAATGAATTTCCACAACCTTAAAATTACCGCCATAAAAACAAAAAGTACCGCTCAAAGCGGCACTTTCCATTGTCTTTTTGTCAATAACGAGTTAAGAAATCAATCTTGCTTTTTTGCGACAAACTTATCCATACCGAACACTTCGATATCGTCGATCCAGTATTCGCCACCGACGCCACCGAAAATCGAGAATTTGTTCACGTGGGTCTTCACGGAGTCCCAGCCGACATTTCCGCCAGTATTGGCGCTATCGGATTCCATCAACTCAGACGGAATAACCACAAACCGATTCCATTCAGACGGACTGGTCAGTTCGTAACTCTGCCAAGCCTTGCCGGATTCAAACGCATCCACGCTGTCGGCGACAACATCAAACGCGAAGTTGAAGAAAAGTTTCGTCGAATCGGTACGCGGAACACCGCGGACCCACAGCACGACAGAATCCAACTTACTCATGTCCACAGGGCCACCAAGATTAGCGCCAATGAGAACCCAGTTCAAGTTGGAATCGTTCTGACAAATGAAATGCGCCACCGAGCCTTTGCGGCCCTTGCCAGCCGAATCGACATCCAAGGTTCCCGAAGCATATTCGGAATGCGACAACTCCCAAGCATCGACGCCCTTTTCAAAATCATCGAACATGAAGTGGAGGATGGTATCACCAATGGCCACCTTGTCCGACTTGCCAGATACAACCATCGTAGGAGCCGAACCAAAGGTCAAAGTCCGTTCAAGATGCTCTTCGACACCATATTCGTTCACAAAGTTGCTGTCTATACGCAAGTAGGCGACGACATCGAAATTGCCGGCCGGCAATTCATCAATCGTGAACCGACCTAGGGAGTCGGTCTTGACAGAATATTCAAGACCCTGCACGCCAACAGTCGCCGAATTGATGCCATCGGGAAGTTGCACTCGACCACTTACGGAGCCGGGCTTTTCCATATTCAAGGAGACCAATTGCGAGGAATCAGCGTTTTCGCGTTCGAACTTCACTGCACCCCTGAGGGATTCGTCGCGGGCTTCGATTACATACTGGCCAACAGCCAGTTCGTCAAGCGAAACGACACCGCTGTCATTCGTTTCGAAATTCATCTGGCTGTTCATCACGGAATCGGCCAACGGACCGGACTCGCCGGACAGGTAATTTTCAGGACGTACAAAAACTTTCACGCGCGCGGCGGGCGTGCCATTTTGGGCAAATACGCAAAGAGCGATGGAGTTTTCCGTCTCCATCGAAGAGCCTGCAACGGGGTCTTCGCCGCCGCTGCTGCTACAGGCTGCCAGTATACCTCCCATGGCCGCCATTCCTATTTTCCACACCCAGTTTCTCATTTTTTAGCTCCTGAACCTTCCCCCATAATAGCATTTTCCGAAGCATCCCCTTTTCGGGCTACCGGGTAAAAAGCCATAGAAAGCTGCATAACGCGGTCCGGATTCTTGGATTCGTCTACGCGTTTCTGCACCAAACGGCGGAACTCCCTCAACATATCGCCCAAATCCTCGAAACAGGAAGGGTCCACCGACAGAGTCAGCGTCGAAATGTTGCGTTCGTTCACTGGGACATTCTCCAGGGCATCACTCGCCAAAGCGAGAACCTGGCGCTGGAAATTTCTTACCGCCTTGGCCTTTTCCGGACCGCCAACCGTAAGGTGGGCTTCGGTAAGGGCCAAACGGCCGCTGGCCAATTTCTTGACCAGTCCGACTTCCTTGAGGATTTCAATGGCTTCGGCAGCCTGTTCCTCGGTAATCGGAGGGCAAATATCTCGTGCAATCTGCTTAACATTCACCACGCCACCATTCAGTTCCAGGTAGGCGCGCACGGCCGGAATCCACCAGTTTTCCAGGAGCTTGAGTTCGGCAGCCTGGAGACTGTGGCGTTCCACGTCACGGAGCGAAAGGGCCTTGGCCATCAATTCTTCTTGCTTAGCCTTGTCCTTGGTAATTGCAGCAGTGAACAACAGGTCGAAGTATTCGGCCTGGCGCCCGTTGAGGGCCAGAATATCTTTCGCGGCCGGCAATGCATGGGCAGGCAGGTGCTGCTTCTTTTGCAGCACTCGGTACAGATAACTGGAATCCAATCCCAGTTTATCGCCCATCATGCGGTAGCTGTAGAAGGGCATCTCGGCCTTGCGGCGTTCGTAGAAGTCCTTCAAGAAATCGCGGTAGTCCGCTATGTCAGAAAAAGTAACCATCACTTAGTAAAGTAGCTTATCAAAGGTAGAAAAGTTTACATTTCCCACCAGTTTCTGTTGACTTTTTGTCCATAGGGAAACCGCTAAATCTGTGATATTCATCATATTTCGGGCACTTTTGCCCCAAAAAACATTTCATTTCTCTTATTTTTCTTTTGTAAACTTTTTACACGAGATTTACACATTTGGTGTGCAACCGAAAAACACCCCCGGACATCTAAACAAAGAATGAACGAAGCAATCATCTTGAAAAAAATTAAGGAAGGAAGCCGCGAAGCCCTTGGCCTGCTCTGGCAAGCCAGCAGTCAAAACGTGCTCAACCTTGCTTTCAGGATGCTTAAGGACAGGGACCAGGCCGAAGACATTCTCATGGACGTCTTTGTACAGGTTCCTGCGGACATTCAAAAGTTCAGGGGCGACTGTTCCCTGGGAACATGGCTGTACAGGCTCACCGTGAACGCCTGCCTCATGAAACTCAGGGCGGACAAGCGCCACGGCGAACTCGAAGCATTGAACCAGGACGCAATCATCGAGCGGGCTTTGGGCGAAGGCGAAAACGAAACCTTCCCGGATTGCGACGCCGAACTTTTGGAATCGGGACTCGCCCAGTTGCCGGCAGAAACCCGGAGCATGCTTTGGCTGAAAGACGCCGAAGAACTTGACATAAAGGACCTCGCGGGTATTTACAGAATGCCCGAAGGCACCATAAAGGCAAGGCTCAGTCGCGCAAGGCACTTCGTGAAAACTTTCATAACGGAGAAATTGAACCATGCATAACGCAATCGACTTCTCGAAACTGGAACGCATATCTCCGCGCAAGGACTCGTGGGATAAAGTATGCGCAAGGCTCGATCGACAAGACGGGCTGTTCAATCGCTTTTTGCGTTTCCCGATCTACTCGGCCATTCCACTCGCCGCGAGTTTCCTGCTTGTCGGCTTCAGCGTTTTCATGACAGCAATCAACCATGCGGATTCAAGCATCGTTTCTATGCAGGCGACGGCATCGTCCGAAATTTCCGCCTGGTACGAATCGCTCGGGACCGAATCTTCCGATGACCTGGAGATTCTGGACGAATCCGAAACCATAAGTTATTTATTCAAGGAGACCAAATAATGAACGGCGTAAATAAATTCCTGATGGCAAGCACCATAATCCTCGCTTGCGCAGTAGGCTTTTTCCTGGGCTGCATGTTCGGATGTCCGGGCTGCACAAGCAAAATGGAAACCTGCCCCCGCATGCAAGCCCTCGAAAGCGGGAACGTACCGCCTCCAGGCGAATTCAAGCGCGAGGACTTCCACAAGAATCACGGCCACCACGGTCCCATGGGCGACAGGAAGCACGGTCCAAAGTTCGACTTTGCCGCCATTGATTCCGTAATGCAAGTGACTCCGGAACAGAAGGCAAAACTGGAAGCCAACCGCACCGCCATGGATTCCGCATTCAAGGATTTGCGCAAGCAAAAGATGGAAGCCGAAAAGGCACTTCGCGAAGCCCTCGACAGTGGAGCCGAAGCCGACATCGAAGCCGCAAAGGCAAAGGTCAAGGCAAGCCAAGACGCCCTGCTCGACCACCGCGTCATCGGCGTCACGCAAATGAACCAGATTCTGTCCAAGGAACAGCGCGAAAAGTTCAAGGCGTACAACCAAGAAAAATTCCGCAAGCACATGCCGCCCCAGCCACAGCCGGAGCAGCCGCAAGCGCAGAACTAGTCGTTACACATAAAAGGCAAATGCCGGGCGCGTTCAAACAAGCGCTCGGCTCTTTTTCTATTGGACTCCGAAGCGCCGTACAATTCGTCGAACATGGAGGCGACACCGGCAACGCCTGCGCCGCGCTTTAATATGTAGACCACCAGCAAGTTGATAACCGCAAGCGAAGAATTGATGATGTCGAGGTCGGTATTCGCGAGTTGCGATGCCGAAAGTTGGAACGCGTCATCGGAATTTTCACGAATCAACTTATCGACATCCCCCAAAGTGCGGAACCGGAGCATTTTGAAAATTTTCAGATAAATGAGCAACGACGATTCGTGAATCTCCGCCTGGTTGATGGAAGCGATTCGTTTGTTCAAGGCATCGAAGGGTTTCAGATTCAGGTAGTTCTGGAAAGAGTCCCCGTCCAGCGAGACTTCTTCGAACTTGCCGGAATGCACCAGGGCCTGCACCTGCCTGCGGTAATCGTTGATGCCCGTGCGAATGATGCAGAACTGTTCATCGACAAGTTCCAGCATGCCCGCCAGGCGATTCAGGTTTCGCAGGTATTCCCTCGGGACTTCAAAGCCCGACTTGTAACCCGTGTCGTGGTCCAGTACGGCCCACACATGCTGAAGGGCCGTGCGCATCTGAATTTCAAAGCGGAACTCGTTCAACTCGGGCATTTCTGGGTCAAAGAAAGTTTCCTTGGGAATGCGGCAAATGTAATGGAGCGAACTGTAGCCGAAACTGTGGAGTTCGTGCATTTTACGCTTGTCGATACTTTCGTCCCAATCAACATTGAACACACGCACCACCAAAGCGGCAATCTTGTCCACTTCGTCGCTGTAGAACGTAATGACACGCGCCCCCAGAATATCGGTAATGTCCTTGAGAGAGTGGTACTTTTCGCCTTTCAGTTCCAGTTTGCCCGCCAGGCTCTTTTCCTCTTTCACGCGGGCTTCGATGGCGTTCACATAGATGTGGTTTTCGGTCAAACTCCGGTTCAAGACTTCCTTGACCACCTGGAGCATTTTTTCAAACACCGGGCGACAGTCGCGATACTCCTCAAGAATCAAGGAGCAGTGCGGACTCAAGCCATAACTTTCTACAGGAACATCGGACATAAGGCTAACCTTTTTTTACTTTGAAAAAACTTCTTTCGCAAAAGCAATGATGTCATCTTTGGCAACGCCCCAGGTGGTGAACAGGACGACCATCAACGCGGCAAACGGGCGCACCTTGGCGTCCACAGATTCAAGCGTTTCGGCGCTGCCAAAATATTCCGACACGAAAATCTGCCACACTTCCAGAATCTGGGCATTGCTTATATGGAAAAGCCGCTGCGTCAGTTCTTCGGACTTGCCGTGGCTCACCAAGTAGAACATGCCTATGTCGAAAAGCGGGTTGCCGTAAGCGAAAGCCGAAAGATCTATCCAGAAGTTCTTTTCGCCGTTCGTGATGAGATTGCCGATGTGCAAGTCGCCGTGGGTGCAGGTCGTAGTTTCGGGCACGGATTCGATAAAAGCGGATATTCTCGCCTTCTCGGCATCGTCAAAGGCAGTCGTCTTTTCGAGGGCGTCGTGGAACCGCGCGGCCGCGGGCTTGAACAGGCTCGTATCGCACTGGGTGCTATGGAGTTTTTTGCATTCCCGGGCGAACTCGACCGCGTATTCCCTCAATTTTTCCGGTTCCTGCGAAATGGCTCGGGCAAACGACTTCTTGGGCTGGATGCGTTCGAACTCCACGCCAATGCGTTTTCCGTCGGTCACGAGGCGCAGTGCCGCAGGGATGTCGATACCCTTGTCGCGAAGGTTCCAGGCAACTTCCAGTTCGCGGAGCGGTTCCGAAAGCGGAATGAAGGGCGCATACAACTTCATCATGGTTTTGCCGCCCTTGTGGTTGTAGCTGATGGCGGTAAAGCCGTCGCCGCTTTCCTCATAGTCATTCATGTCGACGGGTTCGGGTTTCGGGTCGCCAAAAATTTTCTGGACAAGCGAAGAGAATTCGGCGTAGGCGAAAGTGCCCGCGAGTTCGTTCAGCGACCGCGCAAGGCCACGGTAGTGCCACTCGTGTTCAGCCTTGTCCGTCACATGGAAAATCTTCCAGAGTTCATCGCCCTTTTGCACATAGTCGCGATAAATCGCGCGGGCGTTACTCAACTTGTCGCCCAAAGCCACCATCTTAGCATCGCGGGAGGCGGCTGCCAGGCGGTCGATGGCGGCCTGCTTGCGGGCGTGCCAGCTTTCCGCTTCGGAGACTCCCTCCATAAACACGTCCGATTCCTCTTCCACCAGTTTTGCTACGCGCTCTCCGAACTCGGAACGGATCTGGTCCAAGGTCACTCCGGTGTCTTCCACCGTATCGTGAAGTGCGGCGGCGGCCAGGAGTTCCTGGTCGTTCGTCATGGTGGCGACAATCTCCACCGCTTCCATGGGGTGCACAATGTAGGGGAATCCCTTGCCCCTGCGTTCCGTATTCGCATGCGCCTTGACGGCAAAGACTATTGCCTTGTCCAAAAGTGCGGAATCCAAAAACTTGTTAGCCATTTCTATTTTCCTTTTTTTATGAATATAGACTTTTTTTCCTTTTTTGGAGTCCATATTCGCCCTTTTCGGACTCGCTCCGTACGCACTTTTCCTCTTCGCGAACAGTCACATTGTTCGCGGGTCAACGTCTTTAGGTGCCTATTCCTAACCACTGACCACCAACCACTAACCACTATTTTACTACTTTTTCGCCTGTAACAAAAACCCGCTTTGCGGAAAGGATTAAGCAATGTCTAAATTGACCGATTCTATGGAATGGAAGGCCCTCGAGGCCCACGCCGAAGCCGCCAAGACCTGGCACATGAAGGAACTCTTCGCCAAGGACCCCGCCCGTGCTTCCAAGTTCAGCGCCGAAGCCTGCGGACTTTTCCTGGACTACTCCAAGAACATCATCACCGACGAAACCATGGCAAAGCTCCAGGACCTCCTGAAGGCCGCCAATTTCGAAGACATGCGCGCCAAGTACTTTGGCGGTGAAAAGATCAACACCACCGAAAAGCGCGCCGTGCTCCACACCGCTCTCCGCTACAAGGGTAACGACCCGATCATGGTCGATGGCAAGGACGTGATGCCGGAAGTCCGCGCAGTCCTCAAGCACATGGAAGAATTCACCCACCTCGTCCGCAGCGGCAAGTGGAAAGGCCAGACCGGCAAGTCCATCAAGTACGTGGTGAACATCGGTATCGGCGGTTCCGACCTGGGCCCGGTCATGGTGACCGAAGCCTTGAAGCCGTATGCCGAAAAGCCGATCGCCGGCGAAACCTCCCCGGAAGTGTTCTTCGTTTCTAACATCGACGGCACCCACATGGCCGAAACCCTCAAGAAGGTGAACCTCGAAGAAACGCTCTTCATCGTCGCTTCCAAGACATTTACGACTCTCGAAACCATGACGAACGCCGAAACTGCCAAAAACGCAGTCCTCAAGGCATTCAATGGCGACAAGGCCTCCATCGCAAAGCACTTCGTGGCCCTCTCCACGAACACCGAAGCCGTCACCGAATTCGGTATCGACCCGGCCAACATGTTCGAATTCTGGAACTGGGTGGGCGGCCGCTACTCCCTGTGGTCTGCCATCGGCCTTTCCATCAGCCTCCGCATCGGCTTCGAAAACTACATGAAGCTCCACCAGGGCGCCTACGAAATGGATCAGCACTTCAAGACCGCCCCTGTGGAAAAGAACCTGCCGGCCATCCTCGCCCTCGTCGGCGTGTGGTACAACAACTTCTTCGGAGCATCCAGCTATGCCATGCTCCCGTACGACCAGTACCTCCACCGCCTCGCCGCCTACTTCCAGCAGGCCGACATGGAATCTAACGGCAAGACCGTTGACCGCGACAGCAAGCGCGTGAACTACCAGACTGGCCCGATCCTCTGGGGCGAACCGGGTACGAACGGCCAGCACGCCTTCTACCAGCTCATCCACCAGGGCACCAAGATGATTCCTTGCGACTTCATCGCCCCGGCCAACAGCCACAACAA
>JAZLMK010000104.1:0-5363 GCA_045598645.1 Fibrobacter sp.
GCTCGCGAGAATATCCAGCGAAGAATCCATCTCGGCCATGAGCGCGGACTTTCCGCCAGGAGCAGCGCACGCATCCCACACCTTGAGGCCAGGCTTCAAGTCCAGAAGCTTCACCACCTCGAAGGCGGACGGATTCTGGAAGCTGAATTCGCCATTCACGAACTCCGGAAGCGCAAGCAAGAGTTTTACGCCCACGTCGCGCGGGAGTTCAATATAACGGTCATAAAGAATCGATGCGCCGTGAAGCCCGATTTTCTGCGCCACCACAGGTGCGCTCGACTTCTGCGTATTCACGCGAATCCATTCCACCGGACGTTCCAACGTCGATTTCGCAATCGCCTCGGCAGCATCCGCACCGTAAATATCAAACCAGCGGCGCACAATCCATTCCGGCACAGAATTTTCAATGCTCACGCGACGCACGCGCTGCGGAGGGAGAGCAGGTTCGCCCGTGCGGCGGGCACTGCGCAAAACGGCATTCACCAGACGGGCAGCGCCATCGCCCAAGTTCGCGGACTTCGTAAGTTCCACACTCGTGTTGATGGCGGCATGGTCCGGCACATCCATGAAGAACATTTGGAAGAGTCCCATCTCGAGAACCGTCTTCACTTCCAAGGAGGGCATTTTCTTCGTGAGCGTCTTGATGAAATATTCCAGGTACAAGTGCCTGCGGCACACGCCCAGTGCAAGTTCCATCGCAAACGGCGAAAGCCCGCTTTCCTTGATGAATGCGCCCTCCTTCTGCCAAAGCAGAAGCACCCGGTAGGATTCTTCACGTTCCGTTAACAAAATTCAAGTCCCTCGTGTTTCTGGATGCCACGCATAAAGTCGGCCACAGGCATAGGCTTCTTGCCTTCCGCCTGGATTTCGACCACTTCCAAGATTCCATCGCCCGTCCCTACAAAGAACCGATTTTCCTTGAAGGCGACAGCACCCGCGGCGAGGTTCGTAACCCCAGCAGCGGCACGGCAAGCGCCAACGCCCACCACATCCGTCTTGCGCAAGTAAACCGTACGCCCGGCAAGTTTCGAATAACCGCCCGGCCACGGATTGAACGCGCGGATGCGATCGTGAATCACCTGCGCCGGCAAATTGAAATCAATCAGGCCTTCCTCTTTCTTGAGCTTCGCTGCCCCGGAAGCCTGCGCATGGTCCTGCGTCAAATCCTTTTCGCAGCCATTCTTCAACTGGCTTATCGCGTCATCCAATGCATCGATACCCGGGGCGACCATCTTGTCGAGCAAACTCGCCGTCGTATCCTGATGGTCAATCGGCACCACGCGCTGCGCCAAAATCGGACCGTGGTCCATCTTTTCGTCCAGGCGGAAAACCGTGACACCCGTTTCCTTGAGGCCATCCGCAATCGCGCGCTGCACAGGAGCCGCACCGCGGTATTTGGGGAGCATGCTGCCATGAACGTTCACGGCACCGAACTTCGCGACCCCCAGAATGTTCTTCGGCAAAATCGAGTAGGCCACCACCACGAACAAATCCGCATCGAACTGGCGGAGATCCGCCTCAAATTCCGGGGCCTTCAAGTCAAGCGGCTGCAACACCTGCAAATTGTGGTTCAAAGCAGCCACCTTCACAGGCGGCGGCGTAAGCACGCGCCCACGGCCCGCAGGCCTATCCGGCTGCGTCACCACAGCCAAAACTTCATTGTCGGAAGCAACAAGATGCTCCAGGAAATGTGCCGCGAACTCCGGCGTACCCATAAATACTATTCTCATGCAAGGGAATATAGTAATTAGTGGTTAGTGGTTGGTGGTTGGTGATTGATGGCTAGGGGTCGCGACAAGCTCCTAAAGCAAGCCTTAAAAAAACTAAAGCCGAGCCTTCCGCCCAGCTTTAGTCACATTACTTGGAAATTTAGTCCTTGATGAAACTTTAGTCCTTGATACAGCGGACGGACACCACATTATACTTGAGGAAACTACGGAGGGATGCGCTTCCATCGAAGAAGGTCAGTTTCAATTGGTAAGCGTTATAGTCATCTTCCTCATTAAACGACCAGAATATAGCGGAATCGTCACCTCCGTCGAAGTTACCATCGTAATCTACGAATCCAACAGGATATGCGGAGAACCCGTAAGCATCCGTTCCATTACCGTCAAAACCCCAACCGGTCTTTGACTTCAGGAACCCGCCCGCCGTTGCCGAAGAAGCGTCTTTAAAGTCCGGATCAATGAAACTAATCAAGTCCTCAAATTCCTTAAGACTCGGCAAATGCCAACCTTCAGGACAAATTCCCTTGACAACGGTCGGCAGGGCACAAGTTCCACCATAGCCACAGGTTCTAGGATCCTTGGCATCTTTCGCCAACGCAACCGAGTCAATGGCGGCAGCCCAAGTGTAAAGGCGACCGTACTTGTCACAATTCGAGGATTTATTTTCAAAACACAAACTGGTGGAATCAAAGGTAAAGAGGCCATTGTCGAACGGCACACCAACATAGCGGTAGTTCAGATTCTCCGCCATCCACACCTGGTCGCCGACTTTTACGGTTTTATAAACATGTTCATCGCGCGAGTCTATCAGCAAAGCTTCTATCTGGTATTTTTTGCTGGCCCCTTCATCCAATTCAAGGCAGTATTGCTTTTTCGGGTTGAACCATTTGTTACCACACGCTTCTTGAATTTCACCATCCACACAGAACGACTTCGCAGGGTCGTACGGTTCCGTGCCGCAAACAGCCTTGAAGAGGGTCGTCGTAGTCGCACCGTCGCCTTCGCCGCAAGTGAGTGTCACCTTGCCCTTGCCGTCATCCTTGGCAGAGCAGCCTACACCATTCTTGCCCGCTTCGCCATTCTTACCAGAAGCGCCGTCCTTGCCGTTCCAAATCGTATCGACGACAGTTTTTCCACAAGTGACTTCAAGGCCTTCGAGGCCAGCCTTGTTCTTCACCGACTTCGCCGAGCAACTCGTGCCATTGTCACCATCTTCACCATCTTCGCCGGAGTCTCCCTTTGCGCCTTTATCGCCCTTCGTGCCATCTTTACCATCCTTGCCGTCTTTACCGTCAGCACCATCCTTGCCATCCGCGCCCTTGAGCGTCTGCCAGGATTCGCCATCGCAAATGAACGCCTCGGAAGAATCCATCACAAAGAGCATCTCGCCCACGTTCGCCGTGTCGCAGGCCAGATCCGAAAGCTTTTCGCCCTTCTCGAGCACGGCCATGCCATCCTGGTGGATTTCGGTCACTTCGGTCACGTCGTCACCGCAAGCGACAAACATCAAACTACTGGCAGCAAACGCCAAAAGGTATTTTTTGTTCATTAGACAAGCTCCTGGGATTATTTCAAGGCAAAAATAGAAAAAGCATCGCACGCCTCCAAGAGCAGTTCCGTCACCCGTTTTTGACAATTTTTCCATAACAAGCACCAAAACACCGCTCATTTTTCAGTATTTTGCATCACAAGGCCAAAAGTGGGCTTCGCGAAAATCACCGAAGCGTTCATTCCAAGATTTTTCTTGATTTCTGCAAGCGATTAAAGCGCCTTGATTTCCTCGGGAGTGAGGCCAGTTTTTTCGGAAATGACATTTACCGAAACCCCAGCGTCTCGGAACGCCTTGGCGAGTTCACGATTTTTCTCGTCAGCACCCTCGGCACGGCCTTCTTCACGGCCTTTCTTGAACTTTATGTTGAGTTCCTGTTCAAGAGTCATGTACGCCTTCCTTGTGATTGGGTCCTTGCGGTACTTGTCCACGATTGCCTGGATCCGCTTCATCTTCTCGGATTCGCACTTTTGCGTGGCAAAGTACTGCATGTACTCGCGGGTGGATTCGTCCTCGACCTCGCTGTACTTCTTAAATATATAGATAAATTTCGCAAGGCGAGAGAAGCGACAAAATTTATTTTGTCATTTCCGAGCCGCAGCAAATTTGGATCAAAGATCAATTTTTGTACGTGAGGTCGCCCATAAGGATGCTCGGATCGCATTCCTCACGATTTTCGAAGCGGTAAATCGCCTTGCCGGCACCGAAAATATCCGTCGGGCAGAGGAACAGAATGTACTGTTCACGGAGTTCGTCGTAGGTGACGCCTTTGCCGAGCGCGTCCAAGTCGCACATGCTTTGGTAATAGCGGGAACGCTTGGGGAGTTCACCCGTATTCTCCATTTGCATCTCTACGTCAAAATATCGAGCGGGCTTTGCATCGTTCTGTTCCGCGGCGGCATCGGATACTCCCTGCTCCTTGGGCGAATCCTCCTTCACAAGCACATCGAAGCGGACGCTTTTGTGGAACGGATCCTCCTGGGAAGTGGCCTCGCTCACGACAGTGATTTTCTCAATTTGAATTTTCAGGACAGTCTGCAAGAAATCCTTTGCTACGTCCTCGTTACTGAACACCTTGGCAAACATAAAGTTGTCCGTAATGGTCAGGTCTTCGTACCTTTTCATTTTTCCTCCTGTCGCTACACGCTTGAAAGCGACGGATTGAACCATATAGCAAGACTAGCGGCATTTACGCCGGAGAGCGCCCTCTCCGTTGAAAGGCCCGTTCTGCCGCGGAGCCGAAGCCCCAGGCGCACAGACCGCCGAAGTACAAAATGCAGCACTCGCTGCATAGGAGCCGCGCGGAAGCCCGCCGGCAAGCGAACAAAGAATACAAACTACTCATTTGTTCACTACTAAATATAACTACAAAATTTGCCGGCGTCAAGGCTCCTTACAAAAAAACATTTATAAACAATGTCAATCGTAGAACCATCAATTTTATTTACAGTAAATTGACTCGCGTTGGCCTTAATATAGTCTTGCACATATCCTAAAAAAATAGATGTATCTACGGAGTTTATTTTTTTTCATCAAGATCCGGATTACTATTGAACTCGTTAATATAGGCTTCAGCCTTAGCATCATCAAAAGAAGCATTAACCAAATTCTTTACATCGGTTTCAACGTTCTTTAGGAATCGAATATTAGCCAATATCCATGTTGGAAGCACCGGCTTCCTTAATCCAATCGTCAGCAAGAGCTGCGTCCATCAAAAGGCGCGGTTCGAGAGACTCGATCTTGTAGTTGTTACGGGAATTCTTGACGGATTTCTTGTTATTTTTTTTGAAGCGAGACATAGTTCACCCTTAGCCCCATCGTTCAAACGGGCTTTTTTTGTTGTTTATAATTTCTTTCTTTATTGGCTGACGTTCGTCAGTAGTTCTTCACGCAACGGATGGAAAGAGCGTGAATCTTACTTGCCCCCCCCTCCTCTGAGCTGCTCGACTTTACTGAAGAACTACTCTTGGCCCCTGTAGACGAACTCGATTTTCCGGCCTCGCTCAAGGAGCTGTTCTTGGAGTCTTCAGATGAACTGTTTTTCACAGAGGAACTGGATGGATCCCCTCCGCTCCGCTCCGAGGATG
>JAZLMK010000105.1:0-6179 GCA_045598645.1 Fibrobacter sp.
CTGCAGGCGGAACAGGAGCAGCAGAACACCTTCTTCAAGAAGTCCGAACAGGAGACGCAGTACGAAAAGGCCATGGAAAAGGTCAAGAAGGTGCAGGAGACGGTGGAAAACATGAAGAAGGCCGCCTCCGTCGCCTACAAGATACCGGACCTCGGCGTGGGAGCAATTCTCAATGGCTTGGGCGGCCCGTCCTTCGATTCGATATCCCTGGGCGGCACAAAGATTGCCGAAAACTTAGTAAATGCTGCAGAAGGCTACGCCTCGCAATTTGCACAAAAACAAGTCGGCGCAGCCCTCAAGAAGGTGCTTGGCGAACAAAATCGCGTTGAACAGTCCTGGGAGATGCAGAAGACCGCCAAGGCGAACCAGATCAAGAGCGTTCAGAAGAAAAAGACCACTGCCGAGATCAAGATTGACTACGCCAAGAAGCAGCTCGAGAACTACGAGCGCGAAATCGAGCTCAAGGACGAAATGTACGAGCACTTGTCCGAAAAGTACACGAACAAGGATTTGTACACATGGCTCAAGAAGGAGACCGGAAGTGTATACAAAACGCTGTTCCAGTTGGCCGCCAAGGTGGCCCGCAAGGCGGAAAAATGCTACCATTTCGAAATCGGCGACGCAGACGAAAATCCGAAGACCGCGAAGACCTTCATCAAGGGCTGCGGCAGCTACTGGGACGGCCTGCACAGCGGCCTGCTCGCCGGAGAAAAACTGCTTGCCGACCTGCATGCAATGGAAGTGGCCTATCTCGAGAACGACAGAAATGAGCTGGAAATAACGAGACCCGTGAGTTTGAGTGATGTGTTTTTACCTACAAATGGTGATGCAATGGTGTCAGCAATGAGTAAAATTTCTGCAGTAACCCAAGAAATCTCTAATTTTACATTTACTATTGGAAGTGAACATATAGGAGGTGATTTTCTTGGTTACTATTTCCGTAGAATTCGTGATGTTCGCATACAGGTCAAATTGAAACCGATGGATACTCAACAAGCATTTTTAAATGCAGAATTGTCATTGACCGCAAATATGTTGACATTAAAAAATGGCACTGAAATATCTAATCGAATAGGAGTAAAAACACTTGCAACTAGCACGGCTCATTTTGAAGCGGGAAAATTTGAATTTGATTTTTCAAAAGAGAAATATTCTCCTTTTGAAGGTGCTGGTGCGGATGAAACGTCCTGGACATTGTCTATTTCTGGAGCCAATGGCTGTGACATAGAAGATATTATCATATACATTAGTTATACGGCTAGAAAAGGATAGGAGGAAGATTACTATGAAAATTAAATTTATATTTTCTTTTTTTGTTTTCTTCTTCATTTCGTGTGGTGGAGACAGCTCCAGCGGTAGCGTGAGCCCAGAGGAACTTTCTTCTGAATATTCTTCTAGCGAGACTCTGTCCTCTTCGTCGAAGGATTTGTCTTCAAGTACAACTAAAAACAAGCCTCTATCATCCTCGGTAAAGATCAATTCTTCATCATCTTTGAAAAAAGAGAGTTCTTCAAGTATGATGAAAGGCAAGTCTTCGTCATCGTCGGTAAAGAACGGATCTTCTAGTTCAAAGCCTGATGTTTCTTCCTCATCGCAAGAAACGGCAAATTCTTCAAGTGAGCCGAAGGGCAAGTCTTCATCATCTTCGACTATCAGCAGTTCCTCTAGTGAAAAAAAAGATAGTTCTTCGTCATCTTCCATAAATACATCTGTCTCAAGTGAAAGCGAATCCTCGTCGTCGGAATACAGTTCATTGAGTGTACAAGAAACCAGTTCCTCATCATCGGAAGAAAGTTCTTCTAGCAGCTTTGTTGGATGCATTATGGGTACTTTATACGACGACCGTGATGGCAAAACGTACAAGACCGTAAAAATTGGCGAACAAGAATGGATGGCTGAAAATTTGAATTACGATGTTCAAAATTATGAAAGTAGCTATCGTAGTTGGTGTTATGACAATAAGGATGGTAAAGATGGCGAGGTTGATAACTGCCAAAAGTATGGTCGTCTTTATCGTTGGTCAGTTGTAATAGATTCTTTGACTTTAGCGCAAGAACAGGGAACGACTTGCGGGTATAATACGACCGGAGTGGGAATTTGTGTTATTCCTAATAATTGGAAAGGAATTTGTCCAGATGGTTGGCATTTGCCAACCGAACAAGAATGGGAAACGGGGTTGGTTCGTTTTGTTGGAGGTTCAGATATTGCTGGGAAAAAATTGAAAAGTTCGGAAGGATGGGATTTGATAGGTGGTGTTAATGGCTCGGATGAGTTATGCTTTTCAGGATTGCCTGCAGGATATAGAAATGGGTCGGGTAAATTTGCTACAGATTACACATATTTTTGGACAGCTGATAAGTCTAAAAATCTGTCATATAGGGCTTATGCAATGGGTATTCCATATCAAAAAGATGTTCTCGTAACGGGCGATAGAGATGTTGGTATTAATGCATATTCAATTCGATGTGTGAAAAATTAAATTTATAAGGATGCTGTGCTATGCTTAAAGTCCATCCTTTTCTGATCTGACGTTTAATTTGCAGAGGAATGGTTCATGCCAAAATATTTGATACTGTTGCTTCTTCCTTTACTAATGCTTGTCTCTTGTGGAGATGATGATTCTGGAAAATCTCCGGTTCAAGCAAGTGTTGAAGAATCAAGCTCCTCTATGGAACTGAAGAATTCCTCTTCATCGAGTATAAGCTCATCCAGTGGGGCTCAATTGTCATCGTCGTCTGCGAAGAGTTCGTCCAGCGGGGTACAATCGTCTTCGTCGTCTGCGAAGAGTTCGTCCAGCGGGGCGCAATCGTCTTCGTCGTCTGCGAAGAGTTCGTCCAGCGAGGCACAATCGTCTTCGTCGTCTGCGAAGAGTTCGTCCAGCGGGGCGCAATCGTCTTCTTCGTCAGTCAAGAGTTCGTCGTGCATTAAGCCGGAAGAATCATCATCTTACGAAGACAAGAGTTCATCAAGTGTGAAACCCAAAGAATCATCCTCGTCGGAATACAGTTCATCGAGTGTAATTGAAACTTCTTCAAGTAGTTTAGTGGCCACAGGTGTTTGCAAAACAGCCCAAGAAGACAATTGTGTTTACGACACCCTGTATGATAATCACGATGGACAAACTTATAAGATCGTGAAAATTGGTGAACAGTGGTGGATGGCAGAAAATTTAAGATACGTTGATTCAACTCAATCCGTATGTTATGCAAATAATCCTGACAACTGTCAAATTTATGGGAGATTATATGATCGAAATGGAGCCCTGAACAATTGCCCGGAAGGATGGCGGTTGCCTTCAGAAAAAGACTGGCTTGATCTACGGGATTTTGCAAAAAAGAATAGTACGAATAAATATATAGGACAGCTTTTCCGAGCTGACACCCTTTGGAATGTTTCTGAATTGGGCGTAGGTTATGATGCTTTTGGATTTGGAGCACTGCCGGCAGGAGGTTATGATGAAGATGGATGGTGGGGGGTGAAAACAAACTCAATCTTTTGGTTGAGTGATTCTTACAAGATTGGCACTTTAGATTGCTTTGTTTATACGCGGATTCGTTACAAATTAAAAGATAATTCCGATATACAAATAGGGAAAGAAGTTTGTGTCCAAAATCCGAATTCTTATTTTTCTGTTCGTTGTATAAAGGATTAATTATTTATCCAAGAGGAAAGAACATGGCAGATATAGATCAAACTGATGATTTGGACAATGGAACCATTGCAACGCCATTATCCAATCCATACGAAAAGATAAAGTGCAGTTTTACGGTAAAGGATTTGAAGAATCCTGTTTTAACCAAACGTCTCATATATGAAAATGATGACTTGAAACGAAAAGTGACTCAACTTGAACAGACTGAAAGGAATTATCATCAACAGAAAGAAATTATTGCACGCTATAAAGAGCGTGAGAAAAGAAATTGGGTCTATGAAGTATTTAAGAATTTTTTTATGACAATATCAGGTGTTTTTTTTGGATTAACTACGCATGATTTTTCTAAAGATAATCCTTTTAATTTACCAATGCTAGTTCTTGGATTAGTCATATTGATAGGGGCGATTCTTTCCTATTATTTGCCAGACATAAGAAAAAAAGAGGAGGCATAGTATGGATTTGTCTATAAGAGCAATTCGCGATGCAGGAAGTAAGGAATTGGAACGAATCGTGTTAAGGGTTCGTGAAGATTGTAATGTGGGAGATTTCCTGATAATGGATACAACTTATAACGGTGCACACATTTCAAATAAGTTACGTCATACTTATTGGTTTCCCGATAAAGACGTAAGAAAGGGCGATTTGATCATTTTGTATACAAAAGAGGGTAAAATCAGCGAAAAAGTGAATCTTTCAGGAAATACAAGCCATTTCTTTTATTGGAATTTGAAAGAAACCGTATGGAACAAGGATGAAGATTGTGCTGTTTTGTTTTCGATAAGTGAATACGAAACAAAGGAACGTTAAATGTTATAAAAGTTGAGGGACCAACTTATGCCTAAAACAATTCTCTTTTGGCCTGATGTTTACAAGGAACAGGGACACTGGCTGCCTACGCTCAAGTGGGCGGAAGACTTGTCCAAGTTGGGACATTCCGTAGAATATATGGGAATTCTTGACTGCCAAGGTGTCGTTGATGCATATCGCGATGAAGGCGCTACTTCGGGAAAATTTCCGTTCGAACCGATTTTCCAAAACATCTACCCGCTCGGCTACACAACCGAATCCCACACGAGTCCCAACGAACGTTGGCGTCCGGACCACATATGGGCTATCGCTTACAGTGCTCTTGGTGCTGATTTGGTAAATTACAAGGATAAGTTAAATAAGGATTTGTATGAAGATGCCCAAAGTTTTCGTAATACGATGACCTCTGTCAATCCTGACTTACTTGTTTCGGGTTATTTTACTTCACTGGAAAGTTTGCTCATCCATAAAATCTATGGCGTGAAAGTCGTTGTTACAACGACATACCTTCGCCATCCGAGCGAAGACCCCGCCATGCGTGCAATCCAGAACTTGATGGCGTTTTTGCCGACGGAATTCTTCAAGATTGTGAACCTTTGCAGGTATTCTGCGCTTAAGGAGTCCGCAGGCGGCCCGGTGGACTTGTTGCAGAATCCCGGAATCGAGATGGAGGACTTCGTGAAGGATTTGGAGTCCTTCGACGAACTGATTCCATGCCCTCGCGAATACGAGTATTCCCACTACAATCCGGGCGAAAACGTTCACTATGTGGAGCCGTGCATTCTGGATAGGGACTTGGCATCGTCGGCAAGTGCCGCATGGGCGGACAATCTGCTTCAGCCTGAAAATCCGGAGGCGGGCGCGCAGTACGAAAAGCTCATTTTCGTCACGGCCGGTTCGCAGGTCTTGGATTACGAGGGAAAGGCTCGTCACCTGTTCCATTGCATGTGCGAGGCGATGCAGGCAGCGGAAATGAAGGACTACCATCTTGTCCTCGGCGTGGGTACAAAGCTTGTAAACGACCACGAATGGGACGAGTTCAGGAACATGTCCAACATAACATTTGCTGGCTGGGTGCCCCAGCGCGCGATTCTTTCCGCCCCGAATCTCGAATTCGCCTTGATTCACGGCGGTCTCGCGACAATCAAGGAATGCGTCTACAATAACAAGAAGTTCCTGATTCTTCCGTTGGGCAAGGACCAGATTGACAACGCCTTGCGTCTTCGCAAATACGGAATCGACAACACTGTGCCCATAGAGAAAATCGGCCCGAAAATCCTGATTGACGCGATGATGAAGCTGAGAACGGACAGGAAGACGAGGCAGAACCTGGAAAAGCTGAGCAAGGCGTTCCAGAGCATCGAAACGGAAAGCCCCGGAACGCAAGTGCTGTTGAAAAATTTGAATCAGACTTGATTATTGAACGGAAAAAGCTTCCGCGTTAGGGATAGTGACCCCTTGGGGTGGCGCCGTGGCGCCGTTTTAGCAGGCGGGCGGCGAGCGGAGCGAAGACGGTCGCCGCTAAAATATAGCCCGACGCCGGCGAAGCCGGCGGAACGCCCAAAATAGCGAAGGAACAGGGTAAGAGCGCTCTCTTCACGCTCCTTGTGTTCGTGGGTGCCCCGATTTCCCAGACGATTTACGGCATGCTGCTCATGAACTTCATCCTTTCGAAGGCTGCGGAAAGCGGCTTTACCAACTGGGGCGGCTGCCTCGG
>JAZLMK010000106.1:0-6963 GCA_045598645.1 Fibrobacter sp.
CGCCGAACTTACATACGATTCTAGACATGTTGTTCCTTTGGGCTGCCGGCCTCTCGATTTCAAGCAGAACCGCTTTCCTCACGGTTCGCGCCCCACCCGGGACGCTGCCCAAATCTACCCACCTAGCCAGCCACTTGGTGAAAGCCCCCGATGTTCGCGAGGGCGCTACAAATATAAAAAACCTCGGCAAAAAGCCAAGGTCTTTTAAAGCAGGATTGAGCGAAGTACACCTCTAAAATGAACGGATGTGATTAAGAAAAAAGCAAATTTTTCAAAACCGTATTTTTAAAGGTGACCTTAGGCTATTTCTTGATGCAGCGGACAGAGAGTTGCATTTCAGCAGCCTTTACATTGGAAAGCATACTCGGTTTTTCTACGTCATCATAATTAGCCACCACTGCTATGGGCGTATTCCCCTTCACTGATTCATCATCAAGCCAATAAACGCCACTCTTGTCAAGGTCGTTGTATTCAAGGGTCTCTTCAAAAGGAGTTCCATAAGCACCTCCAAGGACAAACGACAGACCATACGTATTCGCATGGGAAGTTCCACCAAGGAAACTTACGCCAGCACCGCTATAATCGGCAAAAATTATTCCAGTAGACGGCTCTTCCATCGAACTCGAGTCAGCTTCCATCGTCTTCGTGAGAAGCTCGTGCCATTCAGTCGCAGTGGGCAAGCGCCAGCCATCGGGGCATGCAGTCTGAGCGACTTCCAATGTGTAGAGACGGCCATACGTGTCACAGTTTCCTTCTTCACCGCCATAACAAGAACTTCCGCTGCTTGTCGCGTAATTCAGGTTCTGGGCCATCCAGGTCTGGTTGCCAACCTTGATGGTGCGGTAGACATACGGGGATAAACCATATTCTTCATTATAATTAGCATCCGGACGCATATCCACCTCTAAACCATACTTGCCGTCAGAAAGCATTTCCTTATTGAGGGCGCTTGTAGGAGCTTCCTTATAAAAGCCGGTCTTACAATTTTCATCATAAGATGATTTAAGTACAGCTGCGCTAGGCATGCCACTAGTTTCCTTATCGACTTCACAGTCCTCTATATAGGTGGCAATACCATCCGTTTCCGAGCAATCGGTAACTTTACAAGTAAGCCCCGGCATACTACTATAAGACTCTCTAGATATATCCATTATTTGCGAGCAGGATTCACCCTTTCTTTTCAAATAAACGGAAGCCTTGTCGCCTGTATCAAAAAGGATTGACAGACTGAATGTGCCGACTCCATATTTTACGAACAATTTTTCACTGTTCTTTTCATCTGGTACAACTTCACAGTAGGGAGCGACCGACACAAGGGGTTCCTCAACCGAGCTGCTGGAGCTTTCCGGCTCGCTGCTGCTGGAACTGTCCGCCTTCTCGCTGGAGGAGGACTTGTCGTCCTTCTTCGCTTCGGAACTGCTGGACTTGCCGTCCTTCTTTGCGCTGCTGGAGCTTACGGCCTTTTCACTAGAGGAGGACTTGCCCTTCTTCGTGCTACTGGAACTCACACCCTTTTCGCTGGAGGAGGATTCCTCGTCATCAATGGCGGAACTGTATTCTTCGTCTTCCGGGGCGGAAGCGGATGAGGAACTATCGTCGCCGCAGGCCGAAGCAAAAATCGCCATGGCAGCAAACATGCCATAAAGTGCAAAACGTTTTTTCATATCATCTCCTTATTAGATTCATTTAACAACACTAAACAAGATAATAAAAATTTACAGTTTTTGTTTATTTTCCTTAACATAGTGTGTATCACCTCACATACAACGAATGCGCCCGCGAACAATGTTCATGAGCAACGTCCATAAACATGTCCCTATGTAAAATTTGCCGCGCTGGCGTAAAAATTCACTATTCAAGGCTCGATTCAAGGCAAAAATCAGTCTTTAGAGTCGGAGGTCTCATGAAAAGAACCAAAGACTTACTCAAAATCGTCGCCGGATCCTCCATCCCCGTCCTGATCCAGGGTGAATCCGGCGCCGGCAAGGAGGTGGCCGCACGTTTTATCCACCGGAATAGCCGCCGATTCGCGGGCGCGTTCATCGCGCTCAACTGCGGGGCCATCCCCGCAAACCTCATGGAAAGCATACTGGAGGGCGCCGTCAAGGGGGCGTACACCGGGGCGACCGCAGACCAGATGGGAGTGGTCCGCGCCGCAGACCAAGGAACGCTGTTTTTGGACGAAATCGGTGAGCTGCCGCTAGAGTCTCAAAGCAAGCTCCTGCGCATCCTGCAGGAGAAGGCAGTCCTTCCTGTGGGCGGGACGCATAGCCTGCCGGTGGACTTCCGGCTGATCTGCGCGACCAACCGGGACCTGAAAGCCGATGCGGTGGCAGGGCGTTTCCGTGAAGACCTGTTCTTCCGACTCAACGTGTTCCCGATCCGCATTCCGCCCCTGCGGGAGCGGGACGACTTTAGCGAAATCGCGGACGACCTGTGGGCAGAAATCCAACGGGAACTGCGACCCGACGGGACCCGCGCTTCCTCAGCCGACGGGACCCGCGCTTCACCAGCTGACGGGACCCGCGCGGGAAGCGCCTGCCAACAGCTCCCACCCGAGGAACTCCGACTGCTGCGGGGCGAAAACTGGCCCGGCAACATCCGGCAGTTGAAAAACGTACTGCAACGCTATGCACTGCTCCAATCCCACGGCATCCGTCTGGAAGAAATCCTGGCGGAAGAATTCTCCACGGCGACACTACACGAAGCCGCACACCTCCGAAGGCGAACTCACGCCCCATCGGTCGATACCATCCGGGAGACGCTCCTGAAATACAGCAACAACAAGACGCATGCCGCAAACGCCCTCGGCATCAGCCGCGGGAGCCTCTGCTACCAGATCAGGAAAGCGGATTTGGAAGAACGCCTGGCGGGTTAGAACCGCATGCCGACGCTAAGATAGTGATTGCCCTTCCCGAATGCGGGGCGCGGGCTGTAGCCATAATCCATCGTAATCAGGCCGAAGGAAAGACCTAGACCGCAGCTCAGGCCGTCTTCGGTCATCGGGCGAATCGCATAGCCAACGCGGAGCATCAAGTGTTCGAGATATGAAACCTCGCCACCGAAGCGCCACTCGGGATCATCCATATCGGCACGGCGGTACGCATCCGCCGACGCATGCACGCTCCAACGCTCGCCCACGGGAACCTTCCCGGTCACACCCGCCTGCAAAGCCATCGGCGCCGCTTCGTGAACGCCAGATTCGTCGCCATCGCTCATGTAACCGAAATTCGTGAGGATCGCCGCGAACGCAAAATAGCGATTGACACGATACGAACCGCCCACATCGCCAAGAATTGCGAAGTTGGATTCATCGTCAATCGTCTGGTAGGCGTAACGGGCGCTCACGCCCCAGTTGAAAACCTTGTTCCGGCTGCCGAGCCCCATCTGTGCCGTCCAGGCGTATGCCGAATAGTCGGCCGCCTTGAGGCCATTCTCGTCGCGACCCTCGATATCGTCGTACCCCATGAACTGCAATCCGGCCGAAAAAGCCATCGCCTCGCCAAAAGGCAGTCCGTAGTATGCCGAAAGAAAATTATCTGCGCCGCCATCGCCAAAAACAATCTGAGTCAACCCGAACTCCGGACGAGTCGCCGACGACAAGGCCAACGGATTGTCCGCAATTTCAGAAGCGCGCTGCGGATCGGCAACACCCGCTCCCGCAAGAGCGGCCGAACGCGGAGACACGGACAGCGAGAGAAACTTCATCGACACGCCGCCCAGATCAACATTCCAATAACGGCCCCCCGCCATGGCGAAGGAACTCAGGACAAGAGCACAGGCAAATAACTTCTTCAACATTTTCGCATTCAAGATACAAAATAGAAAGGGGCCAGGAGAAGTGCACTCACGGAAAATCAGGGAAAAAGCTGGAACTACTTCCGCCAGCCCTCCATAATCTTGAGGCATTCGGCCAAAAGTTCGGCGCTGCGGTCCTTGGATTCGGTTTCCACATAGCAGCGGAACTCGGGAGCGTTGCCACTCGGGCGCAGGTGGACGATATCGCCGGAATCGAATTCCATGCGGTAGCCATCGACTTCGTTGAGCGAGACGATTTTGCCCTGGAACGGCTTGTTCGCCGCCGGGTCTTCGCCGCGCTTCGCAAACTTGGAGGGCTTTGCGGTCAAGGCGCCAAAAAGTTTTTCGCCAAGATTCTTCTCGCGGATTTCGGCGAGTTTCGCCTTGGAAATTTCGGTCGGGAATTCCTTGAGGCGGTCGCTCACGGTAAAGCGCTTGGGGAGTTTGCGCAGCAAGTCCACAACGCACATGCGTTCGTCGTGAACCTTCACCATCACAGCAATCATCGGGAGGAGTGCGTCACGCGTCGGGAGTGCCGGGAGCGTACGCATCTTGCCATTTGCATCAATGCGGGTAAGCGCCGTCTGCAGCAGGAATCCGCCGTTAGCTTCGTAGCCGGCCACGGTCGGGACTTCGCCATTAGCGACGTTCGCGGCACTCAGTTCACCTGCAGCACCCGTCACGACGAGGCTTTCCATGCCGGCAATAACGTAGGGGCTCCCGATGCGGGTGCGGCAAATCTTTTCGAAACTGCCGGACTTTTCAAGCGAGGTGTTGCAACTCACCGGAGTCGCGATGCGCTTGATGCCAAGCGACTGAGCGGCGAGAATGCCGAGCACGTCACCGCGAAGCCACATGCCCGCATCGTCAGCTAAAAGCGGGCGGTCGCTGTCGCCATCGGTACTAAAAATGGCATCCACGTAATCGCTGTGCGTAAATTCGCGGGCAAGGTCTTCGTCTTCCTTGCGTATGGCTTCGGTATCGACCGGCACGAACGTTTCGCTGCGGCCAAACGGCTTAACAGTTGCGCCCAGGCTTTCAAGCACGCGAGCAACAATATCGCGGCCCACGGCAGAATGCTGGTACACGCCAATCGTGAGTCCGCTCAAGGCGTCCTTACCGAAAAAGTCCGGGTAACGCTTCACGTAGTTTTCCTCGGCTTCCGCCTCGACCGCCGGGAGAGCGGGGGCTGCCTTCAGCATGCCATCGGCACCGAACAAGGCTTCGTCAAAGTCAACGCTCTGCGATACGATTCCCTGTTCGTCGGCTTTAGTGATTTCTCCGTTCGGGTGGTTGAACTTGATACCGTTGCGGTCGGCCGGGATGTGGCTCCCCGTGACCATGATCGTTGCCAAATGCTTGTCGAGGCCGTAAAGTGCAATCGCCGGACTCGGGATGCGGCCGCAGTAAATGACCTTCCAGCCGGCATCGTTACCCGCCTGCACCAAGGATTTCAAGATGCGTTCCGTGCTTGGACGGAGGTCGCCTGCGATAGCGATGGTGTGGTCGCACTTGTAGCTTGCTTCGCAATACTTGATAAACGAACGGGCGTACACATAGCACACGCGATCGGTCATCGCAGAAACAAGGCCGCGGGCACCGCTTGTACCAAAAGCGACACCGGACTCTTTCATAACATCTTGCATGGCAACAGACATAGAAACCTCGAAAGTTGTTTAAAATACGTTGTTAAATATAACTACATAAGGCAGGGATTACCGGCTACGGATTCCGTTTTCTATTTCACGGAGCAAGTCGCGGCTAGCCTTTGCAGGGTCTTCGGCGCTCATGATTTCGGAAACGACCGCAATGCCATCGGCACCAGCCGCAGAAACTTCAGCCGCATTGTTCAAGTGGATGCCGCCAATCGCTACAAGCGGATGCTTCGCAAGGGCGCGGGAACGCGCAACGCCCTCGGAGCCCACGGGGTGATCGGCATCGAGCTTGGTCATCGTGCCAAAGGCCTGCACCGCCACGTAATCTACATCCAGGCTGTTCGCTGCCAGGAGCTGTTCGTCGTTATCGCACGAAAGCCCGATAATCTTGTTCGGCCCTAGGAGCTTGCGAGCCACTTCGTACGGCATATCGCTCTGCCCAATGTGAACGCCGTCGGCATCTACCGCAAGCGCAATATCGATGCGGTCGTTGATGATAAGCGGAACCCCAGTCCCCGCCAAAGCTTTTTTCAAGCGTACAGCAAGGTTGTAGAAATCCAAGGTATCAGCAGTCTTTTCGCGGAGCTGCACTACGGTCACGCCACCTTTCACCGCAGCGTCCACCACGTCCTCGATTGGCCTCCCAAGCGAAAGCGTAGAATCCGTCACAAGGTAAAGTTTCAAGTAATCGTTATTCATCGGCGCAAATTTAGCTTTTCAAGGACAGTTGCATCAATTTTTGAGACGCCCCAAAAGCGATTTTCCATTTTTTTGTCACCAAAACGGGGAAAATCTTGATTTAGTGACAAAAAAATTAGTTTGTACATACTAAAAACAGAAAAAGAACCAATGTTTTAATCTCAATGTTGTCACCATTTTCATAATTTCATGTCTTTAGTGACAATTTTTTCGCGTTTATTAGCGGGAAAACACATTTTTCAAATTACTTTGTCTGCATTTTTTGTCACCAAATTAGGAAATTTTTCATTTTAGTGACATAATTTCACGAAAATGGACTATCCCACCGCCGCAAACCGCCCTCCGTCACCCCCGACCTTGTCGGGGGTCTTGCTTTTTATTGCTAAATTTTGCGTATGGATAGAGCCCGTCGTCGCAAATTCGGCCAGAACTTTCTGGATGTACCCACTGCCATTGCCATCGCAGGCGACCTGCCCGCGAACGAAGGCGAAGCCGTGCTTGAAAACGGCCCCGGCCACGGAGCCCTCACCGAACATTTGCTGAACCGTGGCGTAGAACTCACCGCCGTCGAAATCGACGAGCAGTGCGTCGCCGTGCTGAACGAAAAATTCGGCGAGCGCAAGAACTTCCATATTACGAACATCGACTTTCTAAAGTTCGACTTGCAGAAGTTCCTGGACGAACACGACAAGCCCTGGGTTACAGGCAATCTTCCGTACAATGTATCGACCGCCATTATCGCAGGGCTCATGCCGCGCCTCCACCTCACCAAGGGGTTCATGGGAATGGTGCAGCTGGAAGTCCCCGAACG
>JAZLMK010000107.1:0-7285 GCA_045598645.1 Fibrobacter sp.
TTCAAATCCATTTTCGTTAAGCGCCGATTGCAGAGGAATCAGATTGGGCGCAGACCATTTACCGTAAGCCTTGCGCACGACAATTTGCCCCAAAGGAAGCAATTCTTCCATCAAGGATTGAACACCATCATTCTTGATCCAATTGGTCAAGTTCTCTGCATCAATGAAAATTGCGATATGGTTCTGGTTTGACATTATTTCACTTCCTGAAATTTAACTCTTACTAATGGCACCCAACCTTTTTGATTATCATCGTAAGTTTGTTGACATAACTGAACTAATTTTGCAGATATTGGTTTATAGCCTTTTTTTAACAAATTGTCAATTACACTTTCTCGAAACTTCTTTGAAAACCAGATTACATCCATTTTTCCATTTGTAACATTATAAAATGATGTTTTGGGATTTTGCTCAATTAGAAATTCATTTCCAAGACAAGTTTTCCGCAATATAGATTGCCTAGGATCAACATAAGAAACAGAAAAACCATTTACTTTTCTATACAAATCTAAAACAATATCATCAAGGCCAGTTTCCATGTGGAGAACTTTTGGCAAATTTATTCCTGTTATCTTACCTCGATTTGCAAAATGGCTTAGCCACTCATGAGGCAACATTTTTTCATCGCCAATGACGGTAAGAGTTTTCTTGGCACGGGTGGCAGCAACATAAAGCAGACGATAATTTTCCTGGGCTTTTGCAGCATCAGCATCTTTCAGCACCCACGAACCCAAAGCAAGAATCACATGATCCCATTCCAAGCCTTTAGCACTATGCATGGTTCCAATGGAAACAGAGCCAACAAATTTTTGGCCAAAATCACTATAGGAAACCTCTCTTAAATATTGTGCAAAGCTTCCTAATGTAATTTCATCGTCACCACAAGCATTTTCCGCCTCAATAAAGTCTGCGACAACAGCATTTAACAATTCAAAGGAACTTTCCTTTGCATGTTCCTTCTTGTATTGTTCTGCAATTTGTTTAAATTCAGCAGCACTCCAGGCACGATGACTGACACGAGGGTCTTCTTCAAGCAGTTTCTTAAAGCCCAGAATTTCTCTTGTGTTGTCAATGGAGCATTTATCCTTGTCTCGTCCCTTCAGCAACTTATAACCGATGCTCTTTTCTTCCAGTTTTGCAGCAGCGAGGAACGCTTCCGCATTTTCGCGAGTCAATATACAATAGGTTTCCTGAGGAGCAGACTTAAATTTTGCTGATAAAAGTTCTGCAGCGGCAAAAGCGGCATAAGCCTTATTTGATTCTTCGTAGAATGCCAGGTCCCCACCACTTTGCTTTATGGCTTGTTGTCTGGAACCATCCTTAACTCGCTCAGTCATGAGTCCTAGTAAGGATTCGTTGGCACGAATGATTTTTGAAACGGTACGGTAGTTTGTGGTTAAGAAAAATTTTTCTGTACCAGGAAATTCTTCAGCGAATTTTTGGAAATATTCAGAAGAACTTCCTCTAAAGGCAAAGATGCTTTGGTCATCGTCACCAACCACAATTACCCGCGGGTCTTTTTCTCCCAAATCATATAATGCGCGAAGTAAGCGGTACTCCCCTGCCGACAAGTCCTGGAACTCATCTACAAGAATAACGGCCGGAGCGCCAACACCAGCATCGTCGCCAGATTCCAAGAGTTCCGCAGCTTTAGCTACAATATCTTCCGCTTCTCCTTCCTTATTCTTTTCCAAATCTTTCTTGTTTCCTTGCACACCCAAAATAGAGAACGCTAAAGAATGGAAGGTTGTAATATTTACCTTTGCAGCCAAAGGACCCGCTAAGTCAAACAATCTTTTCTTCAATTCACGACAAGCGGCTCGTGTGTAGGTCAAACACAAAATGGCATCTGGCTTAGCTTCTTCTATCCAAAGGAGTGAAGCCACCTTATGAACAAGTAAATGCGTTTTTCCGGAACCTGGGCCTGCTCCTATCAAAATATGCTTGCGCTTACTTCTAATAACTTTACGCTGTTCATCGTTTACTTTTTCAATCTTTGACCGCAACTCATCTGAAACGGCATCACCTTTTGCTTCGCCGAACATATACTTCATACGGAAACTATCTAGGTCCATTATGAAATAATCGTCCAACAGCTGTTGTGCAACAGATTCGTTTTCCATCATCAAACGAGCATACTCACCAACAATGTGGATAGCCTCCGCCTTGTGCCTGTAATGGGCATCCAACAACTGAAATTCTTTATCAGTGAATTTGCGAGATCTAGCCTCAGGATTGACATCCATGACAAGACCTGTATAGAAAACAACCAGCCCATGGTCCAATGTAATAGAGCCAATCAGATGCAAGAAAAGCAAAGCGTATTCAAGACGTTTCTGCATTTCGAGATTGTTGACATACTGAGCACCATACATTTTTTCAATGAGGCCATTCAGGGAGAACCAGACCATGCCACCATGCTGCTTGGCTTGTTCCTTTTGCATATCGCTCAAGGTTTCGACAACTTTTTCAAACAATTTCCAGTTGCGTTGCAAATTCGTTTTGATTGTTTCTACAGGAACAATGAACTCTATCTGATAAACTTGATGGCCAGCCTCTATTAAATGAATTTCAGCAACACTTTCGTGTGCCCAATAGCGTAAAATTCCACGAAGAATGAATATATTCCTTCGAGACGATGCTGCACTTGTTTTATCCGCAGACTGATTTAGCCGAGTATTCAACTTGGTGAGGTCAAGGGTAAAGCGTTCATTTATATCCTTACCCTCGCAAGCTTCCAACAATGCGGTCTGTAAATCATTTGCTGCAGCAAGAAGACTTCGAGGCGTATTATTTCCAACACGCTGAAGCTTTACACTCCAGTCGTCATCATCTTTCAGTAAACGCAAAGAACGCAACAAGCGTAACCCCGTGTTAGCCTCTTCCAATGACAAGCCCAAATCCATGGTAAGTTCATCCATGGCGCATTCCGGTGCTCGAGTCCATCGCTTACTTACAATATGGCGGATTATTCTAAAAGCGAGATTTGCCGCAGAACCAGGAACATCAACTCTATCTAATCCCAAAAGATTTCGAGCCTGTTCCACAGATTCCACAGATATGGAAGTACCATACATCTGAGTACGGTTTCGCTTACGTTTCAGGAAGCCTTGTTCCTCAAGAACAAGAACCGCAAGCTTTACCTTTGTAGAATTAATGCTTGGGTCGTCTTCCTTTTCAGTCCAACCACATTTATCTGCAATTTCCAAAGGCGACATCACAAGCCTATCACGGTTTCCGGCAACCTTTCGGATTGTTTGCCAAACAGAAGAAATCTCCTGCCAAGACAATTTAGATTGCTGAAGGATTTGGAAGTTTGTATTCAAATCCTTTGGATTATACAAGGCAACACAATGTGCTTGTAAATTTGGATCTCGACCGGCTCGACCAGCCTCCTGCACATAGTTTTCAAGCGTTGAGGAAATCTCGTAATGAGCAACCAGTTCCACATTGTCCTTATCGACACCCATGCCAAATGCAGTGGTTGCCACCATGGTATCAATTTCGCTATTCTGGAACTGGTCCTGAATCATCATCTTCTTTTCAGATTCCATCTTTCCATTATAGCAAGCACTAGCAAAACCACGCTCATGAAGTTCTTCCGCTAGGGCTTCTGTTGTCTTCACCTTATTTGCGTAAACAATCTTTGGACCACGATATTCTCGCAATAAATTTACCAACTGTTTTTTACGCTCATTAAGATCGACAGAAGATTCCAAAACCTTATAAGTCAAGTTCGTTCGTTTGGCCGGACTTACAAAACGCACCAGTTCCAAACCCAAACGTTCCTTAAAATAGGAACAGATTCCATCTACCACTTCCTGTTTTGCCGTAGCGGTAAAACAACTTATAGGAATTGGATTTTCAAGCTTCTTTTCTTCTTGAAGATCCTTAATGAAATCCGCCAAGTAAAGGTAATCAACACGAAAATCATGGCCCCAACAGCTAAAACAATGAGCTTCGTCAATAACAAAACGCGCGATACGACGATGCTTTAACAAATTGAAAATGCTGTTGCTTCGTAAAGATTCCGGTGCGATATACAGAATATTCTTTTCGCCATTGTACACCTTTTCAATAACATCCTTGCGTTCCAACGGGGAAAGCATGGAATTGATATAGGCCGAGCAACCAATCTGGCGACGTTTTTCTAGAACATCCACCTGGTCCTTCATCAACGCCTGAATGGGCGAAATCACTACCGTCAAAGCACCCAGCCGTTCGCCTTCAATTAGAGCAGGGAGCTGAAAAGTCATAGACTTTCCGCCACCCGTCGGGAAAACCGCCAGTAAGGACTCCCCTCTCATGGCAGATTCCACCACCTGCTGTTGCAAAGGAACTGTCTCGCTTTCATGAAATGAGCGAAAACCTGAGAAACCGAACCACTTGTTAAGCTGAGTTACAGAATTCAACTGAGTTGAACAATACGGACAATCCGGATGTCCGCAGTCAACCATACGCTTTGTCCGCAGAATAGATTCTATATGAGGGTACTGATAACGAACCCAGAACGGCACAAAGTCCGTAGGACCTTCTTCGTAAAATAAAGTCAGCAGAAAGCACCATTCCGCACGATGAGCCGTCCATACATCTTCCGCCTTTTGATGCAAGCACATCGCATCTTTATACTTTTCAACAAACCAATTCTGAATTTCAGGAACCTTGGAGCGTATAACGGACGCATCTGGCAAATCAACTAACGTAAAAAACGGAGCAAAGCCTGGCTCATCCTTAAGAAACTGATACAGTAGGTAACGTAATTGCCAAGGGAACGTATCCCACTTTTGGATGCAGCCTTCAAGCAGTTCCTTGCAAAGCAGAGCATCTTTCAGAGGATCCGAAGGGGCATTTTCATCTTGCAAGTATTCCTTACGCAACTTGTGGTAAGGTTCCCTAGGAAATAAAAGTGTGGACAACATCAAAGTATCCAAAGCCTTTACGTTCGGGAAATCAATAGAAAAATACTGCCTAAGAATAGGAGCATCATGTCGCAAGACATTATGGCCAACCAAGAACTTTGCCGATGCGGCAGCATCTTCAAGCTTTGCAGGACTTTTCGCCCTTACCAGTTCCTCCCCAAGCACATAGCCATATTCCCGAACCGCATTTGATTCAGGATTATATTCTAGGTCAAAGAAAAGGAACTGGCTGAAGTCAGGCATATAAGGAAATATAGACTAAAATGGATACATATATTAAAAGGTGGTCAAAAATTTGATCACCTTTGATTTTTAATCTTAGGAATTACTTATCAAATTTTCTTTTTCCAAATAGGTTATAAAAGAGTCCAGTATTTTTGATTTTCGTTCTTCGATGTCCGTTTCCTTAAAATCACTCTTTGTTTTAGCTAAATCTAGAAGGTCCTTAATTTTCGTACCTTCTTTCGATTTATTCTTACTGGTTACAAATCCCTCATAATACTTTATCTTATCGCTAAATTTATAATCAGATGCCCGAATATTAATTCGTTTTTCCAAAAGAGATTTATTTCCTAAAGAATCTATACTTGTGATATTTTTTAGAGATTTTTCGTGATCTTGACGATTTCTAGCAAAGATATGTTCAATTTCAAATGAAGTATCTATTGGCAAAAAATCCTGATTTACATTTTCAAAAGCCCACCATGCCAACATAGATTTAGTTGTTTGACGTACATTTGTAAACTTGTAATTATTCAAAGTGGATTTCAAGCTTTCTTTTTCAAATTTGAAACCTTCAAAAGTCACATCTCTATTCTCCACAATATTTATCATTTCTGTGAATACTGGTGTTCTAAGAGAATTAAGCCCCGGATTAGTGAAAGCATACGCCCAAATAAATCCAGTAATCTTTTTTAAGAATCGTAAAAGTTTTTCATTATCAAGCTTATTATTTGCATCCTTATTCTGCATATAATAAACAGATAAGAAATAACACCACATTCCATTTGGCGCATTATTCAACACAAAGAGTTGACGCAAAACTTCTGTTGAGAAGATTTCATCATTTTGCGTAAGGATTTCTTTCCAAAATGAGGCAAGAATTTGAAGATTTTCAAATGTTGAATCTTTCTTCAAGATTTTATAATTTTCTTTTTCATAAAATTTACGTAAAGCCTCGGTAGTCGAAGTCTTAATACCCGATTTTGCACGCTCAAAATACATATAACGAGTAAAGAGCTCATCCATCGGTGTTCCAGAAATTGGATGAAATATCTTTTCACAAAGTTCTTCTAGATTCTTCCATTGTTGAATAAAAAAATCTTTCTCGCCTTTCTTGGCGTAATACTTGTATAATTGCGCTTTAAAAATATCAGCATCAGATAAAGGTTTTCCTCTATCATTCAACGTAGAGAAAATTCTCAATGCCGTATCCTGAGATTCCGCTTCAATCGGTAAAAGAATGCAATTATTTAAAATTCTTAGCGGGAATAAAGAAAAATAGTCCGGAAAATTCTTTTGAAATTCGGCAATTAAATTTTGAAAGAAGAGATAATTCAAAGCATAGCGGTTTTTGTTGCCGGACGCTTTACCGGTTCTCAAAATATTGAGAAATTCCTCCTTGTCATTATCAGAAGCAACTTCCGAATCGATTTTTAAAGCGTCCTTAATCGGATCTCCAAACTCATCGGTCTTCCAAATACAGCGTTCAATAAACGTTCTTGTCTTTTTTGCTTTATCACTCTGCATTAAACCAAGATTTGAATAAAATGCTCGAAGTAAAAGCATTAAAGTCGTTAAACGTTGCTGACCATCAATAATTTCTTTTTTGTCATTGTCATTTTTAAACGTAACAATAGGCCCAAGAAAATATTCATCATTGCTATTAAATTTATCACAATCATCATCAGGGAATGCAAACATTTTCAAGTCATCCCACAATGTTTGACATTCCGTATCTTCCCACGCATAAGGACGTTGATAATCGGGAATTAAAAAATCAGCTTTTTTATCTTCGAATAAATCTTTAATAGTTTTCTGATCAATATTTAATTTTGACATATTTTAAATCCTCCATTATTTACCTATTCTTCTTAAAATTTTCAGCCTGTTCAAAGATTTCGCCATAGACTTCGTCGCGTTCTACGGGCGGGTAGCCGAATTCGTCCAGAAGGATAATGAGGTCCACTTTCAGGGCGGACTTGATGTCTTCTCGCTTGTCCCAATCCGGGTAAGTGGATTGTTCATCTACAAGTTCCTTGACCTTCTTGGACAAGGAAATTAATTTATCTTCGGGATAGGTGAAATGATATTTTTCGCAAAGAGATTTCAGGATGTCATAGAAGGCATTTTCTTCGAAGCTTAGG
>JAZLMK010000108.1:0-4743 GCA_045598645.1 Fibrobacter sp.
TCCGCGACTTGCGCGCCGCCCTCCCGAAAGACAAATCCCTTTCGGCCGCGCTCCCCTGCAGCCCCTACTACGGAAAATACTTCACCGTAAGCGTTCTTGCGGAAGTCCTTGACTGGTTCGGGTTCATGACCTACGACATCACCGGCGACTGGGACGACAAGGCGCGCTTCGATTCCCCGCTTTACCCCAACACCGAAAGCGATTACACCACCTGGTCGTGGAAGGAAACCGCGGAACACTGGGAAAAACTCGGAGTCCCGGCAAGCAAGATGGTTTTCGGTGTCCCGTTTTTCGGATTCCAGTTCGAAGGGACGAACGCCCCCGGCACAGGCTTCAACGGCAAGGCCACCTACCTGGACTACAAGGAAATCATGCGCATCGACGGGCAAACTTTCGCCTTCGACAGCGTTTCCATGGAGCCTTACGCATTTACCGCAAATACATTCACTACCCTTGAAACGCCGCAGTCCGTGGGCGCCAAGGCGGATTGGATTTTAAAGAACAAATTCGCCGGAGCGATGATCTGGGACATATCGCAAGACGTGATGGACGATTACGAGCAACCGCTGCTAGATACTTTATCTGCAATACTTTTTGAAGGCCAATCCACAAGCAATCCGCAAAGAATTGTCACTCGCGGCCCCCGCCACAGTGACACCCACCGCGCAAAAGCCACCGCAATTGGCGGCGCGCGCCCCACCTACATCTACGACGCCCTCGGCCACAGCTTTATCAAGGAAAAAGCGAAGAAGGCGTACTACGGGATGAAATATTAAGAAGCAGCGAACGCTTTTGTGTGCATTACGCATTTTCAAAAAATTTCTCATTTTGACACTTTGTGACAAAAGTTCGTTTGTATATTTGACGTAGTGAAAAATCCGTAAGAACCTCAGCGGATTCTGATACACTGATGAACTAAGCCGTCGCTTTTTATGTATGTAGCGGCAGGAGGAAAATGTATTCGTTTGTAAAGTCAACATAACCCATCATTCAATTCAATAAACATTTCAACCTATTGACTTTCAGTAGCCAATTAGCTACATTTAATATGTACACACTACAAAAAACAAACCATTTCATCAATTGGCTTTTAGGATTAAAAGACTTGAAAGCAAGGGCTCGCATCCAAATACAACTGACGCGGATGGAGCAAGGAAACCTTGGCGACCACAAATCTGTAGGCGACGGAGTATTTGAAATTCGAATTTCATACGGACCTGGTTACAGACTGTACTATTCAAATCAAGGCAACGTGATAAAGTTGCTGTTGATTGGCGGAGATAAGTCTACGCAAGAAAAGAACATTCAAAAGGCAAAGACTCTACTGAAGGAGATTGAAAATGAAAACGCAGGTTAGCAACTTTGACTTGTCGGAAGCACTCGACTCAGACGAAATGATTGCAGAATACATTTCTGCAGTTCTCGAAGAAAACAATACAAGCCTGTTGTTGGCGGCCCTTGAGCAAATAGCAAAAGCAAAAGGCATTGCAGAAATAGCACATAAATCAGGCCTTTCCAGGGAAAGCCTGTACAAAATCTTTAACGAAGGGGCGAAGCCTCGCTTTGATACCATTTCTAAAGTCCTGAACGCTCTCAATATTCAGTTGGCGGCAGTTTCAAAGCAGGAAATCGCCAAACCGCTTTCTGTCGCCGACAAAAAGGCTAAATACAAAGCATAATCGCACAACCGTCATTTTATGTTAATTGACGCTCTTTGAGCGCATTTAGCGCGGCTCGGATATGTCAAATTGAGTAAACACATTTGGCGCATCTCTCGCCTTTTGCTAAATTTGGCGACATAAAATTATAGTGGAAGTAAATCATGGAAATATAGACAAGGCGAATGAAGCGCGGGCACTTGTGCACGCATTTCTGAGCCGAAGGATATTATGGAAACACGTTATAATTCTAAAGAAGTCGAAGCCCGCTGGCATGCCACATGGGCCGAAAAGAACAGTTTTGCACCGAGCGGCAAAGGCGAGCCGTTCTCTGTCGTCATCCCGCCCCCGAACGTAACCGGCGCCCTGCACTTGGGCCACGCCTTGAACGATACTCTCCAGGATATTTTGGTACGCTACCGCCGTAAGACCGGTCGCGACACCCTGTGGATTCCGGGTACCGACCATGCCGGTATCGCAACCCAGGCTGTTGTCGAAAAGCGCCTTTTCCAGGATGAACACAAGACCCGCCACGACATCGGCCGTGAAGCCCTCGTGGAACGCATCTGGAAATGGAAGGAAGAATACGAAGCCCGTATTACCACCCAGCTCAAGAGCCTCGGCGTGAGCTGCGACTGGAGCCGCCAGCGCTTCACCTTGGACCCGATTTGCGCCAAGGCTGTTCGCCACGCATTCTTCAACCTCTTCAAGAAGGGCCTCATCTACCGCGGCAAGCGTCTCGTGAACTGGGACACCAAGCTCCAGACCGCCGTGGCCGACGATGAAATCTACTACGAACATGTGAAGGGTCACTTCTGGACCTTCAAGTATCCTCTGGCCGACGGTTCGGGCTTCATCCCCGTTTCTACGACTCGTCCGGAAACCATCATGGGCGATACCGCCCTCGCCGTGCACCCGAGCGACGAACGCTATGCACAGTTCATCGGCAAGATGCTCAAGGTCCCGTTCGTGAACCGCGAAATCCCGGTCATCGCCGACGCCATCCTCGTCGATAAGGACTTCGGTACCGGTTCCGTGAAGGTGACTCCGGCACACGACCCGAACGACTACGCTACGGGCCTCCGCCACAAGCTCCCGATGATCAACATCATGAACGACGACGGTTCCTTGAACGAGAACGCCGGCAAGTTCCAGGGCCTCAAAGGCCAGGCCGCCCGCGACGCCGTTGTCGCAGGCCTCGAAGAACTCGGCCTCCTCATCAAGGTGGAAGACCACGAAATGGACGTGGGCCACTCCGACCGCAGCAAGACCGTGATTGAGCCGTACCTCAGCGACCAGTGGTTCGTGAAGATGGACGTTCTTGCCGAAAACGCGATGAACGCCGTGAAGTCCGGCGAAATCAAGATTCTCCCGGAACGTTACGCCAACAAGTACCTCGACTGGCTCGCCGAAAAGCGCGACTGGTGCATCAGCCGTCAGCTCTGGTGGGGCCACCGCATTCCTATCTGGCACACCGACGCTAGCGAAGAAGAACTGAAGGCCGTGTTCGGCAACCGCGAAGACATCTTCTTCTACAAGGCTGAAAATGGCGGCTACCTCGTCTGCTCCCAGGAAGAAAACCTGAAGGAAGACGCCGTTCCGGGCCACAAGTTGGAACAGGAAGCCGACGTGCTCGACACCTGGTTCAGTAGTGGTCTCTGGCCGCACTCCACCATGGGCTGGCCGGAAAACACCGACACGCTCAAGAAGTACTACCCCACTTCCGTCCTGGTCACGAGCCGCGACATCATCACTCTGTGGGTCGCCCGCATGGTGCTGTTCAGCCAGGAAAACATGGGTACCATTCCGTTCCACACGGTGTACATCCACCCGAAGATTCTGGACGGCAACGGCATGACCATGAGCAAGTCCAAGGGCAACGGCGTGGACCCGATGGACATTGAACGCAAGTACGGCACCGACGCTCTGCGCTTCGTGATGGCAAGCCTCTGCACCGACAACCAGGACGTTCGCCTCCCGGTGAAGAAGGAAAAGCAGGAAGACGGCACCGTCATCAACACGAGCGAAAAGTTCGAAATCGGCCGTAACTTCAGCAACAAGATTTGGAACGCCTGCCGCTTCCTTTATCCGCAATTGGAACAGGCCGGCGCCCTCGCGCAGGAACTCCCGATGGACAAGTCCCTCTTCGCCCTCGAAGACAAGTGGATTCTTTCCCGCTTGCAGACGACCATCAAGGATGCCACCCGCATGCTCGAGGAATACCACTTCGCAGAACTCGCCGGTTACCTCTACCGCTTTGTGTGGGACGACGTCTGCTCCAGCTACCTCGAAATCAAGAAGGCCGTGATCAACCGTGAAACGCTCGACGCCGAGAAGAAGAACGCCATGGCGATTCTCAGCCACGTGCTGAAGAACGTGATTGACCTCCTCCATCCGGTGATGCCGTTCATCACGGAAGAACTCAACAGCATCCTGTTCCAGGGTTCCGAACTGGTGATCAGCCGCGCATGGCCCAAGGCCGACGAAAGCCTCGTGAGCGCAGACATCGAGAAGGCATTCGACCGCGCATTCGCCGTTGTCGAAGGCGTCCGCGGCGTCCGTGGCCGCTACAGCGTCTCCCCCGCCACCAAGCTCAAGGCTGTGGTGAGCGTTGATGACGCTGCTACCGAAAAGTCCGTGAATGCATGCCTTGCCATCATTACCGAACTTGGCGGCATCGAAAGCATTACCGTTGGCGTCAAGGCAGACAAGCCCAAGTTCAGCGCATCCGCCGTTGTTCCTGGTGGCGAACTCTACATTCCGCTGGAAGGTATCCTTGACCCGGCTGCAGAAATTGCACGCCTTGAAAAGGAAATCGAAAAGGCGAAGGGATTCGCGGCAAGCATCGAGAAAAAACTTTCTAATCAGAAGTTTATTTCAGGAGCTCCAGAGGCTGTTGTAAACGCTGAACGAGTAAAGTTGGCCACGCAGCAAGATATCATTGCAAAGAACGAAAAAGCCTTAGCAGAACTGCGTTAAACTCGACAACGACAAATGCGTAGGGCGAGAGTCGCGGGCAAGTTTACTTGCACATGACCGAGCCCAGCATTTGGTACTTGAGCGAAGCGAAAGTACAAAAGTTCGT
>JAZLMK010000109.1:0-3868 GCA_045598645.1 Fibrobacter sp.
GCCCAGTTCCTCGAAATGACCAACGCTGACCGCCAGGTTGTGCGGTAGTCAGCACAGGCTTAAGCACCAGCAAACGTCACCCTGAGGAAAATCAGGGTCGACGGCATCGCGAAGGCGAGAATCTAGCAATTACAAAAGGCAGGCTCTTTCAAGAGTCTGCTTTTTTTGTTGGCTACAGCCACCTAAAATGCGTGTTACGCATGTACGGAATTGCGACACTATTCTACATTCAAAATCTTGAATCGTACGATTTTCTCAGCAAAAAACGATCAACACAAGAACTACCAAACTAGGTTCTTATCTGCAACATTTTCTCTATGTCAGGGAAAAACTTGTTCATAAATTTCAGGTACTCGAGCATCGCTTCTCCAAGAATTTCCTTATTCAACGAATCAAACTTCTCATCATTAATGAAAAAAACATGTAATGTGGACTTAGGAATAACAATTTCATATTTTTTACTCAAAAAAGCCCCAACTTTTTCACGAATAGATTCATCTGCGTCAATGCAAAAATCAACGCGTAGTTTTCCAGTTTTCTCTCCGTACCAAGCCCAGCAAGTACCTCCACAATACACTTTCTTAAAGATATGCCATCCACCCTGACCAGGTATTTTGTCATTAGGCAATTCATAGAGTTCAAGTTGTCTCTCAATGTAGTTGTAAATTTGATTTTGAGTCATATTATTTCCTTCGTGAATTCAAGTAGTTACCGTAAATTCCATCTTCAAGTGTCTTGCTAGTGGCGCTGCGCGCGGGCTAATCCTTTACGCAACGAACAGAATGATATCCGCTATTCACCTGTACATCAGCTCCGTGACCATTTGCAACAATTCTCCCATCATCAACAAGGCCACAAGGAGCGCATATCAGCCAACGAGCCGCATCACACCTAGTTCCTCCACCTCGACTCAATCCGCACGACGCCGTTGATGTAGAAAATAATGCCGCAGAACCTAAATCGTAAAGAGTCCCTTGGCCGTAAACACCAGCAGGCAATGCGGAAAATCCATAAGCATCCGTGGCATGGGGCCATTCCCAAAAGCCTACCGCTTCCATAGCATAGGCTGATTCATCCATGACTCTAAAAAGGCCTTTCCATTCCGCAGTATCAGGCAAATGCCATCCCTCGGGACAAACGCCGCGCACAGGATAAACAGGATTACAAGTCTCCTTCTCATTAGACCATAAACCACATCCTTTTCCATTATCAGAAAAGATGCCTGCAGAATCCATCGCAGCAGCCCACTCATAATAGCGGCCAAATTGTTTTAGGCTGTCTTCATAAAACACGCCATAACTTTTTCCATTCACCTTGTAATCATAGTTCAAGTTTTCAGCCATCCATACTTGATTGCCGATTTTTATGGTCTTGTAGATTTTTCCATCACGGGAGTCTGTCATTGATCCTTTTTCAGACTTTAAAGTATTACTTGTAGAACTACTAGAAGAGAATGCTCTAATAATGCAAGAAGGCTTTACCTTAGGCTCGGAATCATCCCGCAGGCAACGAACACTTGCATTAAAGTATTTAGTAGCATTATAGATATCCGCTTCACCAATTGTCAAATACCAAAGAGTAGCCTTTTCCAAGCCACATTCAGACGCAGTCCAAAAATAAGCATTTTCACCAAAAAAATTAATGTGACCATAAGCCCCACCTGCAGGATATGCTGAAAAATCATACGCATCTGTAGCCTGCCCCCATTTTTCAATATTCTCTATTTGCAACGCATAAGGTGATTTTCCAATAGAATTATAAAGAGTCAACCATTCTTCAGATGCGGGTAGGTGCCACCCTTCCGGGCAAACACCTCGTACAGTCCCACTAAGCGAGCACTCCTTTTTGTTTCCGCATCCTTTACCATCAGTACTAAAGACCCCTGCACTATCCATGGATGCAGCCCAGGTATAGTGGTGTCCATATTCAATTTCATCATAATCATCTTCTATAATACCATAAAGATGGTCATTCACCTTGTACCCGTAAGCAAGGTTTTCCGCCATCCAAGTCTGCGAGCCAATGGTTACGGTCTTGTAAATTTTCCCATCACGGGAGTCTGTCATCGTTCCTTTTTTCACATCCCCCGGATCAACAATTTCAACTTGATAAACCGATTCACCGGAACCTTTACCCGATGACGATAATTTAACACTGCTGGAACTATACACTTCAACATCACTATCTGCGACCCATTCGCCATTTTCGCAAACGTAGCCCTGATCCTGATCGGCAACGTAAGCGGTTTTACCTTCGCGTTTTTCGGCACACGAAGGCAGTTCGCGATACGTATCGACTTCCATATCCGCGTTGCTGAGTCTAGAAGAACCCACAGAAGTTGTTGTGCTGGAATCATCATCACCGCAGGCCGCGAAGAGAACAACAACAAGAGATATTGTCAAGAAATAAATATTTTTTTTCACAAGGTTTATCTCCGCATATTAGTTTCAAAACTCTTTTTTTTACAAATTTTCAATTAACAATTTACCATCCACATTTCCCGCATCTGAGCCACAATCATATACAATGGTGCAATATTCTCGGCCATTCCAAATTCGTTTTGTTTTCTTGCATATTCTTTTTTTCATTCAAATTTGGACTTGTTGATTTTTTAATAGAGGGTTTTTCGTAAACCATATTCATTAGATAATGATATAAATATACACTCTTTTCGTATCGACAGTTACATCTTAAGCACAAAGTTTCTGCAAACGACAAGCTACTGGAGTCAAACAACCTAGACTGCTGTGCAGGCGTTTACGATTGTAGAAAAGTTCGATGTACTTAAATAGATCCTCCTTGACCTCGTCAATATCTGCGTATGTCCTGTGGTGGACTAGTTCCTTCTTCAGGCTGGCGAAGAAACTTTCCATCGCAGCATTGTCGTAAGGGCATCCGGGAGCGCTCATGGATGGTTCGATTTTCAATTCATTCAGCATGGTGCGATACCCGCAGCTGCTGTACTGCGTACCGCGATCCGAGTGGAAAACAAGGTTTTCGTGCTTGCCGCGATTTGCTACAGCGTTGCCAAGGGCGTTCTTCACCAGCTCGGTGTCGATGTTCTTGCTGATGGAATAGCCAATAACCTCCTTGTTAAACAGGTCCAAAACCACAGCCAGATAGACCCAGCCGAGGTTCGTACGGATATACGTGATATCGCCACACCAGTACTGATTCAGCCCGACCGGCGTGAAATTACGTTGTAGCAAGTTCTGTGCATACATCCCGTCGCTTTTGCCCGGCTTGTAGGGCTTGAACTTCTTAACCACGACGGAATAGAGGCCGTTCTCGCGCATGATTCGGCGGAGCTTGTACTCGTTGATGTCAACGGAACGGTCGTTCAGCTCCCTCAAAAACTTCGTACAGCCGTAGATGCTTTTGAACTCTTCAAATACGCTGCGGACAGTTTGCACGAGGTCTGTTTCACGCTGCCGCCGTAGATTTCTCTTGGTTTCTTGCCGTGACCACTGGTAATAGGAACACTGTGGTATCCCCAAGGCAATGCACATCTTCTTGACTGAATGCTTGCTTCGATGTATGCTTATAGCTTCGCATTTCAGCCTTGTGGTCGCATGAAGATGTGCAGGGATTTTTTTAGAATTTCAACGGTCTCCTTCTCGTCTGCCAGTTCCTTCTCTTTTTGCTTGAGTTTCCGCTCTAGTTCCTTGTTCTTGGCGGCAAGTTCTTCGATGGAGACCTTGCGTATCCGCCGTTCTTCCTCGTAAGTCGGGAGGTTGTTCTGTTTCCTGTATTCCTGAACCCAACGACTTACCGTATTCTGGTTGATTCCGAGATCCTTGGCGATTTTTGCGGCCGACTTGTCGCCTTTCAGGACCAGTTTTACAGTTTGAAGCCGCATTTCTTCGTT